>CAYWBV010000067.1:0-15682 GCA_964455785.1 uncultured Maribellus sp.
AACAGAAATACCGGCACGTTTTCCGCTGTCAACGTATTGCTGAAGCTTATTACAGGCCAGTTCCAGCGTGTCGGACGAAAGCCCTGCAACGTCATTTTTTCTGGCAGAAGGAGTGCAGGCCATTTGAAAAAATAAAATTCCCGCGACCAGCAGAAACAAAATTGTGTTTTTCATCATTCGTGGTTTTAGTTCGTTCGTTTTATTGAATTGTTCTTTTAAAAATCTTTAAAACAAATAATTCAGGCCGATATACATCCCCGAAGTCCCATCCCGCTCGTCTGCTGCCATACCGTAATCTGCTTTGATAATAAAGTTCTCGTTCATTACAACACGTAAACCGGCGCCGTAGGAAAAGTGCATTTTTTCGGCATCCGGATCATAATAGTTATTGGAATAGCCAACAAAAGCAGGAATATCAAATGGAAAAGGAGCATCGATTTTTTTTGTCACCTGTCCGAAATCGACAAACCCGTTTAATCCCAGATAAAAATTGTTATTGATAAACTGGAAACGCGCGAATTTCCAGCGGGCTTCTATGTTTCCCAAAAAGTAGCCGTCGCCAAGCACCCTGTTCCGGCGGATACCGCGTAAGGTGCTCGAACCTCCAAGCCCTTCGGAACTGGCTCCTTTTAATTCGGAAACAATCACCTGACTCTGATAATAAAACGGTGCGTGCCCGGCAATGGTTGTCTGGTAATTGAGCCGGTAGGCCAGCGAAAGATCCTGTGGAATAATGGTAAAATACTGACGATGGGTGAGACTCAGTTTTGCAAATGAACTTTCGGCGCCGAGAAATTCAGGTGCGCCTTCAACTACAGCTTCGGTCCAGATTCCTTTCATCGGGTTCGGACGGTTATCGCGGGTATCGTAAACCAGACCGGCTTTTAAGGTCGGCACAAATCCTCCATCGGCTTCTTCCTCCGAAATAATTCCCCAATCCTGGTATTTTTCGTAAAGCCCAGGCTCGTCTTCAACCGAAGGTAACTTATCGTTTTCATCTTTTCCTTTGTTTAATTTATCGACGTTTACCGAGCCCAGTTTAAAATTCAGCAATGTAATTCCGCCAGCCCATTTTAACTTGTCGCCGGAAAGTTTGCCCGACAAATCCACTTTAAAACGGAACATTTTGCGATCGTACTTATAAAACATGCGGGTTTTGTAAGCGCCGCTTTCATCGTCGAACCAGTCGGAATTAACCACAGCGTCGTAACCGTTAAAACCGTAAAAATCATATGCCTGATCCGACAAAAAACTAAGGTCGGCCGAAGTCTGGAGTCCTTTAATCAACTGGTCAGAATCGTAATAAAACCGGTTGATTCCGCTTCCTTTGGTAAACCTTGAAACCTCGAAATAGAGTTTGTGGTTGTAAACCGGGTAACGGCTTCCGTCGCCATAATGGTACAAGTCAACCAGCGCACCGTACTGAAAACCGAGGTCGGTATCAAACGTAATGGTTGGCAGCGCACCAAAATTCCAGCCATCTTTGGTCACTTGTTCCTGTGCGTAAACTTCAAAAAGAAAAAAAACAAAAATCAAAACCAACAGAAATTTTTTCATACACTATCAAGTTTAATTAAGTTATGCAACCGTTTTTAATAAAATAAAAGTATTACAAAAAAGATTTTAACCAAGGTGACTGACACATCATCCAATACATTTTAGATGAACTAAGATAGAAAAAATATCACACGGAATTACATTCTGAAAATTTGAGTTGAATTTGAAAATTTTATTGTTATTTTTAAACTTTTCAGTTTCTTTTGAAATACTTTTGAAATAAATTCAAAACAAAACCAAATAATAAAGATGAAAACGAACAGAAGAGCATTCTTTCAGATTGCCGGTATTGCCGGAGCCGGAATGTTGACAGGCGGTTTGTCGTCGTGCAAACAACCTGAAAATCCGGGAGTTGAAACACCGCTTGCCGCGATTAAAGAGGCAGCCGGAAGAACCCACCCGCAACAATTTAACATGTGCGGATATGCAGCGCCAAAACTGGAAACAGTGCGTATTGGATTTGTTGGACTGGGCAACCGCGGACCGGGTGCAGTGGAAAGAATGTCGAATATTGACGGAGTTCAGATTGTTGCACTGTGCGACAAAACTCCCGACCGTGTTGCAAAAGCCCAGAAAATCCTTGAAAAACATGGCCTGCCTGCTGCCAAAGAATACACCGGAAGCGAAGACGCATGGAAAGAAATGTGCCAGAGCCAGGAGATCGATTTGATTTACATCTGCACACCGTGGAGCCTTCACACTCCGATGGCGGTTTTTGCCATGGAAAACGGGAAACATGCAGCAACCGAAGTTCCGGCTGCGGTGACTGTTGATGAAGCATGGCAACTGGTGGAGACATCGGAGCGAACAAAAAAACACTGTATGATGCTCGAAAACTGCTGCTACGATTTTTTTGAACTGCTCACGCTGAACATGGCGCGCCAGGGATTTTTTGGCGAAGTTTTACATGTTGAAGGCGCTTACATCCACAATTTGCTCGACAGTAACATCAGCAAAGATGGTTATTCTGATATGTGGCGGCTGCGCGAAAACCAGGGAAGGAACGGTGACCTCTACCCTACCCACGGACTTGGCCCCGTTTGCCAGATTCTGAATGTAAACCGCGGCGACAAAATGGATTACCTCACTTCAATGTCAACCAACGATTTCCAAATGGGAAAACGAATTGCGGCGCTGGCTGCCGAGGATACATTCTGGACCGAATTTAACACCGGCAATTACAGGGGAAATATGAACACAACCCTGGTTCGTACCAACAAAGGTAAAACCATCATGATCCAGCACGATGTGACAAGTACGCGCCCGTATTCGCGCATCCATTTGGTGAGCGGTACCGAAGGTATTGCGTGCAAATACCCGATGCCAGGGAAAATTGCCAAAGGACACGACTGGCTCAGCGAAGACGAAATAAAAACTTTGGAAGAACAATATACACCGAAGATCATAAAACTGGTGGGCGATATGGCCAAAAAAGTAGGTGGACACGGCGGTATGGACTTTATGATGGACTGGCGTTTGATTGACTGTCTGCGAAATGGAATCGCGCTCGACCAGGATGTTTACGATGCCGCATTGTGGAGTGTCATTTCCCCATTGAGCGAATGGTCGGTTGCCAACAAGTCGAACTCGATTGATGTTCCGGATTTTACCAACGGCGCCTGGCAAACCAATTCACCGGTGGACGTCACCCTATCGCAGGGAGGCAATACCAACGTAAGGATAACCGCTGAAGCTGAAAGCCAGTTAAAGGTATAAACCTTAACAATATCCGGAAAAGCGAGGTGAAAAATCAATAAATGATTTTCACCTCGTTTTTTTATCATAAATATTCGGAATTCAAAAATAAAAGCAACAGGGCGATCGTCCCCAATCACCCCGTTATCTAACCAAACATCACTTATTTATGAAAAAAAATATTCTGCAATAACTAAAGGACAAACAACCGGGGAAAAACCCCTAACGTACTTTTTACTTTTCTTTTAAAAGCTATTTCCCTATTAAAACTCCTGAAACATTCCAGTGGCTAAAACTATTGCCTTCTCTTTTCCCAAGTGGAATGGCAATTTTCATTACGTGCTTCCCTGGTTTTAGATTTCTTAGCGGGATATAAACCGGGTTAGTGGCTTCGCCTGGACACCAACCCGAACGGCTGTAGTCGCTCGAAGTTAATCCGTTCCAGAAGTTGCCGGACGACGGGTTGTATTTTCTGAATGTTCCGCAGTTACAATTCCAGGGTGTATAACTATCAAGCAGTTGGTCATCCACAAAAATTTCATTCAGCTTTTGGTTGAACTCGTCGCCGCCGCCCCAACCACCATGACCCGTGGAAATGTAACGTAATGTCAGGTTTTCAACTTCTTCCGGCACCTCAAATTCCACACGCAGCGAATCATTTTCGAACATGGTCCCGTAATCCTGCCCTGCCATTTCCATTATATTAAGCGTGTTGAACAGCGGATAAATCCAGGGCAGTTTTTCTTCTTCGGTTTCACGGACGGCGCGGCTGCCGGGAAAATATTTCAGGTTCAGACTTACTTTATGCCCGCCTTTGTCGTAATTACCGATAAAAACGCCAATCCAGACCTCTTTTTGCAAAAGGGGAAGAAGCTCGGTTATTTCCTGTTTGTAAAATGCGTAATCTTCCCATTGTTGTCCGTAAACCTCCGATTGTTGGTTAAAATGATTTATACCGAAAGGCGTAAAAAACCGAACAAGTTCAACTGCCGGGGAAAAATCGGGCGTTGCAACTGTTGCCGGATAACTTTTTCCATTGGCGGCATGAAAAGCAGGTACGGCTTCCAATCCGTTTTCCAACGCATCAAAAAATGATTGTTCTTTGTCTTGAGGAATGACAAAAACTGTTCCGGTGCGATCGTAGGCGTCGCCGTTGGAATATTGTTTCAGCTCGGCAAAAACCTGGTAATCGGAGGTCACCCCGGGTAATTTTACCCTTTTCGCAATAATGGTACCTCCGGCAAACCGGTATGTTTTGTCCGTTTGAATTCCTTCAGGATTTTCGATGGGGTTTCCCCAACTGATTTGTTCATCCCGAAATATTTCAACCGAAGTAATAAAACTATTAGCCAGCAAATGCCGGTATAACGGGGTCTCCACTTTTTCCCCAAGATTTTCCGGAATAATGGGCGACATTTCTTTTTTGTCCCACTTTTCGATTTCGGATGCCACCAACCCATAATTCCCATTCCGCACCACCTTTAAAACCAATCCATCAACAACACCGTGACTCATCAGCGGAGTACCTTTTACTGCCAGTTCGTTGGTGTACCAAATTTCGATGGAATTGGAACGCAGAGAGGTTTTTACCTTTTTGCACAAGTAACCCGCAATTTTTTCGGTTTCTCCGGTTTCAACAATTTCAGGATACGCTGAAAAAGCGGTCTCTGCATAGATTCGGCTCCTATTGGCAAGATCGGCAACCTGGTAGGTTGTTTTTTTGACAAAATCCAAATAATTTGATTCTTCGGGGGTTTGCGGAATCAACTTCATCCCAGAATTATCAGTAAATGACTTGGCCTGTTCGGTTCCTGCTACTAATATGGTTTGCCCGCCGGACGATATCTTTTCACCATTAACAACTGTTTGGTAGGTAATTTTTATTTTTTTTGAATCCGGTCTGGCAGATGTTGAAAAACCTATCAATAGCATACTTAAAATCAGTGAAATAAACCTGTTTTTCCGTAACATTATTTTTTGTTTTATAATTGACAAATTTCTATCCTGCTTTTTATTATTTTGTTGTAATATTCTGTGCAAAATTCTGAATATTAATAACCAACGGGATGACTACAAAAAGAAATAAAACAAAATTTTTCTTTTTCATAGTTTGTAGTTTTTTTGTTTAGGATAAAAGTAGTTTAAAAAAAAAGACAAGAGCCACCGGAAATACGGCAGCTCTTGTTTATCTATTTTGACCAATATTTATTTATGAAGATTGTTTCCTCAAATTTTTATTTTGGCCCGGCGCCGTAGTTCGGATTCTGCTTGTCGAACCATAAACGTTCGGCATTTAAAACATCGGGATCAGAAGTTCCTGTTGTAAATCCTTGTTCCTGAACAGACGACATTTCGTTTTCGTAATTTTTGCTGTCTTCGGTCGGAGTACCTACTGTAAATCTTCTCGGTATAACCAGTTCATTACCTGACGCAATAAAATTGTCCCAGGGCAGATATTGGCTGCCTTTTTTCGGGATACCCGAACGGCGCACCAGAGTCCATACATCGCCAGGTGTGTTGGCAAAGTTAATGTACTGCTGAATATAAACTTTCTCCAAACCATCGACACTCAAATCGAAAGCGGGTTGTGACAACAATGCTGTTATTTCACCATCTTTCAACTTGGTTGATGCTGCAGCGGCCTGATCTGCATTTAAATAAACAGGATCGCTTTCATAATAAGGCATCTGGTTATTTTTTGCCAAAATATCAGCCCTCCGTATTGACAATTCAACACCTTTATTAAAATACTCCTGTGCTGATTTTGGTAACGTTGCACCCAAGAGTTTGAATTCGGCCAGGTACAGATTTGTTTCACCGGCGCTCCCCAAGATTACATTCAATGGCGGATCATTGTCTTTTAACTGAATCACCCGTCCGCCCGGTTTTGTCGGGTAAGTGTAATCGTAAGTGGTTCGGACAAGTTTTTCTGAAAAAAGTGAAGTTGCGGTATATGTTTTTTCAGAACCGTTTAATGAAATGCGGTAAAGCGTACCCTGATCGAAATAGATATTATTTTCTACGGCAAGAGTTGCATCAGGAGCCAGCGGAACTCCGTGGTACCTAACCCAGGGTTCTCCCGGGCCTTTCCATCCGGCAAAATTTCCATCAGTATCAAATTCAACGTATTGCTCAACATAAGGTGGCAAGTCTTTTCCGGCATCGATAAACGCCTGAACCACTTCAGCATTAAAACTGTTTTTCTCGAAAATAAAACGAACGCGCGGATCTCTATTATCGACCATAAAATCAACCAGATTTCTGCCGGCATAGCCAATCCACATTCCATTTCCAGTACCATAGTATTTTACACCGCGGTTATAAACGAAATCATCTTCCAGATTATCCATATAACCGGCAGGCGAATTAGCCACTTCCTGGGCTATCTGCATGGCTTTGGCATTGTCAACGTTCACCAGTCGGGCTGCAATTTTCAATTTTAACAGGTTACAAAATTTTGCCCATTTGGCGTAATCACCACCGTAAATTACATCCTGATTACCCATTACCACCTGGTTTTCAGCAGTTGTGAGTGTCGTAATCGCATTATCCAATTCAGTTAACCATGTATCAAAAAGGGCCTCCTGATTATCATATTTCGGAGTAATCAGTGGCGGTGTGGTATAAGGCGCCAAACCCGCTTCAGTATAAACCATCGAACCTGTAAAGTCGGTGACGGTAATTGCCGGTTGTATTTGAATGGCATAAGTAATGGCCTTTAACGATTGATAAATGGCCTTGTCTTCTTCGTTCATTTCATCAATACGTTGGCGCACATCCATGGCTTGCGGAATCAACCCCGAATAGATATTCTGGGATCCGTATGGCCCCATTTCAGCCATACCTGGCCCGTTACCTCCTTGAACAGTAGTAATTTGCGACCAAGGATAAATATACTGAAAGTTGGAATAAAACCAGTTGGTATAATCGTTACCGTACATTTGTTCAACCGCCTTGGTAACTGAATATCTCAGGTCGGGGTCCGATAAATTTGAAGGATCGGAGTTTAAATCCGCAAATTGATCGATATCACACCCCCATGCCATCAGAAAAATCAGGGCAAATATTATTTTGAATTTATTTTTCATTGTTTTCTAATTTTAATGAATTAAAAGTCCACAGATAAAGTAAATGTATAGGTTGCCGTGTATGGCATTACAGAACGCTGCAGAAAGCTGGCGTCGCTGGTAGTACCACGCAAACTTTCTGGGTTCATATGATTGGGCATGGTATTGTACAGATAACCCAGATTTCTGGCATTGAACCCAACATACAAATTTTGTGCTTTCAGACTTTGCGCCAACGATTTTGGCAACGTGTACCCGATTGAAATATTTCTTAAAGCTATGTAGCTTAATTCGTTAAACCAACTATCATTAATCACTCCCTGCCCCCATGAGTTGGTAAAGTAATGATAAAAGCCTGCGTGTGTCGGTTCTACAAAACCTGCATCAAAAGCTTCCTGATAGGTCATTCCGCCTACATTGACCTGCTGCCCGTTTGGTGCAGTAACCATTTGTCCCTCAGCAAATACTCCTTCAGGAATAATACCATCAGAAAAAGATTGTCCCTGCGAGTCACCGTAACCCGACGTCCAGCTCACGCCGCCGTATTCCGCATCCCTTCCTTCGAGCGATGTTTCCATCCAACCGTAAGCTGTACCATACCGATTGGCATAGGATGCAACATGGCCGCCAAACCTGGCATCAATCAAAATCGATACCGATAGATTTTTGTAAGTGAAAGCATTGTCCCACGAACCTTCGAAATCAGGCTGAATTTTACCAACTTCTTCTACTTCATAGCTTCGCTGAAAATAAGCCCCTCTTCGTGCATCACTCCAAACCAGTTCAGGCATTCCGTTTCTCGGGTCGTTCGGATCGTCAGCTACGTATTTTTTTGGAAGAATATCTGACATCAGTACTCCATATTCTCCTCCTTCAAAAGCAACAGAACCAATACGGTAGTTTCCGTAATTTACATAGGTGTCGCCCAAAACTTTGTATGCCCCAAAATCTTCATGAAGTTCGGTAACTGTAGTTTTGTTGTTCCAGTAATTTAATGTAGAAGTCCAGTTAAAGTTTGTTGTTCTCACCGGAGTTACATTTACTTTCAATTCGAAACCTTCATTTTTAAGCGAACCTACATTGGTCAGCAGGTTAGAAACGCCGGATTCCTGTGGAATTGGAACCTGACCAATCTGGTTGTTAATATTTTCATTATAATAAGCAACATCAAAACCTAACCGACCATTAAACAAACGAATATCCAAGCCGGCTTCCAGCGAATTTTTCTTTTCAGGTTGAATGTCCCGATCAACCGATGTTGTGCTTTTGGCGTTATTGTAAACAAAACTTCCGTTGGCCAGTTCGTAGTCACCAATTGAGTATCCCGGATTCAGGAAATAAGGAGCAGTATCGTTACCCACCTGCGCCCATGATAAACGCAGTTTACCAAACGACAGCCAGTCCGGCATGGCCAATGTTTCACTAAATAACCAGGAAGTACTGACAGATGGATAGAAATATGAATAGTTTCCGGTTCCGTCGGAATAAACCAGAGCAGACGACCAGTCGTTACGTCCGGTAATATCCAGGAATAAAGCCTCTTTCCAGCCAAAGTTTGCCAAGAAGTAAAGTGAATTAATCTGTTTGGTGCCGCTTACACTTCCTTCTCCAATTTCGGTTTTTTTCGAGTTATTAATAAAGAAACGGCCCGGGACTATTAATCCACCATCCGTTCTTACTCTTGTATAGGATTTTTCCTGCTTCCACATTTCACCACCAATCATGATATTTGTTGAAATATCGTCGGTTAATTGTTTGGTAATATTTGCAACAATTTTTCCGGTTTGGCTCAGGTCTTTATCATGCCTCAATTCATAATAACCGCCATCATTGGCATAACCTGTTCCCAATTCTTTATTTTCATATTCAACGGTGTACGAGTTCATGTTACCTTCCACACGCAGCGAGAACCAGTCAGTCAAATTTGCCGTTAACCCTACAATAGGCCTAACTACCTGCTCCATTCTGGAACTCCTGTTTAAATTGTATTGAAACCAGGTTGAGTTGAACGGGACGTAAACATTATCGTCGCCATATGCTGAACTTGGCACACCACCATGAGATGCCTGCCAGATTTCGCGCTTGTTCCATTTTTGCGGGTCATACCAGTTTGCCCAGTCTCCGTCGATAAAGTCTTCAGCCAAATCGTTTCTGGGATTCTGTGGATTGGATGTGGTAAATGAGATTGAAGCATCAGCTTCCAGCCAGTTGGCCATTTTATGCGTACCGGTGAACATCAGTGAGTTCCTTGTAAATTTATTGGAAGGGAATACACCGGTTCTGTGGTTGTATGAGTCAGACAAGTAGAAGGTACTTTTTTCGTTTCCTCCGCTAACAGCCACCGACGTGTTGGAGTTAAAACCCAAATCATAAGCATTCAGCATGTTATTTTTTGCGGGGCTAAATGCAGTGGTTGAACCATCGTAGTCAACAATGTCACGTCCGTCAAATTTTGGTCCAAATCCCATCCATTCCCAGCCAAATCCCTGTTTGGTTGGCTTTCCGTCAGCGTTTAAATAAAACTGGTTGCTTGAGTACCTGTAATAACTACCGTTACTGTCTTTTTCTCCATAATCAACATAGCCCGGCATAGCACCCGGTCCGTATATGTACTGAATATCGGGCTGTGCATAAGCATGATCAATACCAAACGACTGGGTAACTTTTACGCCAAGGCCCTGTTTACCCTTCCCGTCTTTTGTTTTGATAACAATAGCGCCGTTGATACCGCGGGAACCGTAGAGTGCAGTTGCGGCAGCGCCTTTCAGAACTGAAATAGATTCGTAATCATCGGGGTTCAGGTTCTTCAACTGGTTACCGAAATCATTTGAGCTGCCTGCCCAGTCAGCGTGTTCCTGTGAAACATCATTATCCAGGATAACGCCGTCAATTACAAAAATTGGCTGATTGTTTCTTGAATTTAAAACGGAAACCCCACGGATTTGAATTTTTGAGTTTCCGAAAAGCCCGCCATCCGATGATGTAATACTCATACCTGCTGATTTACCCTGTAGGGCCTGTACAGTGTTTACTGTATTAACCGCAGCAATTTCTTCACCGGCAACTTCGGTAAAGGCATAACCGATTTTTTTGGTTTCACGGGCTATTCCCAGGGCCGTTACCACCACTTCGTCAATACCGATAGCGTCAACTTTCATAGTCACGCTCACCGAAGCGCGATTATTTACCGATTCTTCAATAGTTGACATCCCCACGAATGAAAACATCAGAACCGCATTTCCAGAAGAAACATTCAGTGAAAAATTACCATCAATATTGGTAACTGTTCCGTTGGATGTTCCTTTTTCAATCACAGTGGCGCCGGGAATCCCGGAACCTTCAATATCGGTAACAGTTCCCGTTACCGCATGCTGTGCTATTGCTCCTGATATCAGAGCAAAATACACGGTCAGAGTTAATAAAACCTTTCGCATAAATTTTCATCTTAAATTATTAATTAGACTCTCTTTTATAATTAGTTATCCATTCTGTTTCGATTCTGAAACACATTGATATCAGTTATGCATATCGCTGAATAATTTCTGATACAACATAGCGGTTACGCCCAGTAAACCCGACTGTTCCCATATTTCGGAAATAACAATTTTGGTATTGGCATAAATTTTTTCGAGACAATATTTATTCAAAGATTGCTGGACCGGGTTGAGAACAAACTGGTTGGCTGTTGAAATTGGCCCTCCCAAAACAATCACTCCCGGATTTAACAACTGTAGTGAAATTGACAATCCTTTACCGAGGGCCAACCCGATTTGATGAAGCAGGTGAATGGAGAATTCATCTCCGGCGCGAGCTGCATTAATTACGTCTTCGGGATTTAATTCCCCTGTCCTGCCCCTGAATTTTTCGGTGAGTTGCGATACCCGGTTTTCATTTATTCCGTTTATGGCTTCGCGCACAAGAACATGTGCTGAAGCTACTGTTTCAAGACATCCTCGTTTACCGCAAATACACAGATTCCCATCTTCAACTAATTGTATATGAGAAAATTCACCAGCAAAACCATTAGAGCCGTTGTAAAGCTTTCCATCGATAATTATACCCATTCCAATCCCCCAACTCCAGGTAACGATGATCGCTTTTTTATAACTTTGAGCAGCCCCAAAAGTATATTCACCATAGGCCTGCATCCGGGCATCGTTGTTCACGTAAACCAATTTCCCGAATTTTTTCTCCAAACGTTCCCTTATGTTTCTGAACGCTTTATTTTTTATCGTAAAATTTATTCCTTTCGTTTCGTCAATAAGACCTGGCATTGTTATACCAATGCCCATAATCCTTTCATCCTCAATATTGTTTTCAACTTTTAATTTTTCAGCATTCAAATAAATTTTATCCACTAACTGATCATCATTGATATTTGTTTCAAATCTTACTATTGATGTAACATGCTGATTTAGTGAATTATAAATTGTAATTTTTGCATTATATCTTTCAATCTCACACGCGATGACAAAAATTGAGTTGGAGGTCAAACTGAAAAGCGCTGGCTTTCGGCCACCCCGCGACTCACCTGTACCACTTATCTCAATATATTTCAAATCAGACAGTTCACTAAGGAGAGAAATGGTTGTAGGAAGACTTACCCCTATTCTTTTACTGATTATCGGTCCGGAAAGTGATTTATGTTTATAAAGCAAATTCAAAATCTCTTTCTTCTGCTGGTATTTTTTAAGTAACGTACCTGACAGTTCAGTTTCTTTAATATCACTTATTAATATCATTTTTCTATCGTTGATAAAACTGCATAAAATTATACAAATATTTAAAAAATTAATAAATAATTATTAAAAAAATTTAAAAAGATTTATTCTTATATAAATTTTATTTCATAATTTAAAGTATTTAATAATAAATATAAGCAATCGTATTATATATATCTTTCTAATTATCAGGAATTAAAGTTCAATTTCGGTTTCCTTCCGTGAATTTAAACTTTTCGTCAACTCTTAAATGCGGTTACAATACTATTTCTGTAATTTAATAAGGTGAATAGAATTCTCCGGGTTTGTATTCCAATAAGATCAAAGGTTTTATTTCCGTAAATGATTATTCAGTTTTATGAAACCATTCTTTTTTGTAAAATTGTATTGCGATTTTTTTTAACAAATTCAACCAATTAAAAAACATGAAACGAAAACTATTCCAACTAACGACTATTTTATACCTAACATTCATGATTTTTGGCTGCAAAACAGGGCAAAAGGAAAACACCCAGCGACCCAACATCCTGTTTATCATGAGCGACGATCACGCCTACCAGGCGATCAGCGCTTACGGTTTCGGGCTGAACGAAACGCCCAACATCGACCGGCTGGCCGAAGAAGGCGCCATTTTTACCCGTGCCTGTGTTACCAATTCCATTTGCGCGCCCAGTCGTGCCGTGTTGCTTACCGGGAAGCATAGCTTTATTAATGGCAAAGTCGATAATGTGATGCCGTTTGACTGGAATCAGCCCAACTTTCCGAAACTGATGCAGGCCAACGGTTATCAAACAGCCATGATTGGAAAAATCCATCTCGATGGCATCCCTCAGGGGTTCGACTTTTCGATGGTACTGCCCGGACAGGGACAATATTATAATCCCGATTTTTTAATCAATGGAGAACGGGTACGTAAAGAAGGTTACTGTACTGAAATTATTACCGAAACCATGCTTGACTGGCTAAAAAACAAACGCGATCAGTCCAAGCCATTTTGTGCGCTTTATCACCAGAAAGCGCCGCACCGCAACTGGTTGCCTGCACCAAAATATGTAAATCTTTACGACGATGTGACATTCGATCCCCCTGCCAATTACTTTGATGACTATGAAGGACGGGGAACTGCTGCAAAAACACAGGAAATGGAAGTGGACGGACACGCCCAGTGGGGACACGACTTTAAACTGATTGTCGATCCGAATGGCGATACAACCGCTTTTTATAACGATATCAAACGGATGAACCCCGAACAACGGGCCAACTGGATGGCCGCCTACGAAAGCGAAAATCAGGAATTGCTGGCAAATATGCCCGAAGGAAAAGAACTGGCTATCTGGAAATACAACCGTTACATCAAAGATTACCTGCGGGTTATAAAATCGGTTGACGATGGTGTAGGTGAAGTTCTTCAGTATCTTGAGGAAGCCGGGTTGGCCGAAAATACCATTGTGGTTTACACCTCCGACCAGGGATTTTACCTCGGCGAACACGGCTGGTTCGACAAACGTTTTATGTACGAGGAATCCTTCCGAACGCCGCTGTTGGTGCGCTACCCGAAAGAAATCAAACCCGGGACGAAAATTAACAAACTGGTACAAAACCTTGATTTTGCGCCAACCCTGCTCGACTATGCCGGAATTGAAGTCCCCGAAGAGATGCAGGGCGAATCGTTCCGTAAACTGGTAAGCGGTGAAACCGAAAAGTGGCGCGATGCAGTGTATTACACTTATTACGAATATCCGTCGGTGCACATGGTAAAACGTCATTACGGTGTGGCTACCGAACGTTACAAACTGATGCACTTTTATTACGACATCGACGAATGGGAAATGTACGATTTGGAAACCGACCCGTCGGAAATGAAAAACATATACAACGACCCGGCCTACACCGACGTTCAGAAAATGCTGCATGAAAAGCTGACCGAACTTCGTTCCTATTATGGCGACAGCGACGAGAACGACCAGAAATTCCTGAAAGCATATCTGGAAAAAACAAAAAAATAGGTTCAGAAGAGCTCAATATTCAATTACAGGGAATTCCATCCGGTGTATATCGGGTGGAATTCTTATTTTAGTGCAACCAATAACTGACGATAATGAAAAAACTAATTCTCCTTTTTATCCTCCCCGCCCTGATATTTTCCTGCAAAACAGAACAACCAACAACAAAACCCAACATTGTTTTGATTCTTTCTGACGACCAGGGCTGGGGCGATTTGAGTATCAACGGGAATACCAATGTAAGTACGCCCAACATCGACCTACTGGCCGAAACAGGAGTCACTTTCGACCGGTTTTATGTTTGCCCGGTGTGCTCGCCTACCCGCGCGGAACTTTTAACCGGGAGGTATCATGTCCGGGGAGGCGTCTATTCGACATCGGCCGGCGGAGAACGACTCGATTTGGACGAAACCACGATTGCCGAAGTTTTTAAAAATGCAGGTTACACAACCGCTGCCTATGGAAAGTGGCACAACGGAATGCAGCCGCCTTATCATCCCAATGCACGCGGTTTCGACGATTTTTACGGGTTCTGCTCAGGCCACTGGGGCGACTATTTTAGCCCCATGCTTGAACACAACGGCGAAATCGTTACCGGCGACGGTTTTATTATCGACGACCTGACCAACCACGGAATCCATTTTATCGAACAAAACAAAAGCAACCCGTTTTTTCTCTACCTGCCCTTTAACTCGCCCCACTCGCCCATGCAGGTACCCGATGAATACTGGAATAAATTTGAAAACAAAGACCTGAAACTACAAAACCGCGACCCTGAAGTTGAAAATGTTCAGCACACCAAAGCGGCACTGGCCATGTGCGAAAACATCGACCATAATGTGGGCAGGATAACCCAAAAACTGGAAGAACTCGGTCTTTCGGAAAATACCATTGTTATTTATTTGTCGGACAACGGGCCCAACGGCTGGCGGTGGAACGGCGGCATGAAAGGCCGCAAAGGTTCGACCGACGAGGGTGGCGTACGTTCGCCCATGTTTATCAAATGGTCAGGGACACTGGAACCCGGGAAAAAAGTAACTGAAATTGCTGCCGCCATCGACTTTTTGCCAACGCTGGCCGATTTGGCGGGAATTTCGTACCAGACAGAAAAACCCCTGGACGGAATCAGCCTGAAACCTTTGCTGACCGAAAAAAATCCGCAGTGGGAAGAACGTTTTATTTTTAATTACTGGAACAAAAAAACCAGCGTCCGCAGCCAGAAATACCGGTTCGACAATGAGGGAAAACTGTTCGATATGGAAAACGATCCCGGACAATACACCGACATTTCGGCTAACGAACCCGAAATCGTAAAACAGTTTCAGGCGGCGCGGCAAAAATGGGAAACCGAAATTTTAGCTGAACTTCCGGAAAAAGACGACCGTACGTTTACCATTGGCCATCCCGGGTTTACCTTTACGCAGGTTCCGGCGCGCGACGGCAAACCGCACGGCAACATCCGGCGTTCGAGTATCCACCCCAACTGTTCGTTTTTTACCAACTGGATAGATGTTTCCGACAGTATAACCTGGGAGGCCGAAGTATTGGCAGAAGGCAACTATGAAGTTGAAATTTATTATACCTGCCCGCCGGGAAGCGTAGGTTCGTCCTTCGAAATCAGTTTTATGGGAGAAAAACT
>CAYWBV010000068.1:0-15613 GCA_964455785.1 uncultured Maribellus sp.
CCTGACCCGGTCGGATTACTGTTTTTTTGAAAACGGATAAGGTCTTGACCCGGTCAGATAAGGATTTGACCCGGTCGGATTCATTTTCCCGGCTCCCGGATAGGGTTTCTACCCGCCCGGATTGACTTTTACCCCTCCCTGATAGGGTTTTCACCCGGTCGGATAGGTATTTGACCCGGTCGGATAACCTTTTACCCCGTCCGGATAGGTTTCTGACCCTCCCGGATAAATAATATTTAAAACGTTTCGAATACTTTTTTTTATCCGTTTATTCTTCAGAGGTCCTTCGGTTATTAAATCAACTTTGATCCCGAATCAATCTACTGAGCTCCGTCTTATTCTGTGGCCTTTTTAATCTTTGAATCGTTTAATTTTCCGGAATAAACAAGAAGTGAATATTTCAGGGTTAAAGGTTTTGCGGTTGAAACCGGGACAGTGCTGTTGCCCGGAAATGCCGTATTTTGCATACTGTTTTTCTTGCGGAGTATCCAGGGTTGCGGATAACCGGGGTTTTCAGGGTGATCGACCATCACAACTCCTCCTTCGGCTCCATCTTTTCCCACTGCGCCCGAAATTTTCACGTAACCTTTCGATTGTACTGCTGTGTTTTCGGGTTTTATTTCTCCGCCGGGTCCTGTAAATTTCACATTGTCGGGTAATATCATCCGGATGGAAAACCCACTGTATCCTTTTTCATCCTCGGAGCCGCCGATGGAAAGGTTTTCCTCCAGTGCAAGAAGTTCAATTTCAAAATCGATTTTCCGGTAACTCCCTGATTTTGGATGGATACAGATGGTTGTTTTTTCTTTCAGGTAGGGAACTTTCTGTCCTTGTTTTTTCCATTTTTCCGATTGCCAAACCACGCCTGTTTTTAAAACGGCACTGCCATCTTTTTGGGAGACAAACTCCA
This sequence comes from uncultured Maribellus sp., assembly GCA_964455785.1. Taxonomy (GTDB): domain Bacteria; phylum Bacteroidota; class Bacteroidia; order Bacteroidales; family Prolixibacteraceae; genus Draconibacterium. Next base: position 911 of record CAYWBV010000068.1, read on the forward strand.
CATCGTTTACTTTTTGTTCAAAATCCTTGATTTCCCATCCATCGCCGATTCGCTGCCCGTCAATCCATATCTGGTGCCAGGCCCAGAAAATTCCCCGATGGTGAAAATGGTCGACCGGAAAATCTTCAGTAAGTACTGTGCCGTCGATACCCCACAACGGATGAATATAGTTGCAGCGTTCGAATTTGCCTTCCATGTTTTTCGGTTCAATCTGATAAAACAGGACATTTTCATTGTTCTCTTTAAAAAGCAACCCTCCCTGGCCTTTTTCCATTTTCACCTGCGCACCGGATGAAAGCCCGAACAAGGCCGCAACAAAAATTCCAAATATCTTTTTCATGAGTCAGTTACGTTAGTTTATTGTTTTGAGTCCACTCGTTTCCTTTTTTATTTCTTTAGAATTAAACGTGTAATCCCCAAAATTACCAAACGAAACAGCATAACCAAAAAGTAAATTACAAAAGCTGTAAAAATGACTACATGCAACTGTCCAATCAATTCACTCCAGTCGGTATCATATTTCGAAATGGCATAAATATTCAGACCGGTGGCGGCTACCAAACAAACCGCAAGGATGATCGATTCTCTTTTAATTCTCGAACCGGTGATAGTTATATCTTTCATTTTTAGAAAATTTGTTGGAAGACGGAAGTCCGTTCTTCGTTTAGATTTCTTTTTCCATGACATATTTGGCAGGCCAGCTAACCACCGAGTTGGTTTCCATCGCCTGCAACCCGAGCAACGATGCAACGGTGGCGTGGTAACCCTCGCGCAGCAGATTGGGGTAAGGCTTTCCTGCTTTTACCGCTTTTGCAAAACCCACCAGTTGCAGGAAAGTATCATTATTGTCGTAAGGCGCAATAACTTCACCTCCGTATTGCGATGCTATTTCGGGGAGCCAGGTAGCCCCGCCAATGGGAATTACATCAAAAATCCCCGATTCGATATTGTGGAGCAACTGCCTTATTCCCGGCGCTTTGGGCGGATTCTCGGAATAAATGCGGTTGATTTCCGGTTCGATGGTACCGAGGTTTCCCATAATTTGTTCTTCAAGCCCATAATGCGCGTTGGCAATCATCGAATCGTAAATACATTTTGCGCCACCCGGATAATCGTAAACCAATGCCACATGGTCGTAAACTTCGCGGCCGTCTTTCCAGAAACAGATGCTGCCGGCACCCACCACCTGTGTGGGGACCTGATCGATAAACCAGTTGGCCACCTGTATCTGGTGCGAAGCCAGCTCGGTCATTAACCCGGCTGAATATTCGGAATACATCCTCCAGTTAATTTTACGCTCCAGTTCGGGGCCGGGCACGGGGCGCCGCCAGTCGTTATTACGGTGCCAGTAGGCGCGAACCTGTGTAATCTGTCCGATTTCGCCTGCCCTGACCCGTTCCAGCGCATTCAGGTAAACCGGGTTAAAGAGTCGCTGCTGACCAATTTGCAGGATTTTGCCTGTGGCTTTTGCCGTATCAATCATCCGTTTTGCATCTTCGAGCGTGCGCGCCATCGATTTTTCGCAGAATACATGGATTCCGGCGTTCAGGCAGTCGATAGTGATGTGGGCGTGTTCGTGAAGCGGAGTGGCAATAACCACACCGTCCATTTTTACTTCGTCAACCATTTTCCGGTAATCGTAAAAAGCTTTTGCTTTTCCGCCGGTGGTTTCAATGGCTTTCTGATAATTGGGTTCATAATCGTCGCAAACCGCCACCACTTCCACGTTTTCAATTTCCAGCAAATTCATCAAAAGTCCGTGTCCACGGCTGCCAACGCCAATAATTCCCAATCGTACACGATCGGATGCGGCCACATTTTTCCCATTTTCCTGTGCAAAAACTTTCATCCAGGGTATGGAAGCCAAAAATGCCGTTGACCCGGCATAAACGCCCATCTCCTTTAAAAATTCCCTTCTGCCTTTTCTTCTGTATTCCATATTTTATTTTTGAAGTTTTACCGGCTAAACAATGGTTAGCTTTGTTTCAAAGTTTTGATTATCCAAATAATTTACTTCCAAAATTTCAACTTTTTTTAGTTTTTCCGACAGGACAATTTTATCGTTTTCAGGTAGAATCAGCCATGTTGTCGATAAAAATTCGCCCAGGGTTGCCGATTGCGATTTCACTGATATTGTTTTAGATCCATCCACGGGAAGTCCGGTTACCGGACTGATAATATGAGTACGCTGTTTTATCCGTCCTTCATCGGAATTAATAATTGTACCCGAAGTTGTAATCGTTTCGCCGCTGGTATTAAAAACATGGACAAACTCGTTTGCCCGATACGGATTCCGGATTCCAAGCGGCCAGCTTTTTCCGTTGGGATGATTTCCGAGCGCCAGAATCGAACTCTCGCCAAAACTGACAACGGCATTTTTAATTCCCTGTTTTTGCAACACCGGCTTTATCGTGTCCAGCGCAATTCCCTTTCCAACAGCCCCAAAGTCGAATTCAACACCATCAACACTGAATTTTATCTTTTTGTTTTCAAAATCGAATTCAACTTTACCGAACCCACTGATATTTTTTGCCTTTTGAATGTCTTCCTCCGAAATTTCGCGATTTTCCGGCTGGTTTTTCCAAAGTGAAATCAGCGGAGCGGCAGTAATATCGAAAGCACCGTTGCTCATTTGCCAGAAATCGTAACAAATGGTCAGCACATCCCAAAGTTCATCCGAAACCTGAACCCAGACATTTTTCGCGGTCTGATTTAACAACGAAACGGGCGATTGGGGAATAAAGCGGCTGAGTTGGTGTTCCAAATGAATTATTTCATTTTTGATGATAAAAAAAACCTGCTCGGCAAATTCCTTATCCACGTGGGTAAAAACCACATCGCAACGGGTTCCCATGGCAAAAAAACTATTGTGGAAAAAGTTCAGTCCGTTCATGTTTTACTTTCAGCCCTTTTGGGAAGAAACATCCAATATCAAAAATTCTATATTGGATGTTTCTATTGTTACTTGCGTAGCATTTTATACAACCACTCGTTTTTTTTCTCATTCTGTTCCGGAAATGTCCAATGCTGAGTTTCCTGAAAAATGTGAAGTTCTTTTTCTCCCGGGATTACGTTGTAGGCCGAGTACATTGAAGTTGGCGGACAAACATTATCGTTGTAGCCCCAGCTATACCATCCCTGCACTTTCACAAAACGGGCAAAATTGACCACATCGTAATATTTTGAGGTTTCCACTTTTTCGGATTTATTGGTGAATGAGTTGCGAAACATATGCGGCCAGCCACCGGCACGGTTGTTCAGATAACCGGTTACATCGGACAAAGCCGGGTAAAATGCGGCGAGATAATCGATGCGGTTGTCGAGTCCGGCCGTTATAATGGAAAGCGCGCCGCCCTGGCTGCCACCGGTAACGCCAATGGTTTTGCCATTAAAACAATCGAGCGATTCGATAAAATCGATCGACCGCACACAACCGAGGTAAACCCGTTTGTAGTAGTAAAAATCTTTGTCGTCCATATTGGTTACCTGGTAATTTTCGAGCGGGCCCGCACGAAGGTCGTCATAAACACTCTGCGGAAGGTTGACCGGAATACCGTGAATCCCGATTTGAAATGTAACAAAACCGTTTTCGGCACCTGCCACATCGCCATAATACGGGCGGATGCCGGCGCCGGGAACATGTAATATAGCGGGGTATTTTCCTTCGGCTTTGGGTTTGCATAAAATGCCGTAAATTTTTCCTTTGATGTTGTTGATACTCACGTGGTACACATCCACTTTGTCGGTACATCTTTCGGGCATCAGTGTCATCACAGGTTTCATTTCAATTTTGGCCAGCTCCTGCTTTCCTTTTTCCCAAAATTCCTGAAAATCGGCGGGCAATGTTGTGGTGGGTTTTATTTTTTCAGGTTCAAAACCAGCCGTGGCATACGATGAATACGTTTTCCCGTCAACTTCTACTGAAACATTACAACGAAGAAAACCGGGCTCTTTAAATTTCGGAGCTTTTACCGAAGCCGTGCCTTTTTTCAGGGTGAGTTTCCCTTCTTCCACTGCCGTCATTTGTTCGGGCTGAATGTTGTATTTTACTTCAATGCCATCCAGCGGCACATTATTGCGGAAAACCATAATGGTAAATTCGGGGCGGTCGCCTTCCCGGTAAGTCCAGTCGGAGTGATCGGGTGTTACTACTACCTGCACCAACTGTCTGGCGGGCTGGGCACTAAGAAAAAGAGCGCTCGTCAGGATAAAAACCGATAATAAATAAAATCTTTTCATCACTGTTTAATTTTTTATTGATTTTGATAACGGGTTAAAATAAGCATTATTCCAAAACAATAAAACATCGGCTGCGAAAAACAAAACAGGTTTTCTTAAAAGACTTGTTTTGGCCGTTTTGGAATTCAATTTTTAAATTGGGGTGAATATGATTCGATTCAAAACCAAAAGAGGGCGCCCTCTCCGGACATCCCCTTTTGATCTTTATTCAATGATTTCTGAAAAAATCCTACAGTTTGTAAAATTCTTCCCATCCTTTCCGCGGTGGTTTGCCTGCGAGCATTTGGTTTGCCAGCGAGTTGTTGGTAACCACTTTCTTTTCGCGGTCGAAAAGAATTTTTGTATTCAGTTGCTGCGCCATGGTTCCCAGTGTAAATACCTGGCTTAACGGACCGGCAATGTCGAACGAAGAACGGCATTTTTCTTCCCCTTTACAGGCCAGCAGGAAGTTTGCAAAGTGATTCGACGGACTTTTGGGAACTTCAGGAAGTTTCGACGCCAAATCTTTTGCTTTTTCTTCCGGAATAATTGACAAAGTACTGCCGTGCGAACCTCCCTTAAACATAAGCTCTTTGGAATAAATAATTTTACCTGCGCCTAGTTTGGCCGGTTGTACTTTTCCGTTGCTTGGCGGCGGGATATTCGGATCTACATCCAGGGTACCATATCCTTCAGGAACCTGTGGAATGTTATTCATTCCGTCGTACCAGGTGATTGTAACCGGTGGCATTTTTCCACGTTCCGGAAATTTGAAAGCCAGGGTAGTTTCCTGCGGGAAAAACAGCGGATTGTGTCCGACAATTTTTACCGGATCCACTTCGTACGGCAACCCAAGATTGAGGAATTGATGGGCCGTGTCCATAATATGAGCGCCCCAGTCGCCGAGTGCACCCATCCCGAAATCGTACCAGCAACGCCATTGTCCGTTTACAAAATCTTTTATATAGTCGTGGTGCTGAGCGGTCATCAACCAGGTATCCCAGTCCAGTGTTTCAGGAACAGGTTCACCGTTGGGAAACTTCGTCATACTGGTATCCCAGCCGTGCCAGCGGCGGCGTCCGTTCATGTGTGCGGTAATTTCAGTTACATCTTTGATAATTCCGGCTTCCACCCAGGCTTTAAACTGGAAATAGTTGCCTTCAGAGTGTCCCTGGTTTCCCATTTGGGTAGCCACTTTGTATTTTTTGGCGCCGTTAATCATCAGTTCCACTTCGTTAAACGTACGCGCCATGGGTTTTTCAACATACACATGTTTTCCCTTCGACATGGCCAGCATAGTTATCGGAAAATGAGAAAAATCGGGAGTACCTACACTTACTGCGTCAAACTCATTTTCAATTTTATCGAACATTTCCCTGAAATCCTGAAAACGTTTTGCATTGGGATGAGCTTCTATACTTTTTACGGTATGTGGCGCCCCCATGTCAACATCGCAAAGCGCGACAAAATTTACAAGGCCGGTTTTGTAAAGATCCCTCATGATCTCTCCTCCCCTGTTTCCGATTCCGCAACAAGCCATGTTCACTTTGTCGCTCGGGACTACCGAAGCATTACGGATTACTTTTCCTTCCTTATTTCTGATTTCGGGCTTGGAAAACAGAACATGAGACGGGACAACAGTAAGCGCTCCAAATGTAACGGCTGTTCTTTTTATAAATTTTCTTCTTGATTCTTCCATGAATAAAAGCTTTGATTTGAAGTTTAAGGAAGAGACTTTTTCTGCAAAGTCTCTTCCGAATGTCGTTTTACAATGTCGGTTCCCAACCCGGTTGATAGGTGCGGCTCCAGAGTTTCATCGCATCGCGATCGAACATACGTCCGGTCTTTTCGTCGATATCGAACCCTTTCCCAATCCGGTAAGCGATATTGGAATAATGAACCATCGCCTGACTGAAAGTAGCATCTTCGATAGGTGCATTCAGTTTGGCTTTTCCGCGGATGGTTTCAAAAAAGTTGATAACATGGCCGGTAGTCATGTCGCCGCCGCCGCCAAGCGCTGTCCCGGCTTCGTTCGAACCACCTTTGCTTTCTTTTACAATCTTTCCGCCACGGTCGTACAAAATGTATTTTCCGCGATCGACAAATACGGTCCCTTCACTTCCAAAAATGATAGTGCCGCGGTCGCCTACTCCGTAGGTATCATGGCCGGAACGGCTGCGTCCGTCCCATTTGATAATTTTGTCGCCCGGGAATCGGAATGTGGCGTCCATGGTGTCGTACATCTCCCAACCATCATTAAAAAAGTGGCGTTTCCCTGCTTCCACATCCACACGCTGCGGCAGGTCAACCTTTAAAGCCCAGCGGGCCACGTCGAGTTCGTGGGTGGCGTTGTTTCCGGTTTCGGCTGTCCCGTAATCCCATCCATACCAGTGCCAGTTGTAATCCCAGGTTTCAGAGGTATAGTCTCGACGCGGAGCCGGTCCCTGAAACAGTTCCCAGTCAAGACCTTCCGGGACAGGCGCCTTTTTCTGCAGCGGCACCTCTCCCCTTTTATTCAGGTAAAAAGCAACCGCGCGGTAAGGAACTCCAATTATTCCGTTGTGAATTTCGTTAATAATCTCGATGGTGTGGCCCGACGAACGCTGCTGGTTTCCCATCTGTACCACCTTGTTGTATTTTTTTGAAACAGCAACCACCAGTTCGTTTTCATTCATGTTATGGCTGCACGGTTTTTCAAGATAAACATGTTTTCCGCCTTTCATCGCCATAATAGCGCCGGGTGTGTGCCAGTGGTCGGGTGTGGCGTTAAAAATCACATCCACGTTTTGGTCGTCGATCACTTTGCGGATATCGTTTTCCAGTTTCGGTTTATAGTCGATCCGTTTTGCAAAATTTGCTGCGGCCCTTTCGCGCTGACTTTTCATCACGTCGCACAAATAAACCAGTTCAACGTTACTTTCTTTCATTGAAATGGGTTCGTAATACGCACCCAACCGGCGACCCAAACCAACAATTGCAACATTCAGCTTGTCGTTGGCGCCAATAATACGGCTGTAACTTTTGGCCGACATACCCATGGCGGAACCGCCAATAGCGACACCTGCCGCACCTGCGGTAACTTTTTTCAAAAAATCTCTTCTGTCAGAATTCATGATATTTTTTTTGTTTATTTATTTAGTTGAAAGCCAGAGACTCGTAGCACGCGACTCGCAGCTCGATTACATCATAGCCAAAACGCCTTTTACATACCCAAACGATTCCATCATACCCGGAAGCGGGTCTTTTCCGTCGGCTTCGTATTCCAGCGCCAGTGTGCCCTTGTAGCCCAACTTAATTACCGATTTCAGGAACGACGGGAAGTTGATAACACCCCGCCCGATGATACAGGTTTTCCCCTCGGCTTCAGCGGCAGTCACATCTTTTATATGAATGTCGAAAACGCGGTCGAAAAAGTCCTTTACATCCTGTTCCGGGTCGCGGTTGATCCGTTTGGTATGCCCGATGTCGATACAAAGCCCCATCCGCTTGTCGCGGTTTTTTATCAGTGTGTAGGCACTTTCGGCGCTCGGGTAAAGTTTGTCGCCCGGGCCGTGGTTGTGGATGGCTAATTTGATGTTGTATTCTTTCACTTTCCCTTCCACATAATCGAGCAATTCGTGGTTGGGCACGCCGATAATCATTTCCATTTCGGCTGTTTTCGCATATTCAAATGCCTGGTCAACCTCTTGTTTGGTTTTCATATAAATCACCCCTCCGCCATAAAGAGCTATACCTTTTTCTTTACAAAGGGCAACCGCTTTTTTTATGGTTTCCTTGTCCGAATCCAGCGGCAGGTGCATACTTTTAAACGTTATCCGGTCGATGCCGCAACGTAAGGTCATGTCGAGCGCCTCTTCCTGTGAGAAGCTGCGCAACGAGTAGGAAGCAACTCCCAGTTGAAAACCGAAAGCTGATTTTGGCGCCCCGAGTTGCGAAACCGAGGCTGTTGCCAATCCCGGAACGGCTGCTGCTGCAATACCCAATCCGGTGGCCTTTAAAAAATTTCTCCTGTTGGTCATGGTTACAATTCTCTTATTTTGATACTTCTGAAATGAACGTTATCGCCGTGGTCCTGAATCAGGATGGGTCCTTTGGGCGCCAATCCGAATCCTTCGTATTCAGCATATTTGCTGCGCGCAACAAGGGCTTTGTAAATGGCATCGCCGCGTTTGTATTCCACCACTTTACGGCCATTTAACCAGTGCTGAACGGTGTTATCCGGAGAAACCACAACACGTCCGCGGTTCCACTCGCCCGGTTTGTTGATAAAACGGCCCTCTTTTACAGCCGGAATCAAATCGTAAAGCGAGGCCAACGTACGGTTCCCCACAACCCCCTGCTTAGCGTCGGGATGTTTATCATCGTCGAGAATCTGGTACTCCAGACCCAGCCCCGGACCGTTGTTCCCGATGCCATATTTAATTCCGCTGTTGGCGCCTTCAGTAATACTAAAATCAAATTTCAGTTCAAACGGGCCATATTCTTTTTTGGTAATGATGTCGCCGCCTCTTTCGGCTGAAGTTGTTTTACTCAGCACCGAAAGTATGCCGTCTTTCACTTCCCAGCCCTGTTTCGGAAATTCGCCGGTTTTTGCGCTTTTCCATGCGTTAGTGGTTTTGCCGTCAAACAACAATTCAAAACCCTGCTCTTTTTCTTCTTTACTCAAATTATTGGGAAGCAGATTGACCACATAAATTCCTTCTGATGGAGAAGGGTTCAGGTTGGTTGTTTTAATACGGACATTCTTCCATTTAATCTGCTGTCCTTCTTTTTCTTTGTTATTGCCAATTCCGTGAACCTGCAAAGCGATAAAACCTGTCGGTGTCATATCGTCGATAACATGAGCGCAGGCAATGCCATTTAACCAAGTTTTAATGGAGTTCCCGATACATTCAATCCGGTAATGATTCCATTCGTTCATTTTTAACGCCGGTTTGGCGGCCGGGTTTAATTCGAGGGTGTACAACCATCCCCGCCGCGCTTCGTCGTAAATTCCTGCACTCCAGGCACGGTCCGATGGATCTACCTCGCACTGGTAACCATGAACACGCCCGTTGTTATAATCGGGTTTACTTTCGCTGCGAAACTGGATTCCCGAATTCATGTTCGGTTCAACAAGCAAATCCACTTCAAAAATAAAGTCGGAATAATTCTTTTCAGTGCAGATAAACGAATTGGGCGTGTTCATTACCGTTGTTCCAACGATAACGCCGTCAACCACTTCGTATTTCGCTTCGCCGTTCAGTTGTTTCCAACCAGTCAGGTCCTTCCCGTTAAACAGGCTGACCCACCCGTCGTTTTGTGCCCAAACTGTACCTGATACAGTTAAGATGGACAATAAGGAAAAAATAAAGATTTTTTTCATTTTATTTTGAATTACGTTTTAAAATAGCTGGTTTAAATTTATTTCCGTGTACGAACACGAACTACAAATTTAATTATTTTTTAAAGCGTTGAATGATGTTGCATAACACATACAATTTTATCAAAAAGTGATACTGGCATCAAAAAAAGAGGCTGCCCTTTACAAGACAGCCTCCATTTATTCATTCAGATTATCTAAATAATTTTGAAAAAGTATTTATTCCATTCCCAATTGGTCGAAAATAAACGCATATTCCAGCGCGGTATCTTTTATCCACTGGAAACGTCCTGAAGCCCCTCCGTGGCCGTAATCCATGTTGATATGAAACAGCAACAGATTGTCGTCGGTTTTTAATTCGCGAAGTTTGGCTACCCATTTGGCGGGTTCCCAGTACTGCACCTGCGAATCGTGCAGACCCGTTGTCACGAGCATTGCCGGGTAATCTTTGGCTACCACGTTATCGTACGGCGAATAGGATTTCATGTAGTAGTAATATTTTTCCTCTTTGGGGTTTCCCCACTCGTCGAATTCGCTGGTGGTCAGCGGAATCGTCTCGTCGAGCATGGTGGTTACCACATCCACAAACGGGACGGCGGCAATTATACCCTTGTACAGGTCGGGGCGAAGGTTTACGCACGCGCCCATCAACAAACCTCCTGCGGAGCCGCCCATGGCAAACAATTTTTCAGCGCTGGTATATTTTTCGTCAATTAAATATTGGGCGCAATCGTTAAAGTCGGTAAACGTGTTCATTTTTTTGAGCAGTTTTCCGTCCTCGTACCACTGCCGGCCATTAATTTGTCCCCCGCGAATGTGGGCGATGGCGTAAACAAAACCGCGGTCAAGCAACGGTAAAATGGAAAGCCGGAAACTGGGGTCCATCGTGTAACCGTACGAACCGTAACCATAAATCAACGCAGGGTTATTGCCGTTTTTTTCCATTCCCTTGTGGTAAACCAGCGATATTGGGATTTTTGTGCCATCCATTGCGGTTGCATAAACCCGACGGGTTTCGTAATTGTTCTTGTCGAACCCGCCCAAAACTTCTTCCTGCTTCAGCAGCGTGCGTTCCCGGGTTTTCATGTTAAAATCGAAAACCGAATTGGGCGTGGTCAGCGAGGTGTAGCTGAACCGGAAGATTTCAGTGTCATACTCCATGTTCACATTTGAAAATGCGGCAAACACTTCTTCATCAAAACCGATATAATATTCATCGCCGGTATTCCACGGCATTACACGCAGTTGAGTAATCCCTTCTTTTCGTTCAGAAACCACAAGGTAGTCTTTAAAAATATCGAAATCGGAAAAATAAATGTCCTCGCGGTGTGGAATAACTTCTTCCCAGTTTTCCTTTTCAGTCTTGGTTACCGGCGTTTTTACCAGTTTGAAATTTTGTGCACCGAGGTTGGTGCGGATGTAAAAATAATCGCCGAAATGATCCACCTGGTATTCCAGATCGCGGGTGCGCGGCTGGATAATTTTAAATTCGCCGTCGGGATTACCGGCATCGAGAAAACGGTATTCGGAAGTGAGTGTACTTTCGCTGCCAATAATTAAATATTTCTCCGACTTGGTTTTATAAATAAAGGCCGAGAACGTTTCATCCGCTTCATAATAAACCTCCACATCATTTTCCACGGGCGTGCCCAGCGTATGTTTCATAATTTTTTCGGACCGAAGCGTGGTGTCGTCTTTCAGGACATAATACACGGTTTTATTGTCGTTGGCCCAGGTAGCTCCCCCTGCTGTGAGCGGGATGGCATCCGGAAGGATTTCGCCGGTTTCGAGGTTTTTGAAATAAATGGTGTATTTGCGGCGGCTCAGGGTGTCCACGCCAAACGCAACCATTTTGTTGTCGGGGCTGACAGACGATCCTCCAAGCGCGTAATATTCATAACCTTCGGCCATTTGATTCACATCAAGCATTACTTCTTCGGCGGCGGCGAGATTTTCCTTTTTACGGCAAACCAGATAATACTCTTTCTCAGGAACAGTGCGGGTGTAGTAATAATAGCCGTTCTTTTTATACGGGACCGATTCGTCTTCCTGTTTGATTTTCGATTTTATCTCTTCAAACAACTTTTCCTGCAACGGTTCGGTATGTTTCATCACCGCCTCTTTGTAAGCATTTTCAGCTTCGAGATGGGCAATCACTTCCGGGTTTTCGCGCTCGTTCATCCAGTAATAATTATCGATTCGTGTATCTCCGTGAATGGTCAGTTCTTTCGCCACTTTTTTTGCAACAGGCGGTTTTATTTTTACTCCGGTGGAGCAGGAAACCACCAACAGGGATATTAAAAAAAGAAAATAAATTAAACCTTTCATATCCGGATAATTTTAAAATGATGAACGAAAATACGACAATGAAACAGATTTTTCGACAGAATAATCTGAAAAATGGATCCGCAAAAACAGCGATATTATTTTTCGGGTTGCCCGTTATATGGTTTTTCCGATATTTGCCACATAAAACTATGAGATTGGAAATTATCATCATCTTGGTTTATTTTCTCGGGGTACTGTTTATCGGGTTCCTTTCGTACTTCAGGATAAAAACTCCAGGCGATTATTATGTGGCCGGGAAAAAAGCAGGAACTATACCAGTTTCAGGAAGTTTGTTGGCCACAATTCTGGGTGGTTCGGCCATTCTCGGCACCATCGAACTGAGCCAGGATATAGGATGGGCGGCGCTTTGGTTTTTGTTCTCAGCGGCTTTTGGCCTGTTCTGGTTAGTCCCGCTTTCGAAATATGTTAAACGGGTTGGCAACTACACCCTACCCGAAATGCTGGGAGTTTTTTATGGCGAAAAGGCAAGGATTATCGCCTCTGTAATTATTCCCGTGGCCTGGCTCGGCATTGTGGCGGCGCAAATTATTGCCGCGGCAAAAATCCTGAGCGGGCTGGGAGTAATAAGTTATACCAATGCAGCACTGGTCTCGGGCGCCATTTTTATCGTTTACACACTGGTGGGCGGACAGGTAAGCATTTTAAAAACCGATACGGTACAGGCCCTGATAATTATTGCCGGGCTGGTTTCGGCGGTTGTTTTCTCCACTTTTCACCTGAATGAGGTTTCGGTTGAACCGTTGTCGCCGGCGTTGTTGTTTAGCGCCTCTTTTTCATGGTTTGATTTGGTTATCCTGATTTTAACCTACTCAGTAACTTTTGTGGTCGGCCCCGATATTTACTCGCGGGTGTTTTGTGCAAAAAATGAAAAAACCGCGGCACGAAGTGTTTTTCTCGTGGCTTTTTTATTGATCCCGGTTTCGTTTTTACTCACGTGGCTCGGTATATTTTCAGGCGCCACCGGCGACGAAAATATCATGTCGTTTGCGCACCACCTGCTGCCCGCCTGGGCCTACGGATTGTTTATCGCAGCACTGCTCTCGGCGGTAATGTCTTCGGCCGACACCACTTTGCTCACTTCGTCGATGATTGTTATCGAACTATTCACCGGCAGCCTGGATCACAAAAACGCTTTAAAACACACCCGCATCATTATTGTCGTTTTTGGAGTTCTTAGTATGATAATCGCTCTTTTTGTTACTTCCATCATCGGGGCGCTGCTTTTTGCGCTTACTTTTTTCTCCGGCGCTTTTGTTGTGCCTGTGCTGGCGGGATTACTGAACCTGAAAGTGAACCTAAATCTCGTAACCTGGGCCATCATTCTGGGAGGGCTAATCGCGCTCGCGGGAAAAATTACCGGTACCTTTTACGACAACTTCACCGGGAATATGATCATCATATTCGGATATGCTGTCAATATATTTCTGCTTTTTGGAGTTTCAAAACATAAAAAAACAGCGCCGGAAACCCTTAAACGGGAACGGTGAGCTCATCCAAAAAACCAAACAGATCTTTTCTGAGAAAAGGTTTCAGTTTTTCATTAACGTTACGATGGTAATTATTTAGCCAGTTTTTTTCCTCCGGGGTCAGTAGCTGCACATCAATCAAACCTGTGTCGATGGGACAAAGAGTGAGTGTTTCGAAACCCAGAAATTTTCCGTATTCCGTTTCCCGTTTTTCAACACACACCATCATATTTTCTGTCCTGATCCCGTATTCGCCCTGCCGGTATAAAGCCGGCTCATTGGAAAGAACCATACCGGGTTCGATGGCCACGGGGTTTAACTCCTGCCGGATCGCCATCGGGCCTTCGTGAACATTCAGGAAGTGTCCAACCCCGTGACTTGTTCCGTGCCCGTAATTCATTCCGTTGTCCCAAAGGGCTTTCCGGGCCAGGATATCGAGATTACAGCCTTTTGTTCCTTCCGGGAAAATGGCGCACGAAAGGGCAATCATACCTTTTAAAACCAGCGTAAAATCTTTTTTTATCTTTTCCGAAACTTTTCCCAAGCCCACAGTCCGGGTAATATCGGTAGTCCCCTGCCAATACTGTCCGCCCGAATCAAAAAGAAGGATTCCTTCGGGTTCGATGGGCAGGGCGTTGTCGGGCCCGACCGTCAGGTGAACAATGGCGCCGTGACTTTTATACCCAACAATAGGAGGAAAACTTTCGCCCCTGAACCCTTCCTGGTGCGAACGAAATTCGGCCAGTTTCCTCCCAACTGAATATTCGGTAACCGTTTCGCTGCCCACACTGTTTTTTAGCCAGTGCAGAAATTCGACCAGTGCAACCCCGTCTTTTATCATGGCTTGTTTAAAACCATCCAACTCGGTGCTGTTTTTCTTCGCTTTTAGCAACGAAACTTCAGAAGTTCCCTCAATCAGGATATTCCCTTTAACCAATGCCTCGTAAACTGCATAACTGGCCGTGGTTGGATCGATAAAAATGCGTTTCTTTTTTGTTTCGTTCAGCCAGGTAAAAAACTCAGAGTAACCTGACAAGATAACTTTCTCTTTTTCAAATTTGGCCAAAAGTTCTTTTGAAATCTTATTCTTATCGGTAAACAGAAAAAACTCATTTTTTCCCACAACTCCATAGCCTGTAAAAACAGGGTTATAATTCACATCCGAACCGCGTAAATTAAACAACCAGGCCAGTTCATCGAGTGTAGTTACCACCTGAAGGTCGGCATTGTATTTTTTAAGTTCAGAAAGTACCTGTTCCTTTTTTTCCCTTCGTGACAAACCGGCATAATGTAAGGGAAGTTCAAAAA
>CAYWBV010000069.1:0-15561 GCA_964455785.1 uncultured Maribellus sp.
GAGAAATTACTGATGCTCTGGCCCAGGTTTTAACTACCGATTTTTTACCTGCCTCATTCATAGTCAGGACTTTCTTTTCAAGATTGAAATCGATAAAAGGACCTTTTTTTAATGAACGACTCATAATTATTCCTCTTTAACTATTTTTTCCTACGTTCTACAATATACTTGTTGGAAGCTTTTTTCTTCGAACGGGTTTTAAATCCTTTCGCAAGAATACCTTTACGCGAGCGTGGGTGTCCACCTGAAGCCCTGCCTTCGCCACCACCCATCGGGTGATCGACCGGGTTCATCACAACACCACGAACACGGGGCCTTCTCCCTAACCACCTTGAACGACCGGCTTTACCCGATTTTTCGAGGTTGTGTTCTGTATTTCCAACTGTACCTACTGTAGCCCTGCAGGACGTCAGTACCATACGAGATTCGCCTGAAGGCAATTTCAGAATTGCAAATTTGCCTTCACGAGAGGTCAATTGCGCATATGCGCCTGCACTACGAGCCATAACTCCTCCCTGCCCGGGTTGGAGTTCAATGTTGTGAACCAAAGTACCCAGAGGTATTTCGGCCAGAGGAAGTGAGTTTCCAATTTCGGGGTCAATCCCTTTTCCGCTTTTTACCGTTTGGCCAACTTGCAACCCGTTAGGCGCCACGATATACCGCTTTTCGCCGTCTTCATACTGAAGAAGTGCGATACGTGCGGTACGGTTAGGATCGTACTGAATTGAATCGACAATAGCTGCAACACCGTCTTTTTCGCGTTTGAAATCGATAACACGGTATTTGCGTTTGTGTCCCCCACCTATATACCTCATCGTCATGCGGCCCTGGTTGTTTCGTCCGCCAGATTTCCGCAAGGGCTCCAACAATGATTTTTCAGGTGTAGTTGCAGTAATGGTATCAAAAGCGCCAATAATTTTGTGCCTTTGACCCGGAGTTACTGGTTTTAGCTTTCTTACTGCCATTTTATATTAAATATTACTATAAAAGTCAATACTGTCTCCTTTTACCAATGTAACAACAGCTTTTTTGAAGGAAGCTGTTTTCCCGGTAATTACACCGGATTTGGTATATCTCGATTTTACTTTTCCACCGTGAATTATCGTATTCACGCTTTCAACCGAAACATTGTAAAGGCTTTCAACGGCTTTTTTTATTTGTGGTTTGGTTGCCCTTCTGTCCACAATAAAACCGTAACGGCTGTATTTCTCAGCCAGCCCTGTCATTTTTTCGGTTACCAATGGTTTAATTAATATATCCATCTTTAATCGCGTTTAAAGTTTAAATGCCTCTTCAATTTTCTGAACAGATCCTTCCAGCAGAACAATGGTTTTTGCGTTTAGAATCTGATAAGTATTTAGCTCAGAAGCAATTACGACTGAAACGTCCTGTAAATTTCTGGAGGACAAATATATATTATTATTTTCGACCGGTAAAACGAAAAGTGACTTTTTATCAGCAATTTGCAAATTACTTTTGATAGCCATTATTTGCTTTGTTTTGGGAGTTTCGAGATTAAAATCTTCCAACACCAAAATGCTGTTTTCACTCGCTTTGTAGGTCAATGCCGATTTCCTGGCCAACTGTTTTACTTTTTTGTTCAGTTTAAAACCATAGTTACGCGGACGCGGGCCAAAAATTCTACCTCCACCACGAATTGTGGGCGATTTAATGCTTCCGGCCCTGGCACCACCGGTACCTTTTTGCTTTTTGATTTTCCGGGTACTCCCCGAAACCTCGCCGCGTTCTTTCGATTTGTGTGTCCCCTGCCGTTGGTTTGCCAAATATTGTTTTACATCGAGATAAATGGCGTGGTCGCTGGGTTCGATCCCGAAAATCTGTCCGTCTAACGTAACTTTCCTTCCGGTTTCTTTTCCTTCAATGTTCAGTACACTTAATTCCATTGCTTCCTAATAATTAAATATGAACCTTTGGCGCCAGGTACCGAACCTTTCACCACTAACAAATTTTTCTCAGGAATAATTTTCATGACAAGCAGGTTTTCGATGGTAATCGTTTTGTTACCGTCGCGGCCAGCCATACGCATTCCTTTAAACACGCGGGACGGCCATGAAGATGCACCGACCGAGCCGGGCGCCCTCAACCTGTTGTGCTGCCCGTGGGTGGCATCGTTTACCCCCCGGAAGCCATGTCTTTTTACTACTCCCTGAAAACCTTTACCTTTTGAAACTCCAACTACGTCAACAAAATCATTTTCATGAAAAATGTTTACCGTAATTTCCTGCCCCAACTCAAACTCTTCCTGATAAGTGTTTTTGAACTCTACTACTTTACGCTTTGGTGTAACACCAGCCTTTTTAAAGTGGCCAAACTCTGCTTTGGTGGCGTGTTTTTCCTTCTTATCGCCATAAGCAAGCTGAAGCGCTTCGTAGCCGTCGGTTTCACCGGTTTTCACTTGTGTTACTACACAAGGACCGGCTTCAATCACAGTGCATGGGATATTTTTCCCCTCAACACTGAATACGGATGTCATTCCGATTTTTTTTCCAATAATACCAGCCATTTTTCGACTACTTTTTAATTATCAAACTTTAATTTCTACTTCAACGCCACTGGGTAATTCCAGCTTCATTAAGGCGTCGATGGTTTTTGCGGTAGAGCTGTAAATGTCGATCAAACGTTTGTACGAAGAGAGCTGAAACTGTTCCCTTGATTTTTTGTTAACAAAAGTTGAACGCAAAACAGTGAAAACCCTGCGGTGAGTAGGCAGCGGTATCGGACCACTAACAACTGCACCTGTAGTTTTTACGGTTTTAACGATCTTCTCAGCCGACTTGTCAACAAGGTTGTGATCGTACGATTTAAGCTTAATCCTGATCTTTTGACTCATAATGAGAAAATTGTTATTGTTATTTTAATAAATCAACTCTTCCTTTTACACTTTCCAGTACTTTCTCGGCCAACGAACGCGGAACTTCCTCGTAATGGCTGAATTCCATGGAAGAAGTGGCCCGTCCTGACGATAAAGTACGTAATACGGTTACATAACCGAACTGTTCTGCCAACGGCACCTGGGCGTTGATTACGCGGGCGCCTGCTTTCGATTCCATACCCAAAACGTTACCCCGGCGGCGGTTAAGGTCGCCGATGATGTCGCCCATATATTCTTCCGGAGTGACAATTTCCAGCTTCATAATGGGTTCGAGCAATTTGGGAGATGCTTTGGACGCAGCGCTTCGGAAAGCCTGCTTTGCACAGATTTCGAACGACAACTGGTCGGAGTCAACCGGGTGAAACGAACCGTCGAGTAATGTTACTTTCAGGCTGTCAACAGGGAATCCGGCCAAAGGTCCGTTTGAAAGTGCACTTTCAAAACCTTTCTGAACGGGTGGAATAAATTCTCTTGGGATTCGTCCGCCTTTTACCTCGTCGATAAACTGTAAACCTACTGTTCCGTTATCGGCGGGTTCAACACGAACGATAATATCCGCAAATTTTCCACGTCCACCGGTTTGTTTTTTGAAAACCTCACGCAGTTCAACTGACTGGCTGATAGCTTCTTTATAAGCAACCTGAGGTGCGCCCTGGTTACATTCTACCCCAAATTCACGTTTTAAACGGTCAACAATAATTTCGAGGTGAAGTTCGCCCATCCCGCGGATTACTGTCTGCCCCGAATCGGGATCGGTAATTACCCGGAAAGTTGGATCTTCTTCTGCCAATTTTCCAAGACCGTTGGATAGTTTATCGATATCTTTTTGCGATTTTGGTTCAACAGCAATACCGATAACAGGTTCCGGGAAATTGATACTTTCAAGTACAATCGGATGTTTTATATCACACAATGTATCGCCGGTACGAATATCTTTAAATCCTACAGCGGCGCAAATATCACCGGCTTCAATTACATCCTTCGGATTTTGTTTGTTGGAGTGCATTTGATACAACCGTGATATCCTTTCCTTTTTATCGGTACGTGTATTTAATACCTGCGAGCCTGCATCGATTTTCCCCGAGTAAACGCGCAGATATGCCAAACGCCCCACAAACGGGTCGGTTGCAATCTTAAATGCAAGTGCGACCAAAGGCTGATCTACATCGGCGGTGCGGGTAACTTCCTGATCAGTATCCGGATTAATTCCTTTTATTTCACCTTTATCAAGCGGACTTGGCAGAAATGCACAAACCGAATCAAGCAAGCGTTGTACTCCTTTATTTTTAAAAGCGGAGCCGCACATCATCGGGATAATAACTCCCTGAATGGTAGCGCGCCGAATAACATCAAGCATTTCTTCTTTCGTGATGGAATCCGGATCATCAAAATAACGTTCCATGATTTCGTCGTCCACTTCGGCTACCGACTCCACGAGTTTTTCTTTCCACTCATTCGCCTGACTGACGAGTTCTGCAGGAATCTCTTCAAGACTGTAGTTGGTTCCTTTGTTTTCGTCTTCGTACCAACGCACCGCCTTCATTTCAATAAGGTCGATTACGCCCTCAAATTTTTCTTCAGCGCCGATGGGTATTTGAATCGGAACCGGGTTTGCACCCAGTTTTTCTTTAATTTCAGCATACACTTTGAAAAAATCGGCACCCTGACGGTCCATTTTATTTACGAATGCAATACGGGGAACACCATATTTTTCGGCCTGCCGCCAAACGGTTTCCGATTGCGCTTCTACGCCACCAACGGCACAAAAAAGCGCAACACTGCCGTCCAGAATACGAAGAGAACGTTCTACTTCAACGGTAAAATCAACGTGCCCGGGGGTATCAATAATATTGATTTTGTGTTCAATATCTTTGTATTTCCAAAAAGTGGTAGTAGCAGCAGAAGTGATGGTTATACCGCGTTCCTGCTCCTGCTCCATCCAGTCCATCGTGGCAGCGCCATCATGAACTTCGCCAATACGATGTGTTAAACCCGTGTAGAACAAAATTCGTTCTGACGTAGTGGTTTTGCCCGCATCAATATGGGCCATAATTCCTATATTCCTTGTATATTTCAGATCTTGTTTAGCCATTTTTTAAACCAATTTTCTAAATCCAATTTTTACTAACTCCTAAAACTAAACGATACCATTAACCAAACTAAAATCTGAAATGAGCGAATGCGCGGTTTGCTTCGGCCATACGGTGGGTGTCTTCTTTCTTTTTGAAAGCGCCACCTTCCTCGTTGAAAGCAGCCACAATTTCTGCTGACAACTTATCGGCCATGGATTTACCCGAACGCTTCCGGGCAAACAAAATCATATTTTTTATACTGATGGAAGTTTTACGTTCAGGCCTGATTTCCATAGGAACCTGAAAAGTAGCACCACCCACGCGGCGGCTTTTTACTTCAACAGCCGGAGTAATGTTTTCCAGTGCTTTCTTCCAGATTTCGAGCGGTCCCAATTCGGTATCCTTCGCACGCTTTTGTACTAAATCCAGCGAATCGTAAAAAACCGAGTATGCTACCGATTTTTTCCCATCCACCATAAGGTCGTTGACAAACCGGGTCACCAAAACATCATTGAATTTTGGATCCGGTAATAAATGTCTCTTCTTTGGTTTCGACTTTCTCATTTTTTACTTTTTTTAGTGTTATCTAAATTGGCTGCCCTCAGGCGGTCTTCAGTTTTTCCCCAGGAAGACAATAGAAGGGAAATTCTTACTCAACCAAACCACTGCAAATAACGTTGTTAAACTCTAATTTTTTACTTTTTTGCTTTTGGCCGTTTTGCACCGTATTTTGAACGACGCTGTGAACGTCCTTCAACACCCGCTGTATCCAGCGCTCCGCGAATTAAGTGATAGCGAACACCTGGTAAATCTTTTACCCTTCCCCCACGAACGAGTACAATAGAGTGCTCCTGCAGGTTGTGGCCTTCACCCGGAATATAAGCATTCACCTCTTTCTGATTGGTTAACCTTACCCTTGCTACTTTACGCATTGCCGAGTTCGGTTTTTTAGGTGTGGTGGTGTAAACACGTACACAAACGCCACGACGCTGCGGACACGAATCCAGGGCCGGAGATTTGCTTTTCTCCGCCTTACTTTGTCTTCCTTTCCTTACTAACTGTTGAATAGTTGGCATAAATACCTGTTTTTTATATCGTTAATAAACCTTTCAAAAATGGATTGCAAAAGTATGCAAAAATCCATAAAAACAATACGTTTCAGAGGGAAAATTGCATACCACCCCCTTAAAACGGCACGCAAAAGTACAAATTATCAGTAAAGTACCATACGTTTGCCGCATTTTTTTCAAAAAATTAAAGTTGAAGGGTAGTTGGGATAAATAAACTGGAAATATTTTTCAGCGACTATTCCTGAAAATTCTTTTTGTACCAGTTCAATTTATTTAATCTGTAGATTTAACTTCAATAAGTTGCAGGAAACACGGTTCATTGAACTTAGAGTTTCCAGCTCGCAAGAGGATTATGTCAAAATCGGATTTACAAGTCAAAAACTAAACTAAACCATGCTCAGTTTTTAACCCGTTCATTCCACAGGGCTTTTAAAGGATTGAAAACACGTTGTATCAGTTTCAGGTTTTCCGTAATAATTTCAGACTGACCCATCAACTGGTTCTGCAATTCGAGACTTTTATTGTAATTCGTCACCAACCCATTGGGAAAACCGACTTCGACCATATAAAAATTATCTTCGGGCACCAGCGAAACATTTTTAACCGTACCCCGCACCAGGCCATATTCCATATAAGGGTAGTTGTCGAATTTGACATTCACGTCCAGACCAGGTTTTACTTTCCCTGAACCCCGAATGGGCAATTCCACTTTGCCAACCAGTTGACCTACATTTTCAGGGACAATGGTAAATACCTTATCTCCCAGCGTGACGTTCTGGTTTACACTCCAGAATTTATTAAAGGTAACTACACCGCCAATCGGCGACCGCATCAGGTAAGTAAGCTCCCAGTTACTAACCTCACTTTTCAGGATATTAAACGCTTCTAGTAATTCTGAACGGTATTTGTTTTTTTGGTCGTAGTATAATTTATCGTTCTCAATCATTTTCTGTTCCAGATTTCCCATATCCATTTGCGCTTCTGCAAGGTCTGAACGTAGCCCATCGAGTTCCGATTTTTTGCCAAGCATTTCCGATTCAGCACTCTCGAGGTCGGCCGATGAAATGACCTCCCGGGCATTTAATGTTTTTTGGCGTTCGTAGTTTCTCAGTTTAATTTTATACTCTTCCTCAACGGCGTTTTTCTTTTCCCACAGGCGGTCGTATAAAACCCCTGACATTTTATATTGTTTTTTCAGCGATTCATTCATCCGTGGATAATAGTTTTGCTCTACAAAAACCAGGAGCTCGTCGTATTTGGTCAAAAACAGGGAATAAAACTCCTGGACCGTACCGAGTTGCAGGTTTTTATCGAATTTTATGACCTTTGTAAATCCAAGGCTGTCAAAAAAAGGTTGCACCGAGTCGATCACCGTTTTCAGTTTCAAAACATCGTTGTAATCCGAAGGGTTTTGAATTAATGCGATAATTTGCCCTGCTTCTACCTTCTGATTATCCGTTACCAGCAATTCCTCTATTTTTCCGGTTGACCGCGCAACGATGGTGGCAGGTGGATTTTCGGTTGTAACCACAATCTTCGACTGGATAATATCGGGATACCTAAAAATAAAGGAGAAGATTATAATTAAAGCAAGAACAATCATAAAAATCAGAATACCGTAACGCACCATCCGTGATGGCACACCCCCGAGAATTTCCTGCACCTCGGAAGAACGTATTTCTATTTTTCTTTCCTCGTTCATATCAACTCCCCAACTCCAACTGGTTTTTTACCAATTCAAAATATTTACCTTTCAAACCGATCAAATCTTCATGTTTCCCGATTTCAACAATTTCACCTTTTTCGAGGACAACAATCTGGTCGGCATTTTTTACTGTACTCAGCCGATGCGCCACCACAACCACCGTTTTTCCTTTCGAAAACTCATTCATATTTTCCAAAATAAGTTTTTCGTTGTTGGCGTCGAGAGCATTGGTCGCTTCGTCAAAAAACAGGTATTCCGGATTTTTGTAAATGGCGCGCGCTATTAATATACGTTGTTTTTGTCCCTGGCTTAAACCCACACCTTCCTGGCCGATTTTGGTATTATAACTCAACGGCATCGATTCAATAAAATCC
Source organism: uncultured Maribellus sp. (assembly GCA_964455785.1). Classification (GTDB taxonomy): domain Bacteria; phylum Bacteroidota; class Bacteroidia; order Bacteroidales; family Prolixibacteraceae; genus Draconibacterium. The sequence continues at coordinate 8,115 of CAYWBV010000069.1, forward strand.
TGGATGTTGGCCATTTTTACAGCATGAAACAAATGGCGTTCGTTAATTTCTGCCTCACTAACCACAATATTCCGTACAATGCTATCCGAAAAAATAAATCCGTCCTGCATAACCACACCGCATTTGTCCCTCCACATTTTGGGAGAATAGTTGGCCAGCCGGACATTCCCAATTTTAATATCGCCTTCCGACGGGGGATAAAACCCAAGCAGCAATTTAATCAGAGTTGTTTTTCCGCTGCCGCTTACGCCCACAATGGCCGTGGTTTTATTTTCGGGAATTTCGAGATGGATATTGTTGAGCACTTTGGGCGAGCGTGGCCCCTCATACTGAAAAACCAAATTGGATATTGAAATGGTTTTATTCTCAGGCAGAACTTTTATCCGGGCTACGGTCGTTTCCTCTTCATCTTTTTTATCGTGGATTTCGGCCAGACGCTCCAAACTAATCTTGGCATCCTGCGCGTGGTGCATAAAATTAACAAGCATTTTCAACGGACTGTTGAGTTGACCTATAATATATTGTATGGCAAGCATCATCCCGAGGGTAAGCTCTCCGTAAATTACGGCAGTGGCCGATACAATTATGATCAGGATATTTTTTGTTTCGTTGATAAAAACCGAACCGGCATCCTGATACTGCTCAAGCGACAAACTTTTTACGCTGATTTTGAATAACCCGGCCTGCACACGCTCCCACTCCCAACGTTTTTCCTTTTCGTAGTTGTTCAGCTTAATTTCCTGCATCCCATTGACAATCTGGATGAGTTTGCTCTGGTTTTCCGATAGTTTGTTAAACCGTTTGTAATCGAGGTCGCGGCGGCGTTTCATAAACAAATAAACCCAGAGAAAGTAAAGGGCCGATCCCACTACAAAAATGAAGAATATTTTCAGACTGTAAATACCAAGTACAATGGCAAAAACAACCAGGTTAAACATCGAAAACAATATCCCGATGGACTGCGCAGTTAAAAAGCGTTCTATCCTTCCGTGGTCTTCAATCCGTTGAAGAATATCGCCAATCATTTTTGAATCGAAAAAACCGAGCGGCAGTTTCATCAGTTTAATCAGGAAGTCGGAAATAATGGAAATATTAATCCGGGTACTGATGTGGAGCAAAATCCAGGATCGGATAAACTCGACCGACATGCGGCTGATAAACAAAACCATTTGTGCGATTAAAACAAGGTATATAAAACCGATGTCCTGGTTATTGATTCCAATATCGACAATACTTTGGGTAAGAAAAGGTAAAACGAGTTGAATCATACTTCCGAGTAAAAATCCCAGAAGTAATTGTGTTACCAGTCTCCGGTAGGGTTTTAAATAATTCAACATAAATTTAAACCCTGTGCGCCCGGTTTTTTCGTCGGGTTCCTTGTAAAAATCGGGAGTGGGTTGCAACAATAAACAAATTCCCTTTTCCTCGCCGTTTTTTACGGTAGCCAGCCAATGACCGGCAAACTCTTTTTCTGAATATTCAATTCGTCCAAAAGCCGGATCGGACACGAAAACCTTTCCCTTTTTGAACTTGTAAACAACAACAAAATGATTTTGTCCCCAGTGAACAATACATGGGAGCGGCGCTTCTTTTTTAAGCTGTTCGAACGTAATCCGAACGCCCATCGAACGCATTCCGATCGACTCGGCGGCATCGCTAATCCCTAACAACGATACTCCTTCACGGGTAATGTATGATTTTTCACGAAGAAATTCTGCTGAAAAGTGTTTTCCATAATATTTTGCAACCATCCGCAAACAACTTGGTCCGCAGTCCATGGCATCATATTGCTGAAAAAACGGGAAATTCGGCATACTACTCGTTTGATGGCGAAAGATAAGAAATTCTGATTATGTATGTAAATGTGGCCTTCTAAAAAAAACAGGCCGGGCATTTTCCAAAATAAATTATTCAATTCACCCATCTATTCTTTTTTATTAGAATGTCAATTCATTCATTAACATTAATTACGGTTAAATAAGAAATTTTAGAACGATTTTTATACGAACTGCAATACCTTGTATGCAGAAACCATCGACAGATATTTTGAAATAACTTATAAATATTCAGATACTTAACAACTGAAGAAGGATTTCTTAACAAAAAAAGAAAAACATAGCAACCTTTAAAACCTGTTTTCCATCTATCAGTTTAACAGAACGAAAGGAAGTTTAACAATGATTAAATGTTTTTTTGAGATGATGTGTATGGTATTTTGAACGTCGCCTGTAAAAGCTATTGGTAAGCTATTTTTGTGTAGAGAACAATTGTAAAGCATGTCGGGAAACAAAAATTTTTAGCAATGAAATGTATCGTCATCAAAAAGCCGCTCGAACAAACCAGTATTGTCGAGTTTATCAATACTGTACCTTATTTCGAACTGGTTTCAACCTGCTCTTCGGTTTTTGAAGCCTACGAAATTTTACAGTCAAAAAAAATTGACCTGATTTTTCTTGACACCGATCTTCCGAAAGTTTCGGGCATGGATTTTATAAAAAGCCTCGACACCAAACCACTTTTTATCTTTTATTCGTCGAACGTAAACCTTGCCATTGAAGGTTTTAACCTGAATGCACTCGACTTTCTTTTAAAACCCTTTTCTTTCGACCGTTTCCTGAAAGCGGCCAACAAAGCGCTTATCTTTTATTCGATGAAAGAAAAGCGGATGTACGCCGAAAAAGAAAACGGGGAAAACAACGGACAGCCCAACGATTTTGTAATGGTTAAAACCGACTATCAGACCATCATCATAAAGCTGGAAAATATCCTGTATATTGAAGGGTTAAAAGATTACATCAAAATTTATACTTCGCAGAATTCAAAACCTGTAATCACCTTAAACTCATTGAAGAAATTACAGCAAAACCTTCCTGCCGATAAATTTTCGCGCATCCACAAATCATACATTGTTGGATTGGAACACATAAAAGCGATAAACAAAACACAGGTGGTTATCAATGATAAATACATCCCCATCGGTGAAAGCTACAAAAACATTTTTATGAATAAAATGGAAGAATTAAGGATTTGAACTCCTTAATCAAACTTCCTTTTCAAAAATGCTACTTCGTTCAGACTAAATCCCAGTTGGAAAATCACATACTTTTCGCGGATAAGCCGGTTGGTTGTTGTGCCGTTTTCTCCCACCCTGATACTCCAGTCGAAGTTGGATATCCGCCCCGGAAGCGGCACGCCGGCGCCCAAACTAAAACTTTTGTCGATAACCGCCGAATTACCAAAACTCAGATACGAAGTTTGATAATTGAGACCAACCCTGTAAACCCAGTTTTTATATGACTTATTGATGACACGGAAATCCCAGGGGCGGAATTCGCCGCCAAGCGAAAACCTGTGTGCATCTTTAAACTCGTCGAATTGGTTAGGATAACTAACGTCTGACCATTTTTGAAAACCGTAGTCAAAAAGAACCTCGTATCTTTCCCTGTTTTTTATCCCCAACCCGACACCCCATGTAAGCGGCACAGTCAAATAGTCGGTTTCGTAAGTTTCTCCCTGGATCAGGCTCAAGCTTTCGTTATACACGTTCAGGATATGTTTCGATTTTAAACTCTGGCGATTGCTAAAAATGCCTCCCAGTGTTATCTCTGCCTCTTTAACTGAAAACGAATACTGCATCCCGTAATCAAAATAAAAACTTCTCAGAAAATCCTGCCGGACAATCAGCAATTGAGGATTAACCGAGGTTGCCCCGATGTTTTCGTCCTGAACAAGCGGACCAAAAAGATAGGAAGTAGTTAATCCCAATGACAAATGTTTACCCAGTTTTACAGCGTTTGAAAAGTAAAACTGGCTGATACCGCCACTACCGACATAAGTAGAAGTGAATTTAGCGTTGAGCCCTTCAATATAATTTTCCTTTTCCACTGAATACCCGACAGAACTAAACGGAACAACTCCAAGAGACCCGGCCAGCCAACGGTTGTAACGAAAACCCAGCGCCAGATAGTTAAAATTTCCGGTGTACCCGGTTTGCGATTTTCCGGAAGTACTTAAATTGTACAGTTTCCCCTGCACCCCAAACTCTGTAATTATCCGCAGGCTGTCGATACCCGTGTATGAAGCCGGGTTTACATTGTTCAGGCTGCTCCCCGAACGGAGCGCAATTCCGGCGCCGCCCATCGCCTGGCTTCTCCCAAAACCTTTGTTCTGTAGTTCGCCCGGCCCGAAAATGGAATACGGTGAAACCGTATTCTGACCATTACTAATATATATTCCGGAAAATATTAAAAACAAAATGATTACCTGTCTCATAATTTTTTGTTTAATCCTGGGTTTCACGCTCTGTAATGTTTTTTCGTTATTCATAAAAAACAAAATAGAGGTTTAATACCGGCCTGTACGAATCGGCTTTCCTGGCGTCGAGTACAAGTCTTTCGAGCGATCCCTGAAAAGTAGTGCCGGGTACTGTAATAATCAGCCCGTTATCCGGGTCGAAATAAGCATCGCTAAGCTCGTCGTTTAAATAGGTGGTGATGTCGAACCGGTAAAAATTATTTTCGTTGTACTGTTCATCAAAATAGAAATCGGCGATCAGTGTTTCATCGTTACTGTTTTGAATCTCAGAAACCAGGCGGTTGTATTTGTCGGTGGTGTACAACATTATCTCCTCCGGAAATGAAACCTGCGAAAAACTGTTCGGATAAGGTTTTAAGATAATTTCTGCTTTGTAGAAAAAACTGTGATTGCCCATTTCCATTATCTTCTCCAGCCCGGTAAAGTCCAGACGAGTAACAATTCCCGCCCCCGACTGGATAAAAGTTTTATCGTCGCTATCTGCCGAAGAAATTTCTTCTTTCTGGGTTTTTATGTTTTCAATTGCTGTTCCTGCCCGGTCAAAATCGAAATGATTAAAATAGAGCCCGTCAGAATACAGGGGAAATTTATACTGAGTTTCTGTCCTTTCTTCTTTTACATCGTGCGTATAAAGTACGATATTAACCAAAGAATCGACTGCTTTAAACCCCAGTACTGAATTATTTCCTCCGTCGCCGACCAGTGCAATTCCTTTCAGATATTCCAAAAAATCTTCTGAGTTCAGAATTTTGTCATCTTTATCTTTGATCAGGTTCATCAATTCCAGGCCGAGTGCATCGTCCAGCCGTATTTCGATACTGTCCTTAAAGTTGGGCCGCGGCCTGAACGATAGCGACCCCAGGGGCGAGTCGTCATACAAAAATGAAGTTGTATTATACATATACGTTTCGTCAGGCTCCTCCATCTCTTCTGTCACCCTGTGCACATAAATGGTTTGCGGCTGCAGAGTGTCGCCAAACTCAACTCCGGCATATTTCAACACCAGGGTCAGCGAATCGAATACAGCCTTTTCCTCCATCGTTGTTGTTGTTGGGACGGTTACCTGAAAATAGCTGGTGGCGCCAACACTGCCCAGAAATTCGTCCGTATAATTCCCAACCATCAGATTTTCAGGATTTGATGTAGGAATTGAATCAATCAGAATGGTAGAGAGTTTTAGTGAAAAAGTATCGATGAGCGCAATGGAAGTCTGGGGCGTAATAAAACTATCGCCGATGTTTACTGATGATAAATCACTTTCGTCGGAACAGGAAAAAACGGCTAAAAGTGAAAGGATTAAAAATGAAAGGATTCTTCTGTCCATGTGTTTTTTTTCAAAACTGTTTTCTTTACTTCTGTTTAAATACATGTAATTCAGTCGACATAACGCCACAAACATTCATACCATACTCATTCGCCAAACGATGGAATGTAATTATAATTCATGGCTCTTTAAAGCTATTTTGTTACGCTTTCAAGTTGTCAAAAGAAGATAAGAAAAGGTTAACAGGAAAAAAATATATACAAATGTGGATTATCTATCGATAAAAACCGGCAATGTGATTCTTTTACACTTTTTTAACGGGAAAAGAAATCCAAAATTAACTCATTGTTCAGACAAAACGATAAAATTCCCCGGTTCATCTATACTTTTTACCCGCAGGTCTAAATTCCTTTTTTCTGATGGTTCTGTCTCATAGGTTTGCCTTTGGATTCCTACGATTGAACAGAAAAGGGAACCAATAGAAATCATAAAAAAAAAGTCATGAAAATGAAAAGTAATTATCTTTTTTTAATGCTATTATTTTTATCAGCGCTGGTTGTATCGTGTAACAACGACGACGATGAAGATTTATATGGAAACTGGTCGGAACTTTCTGATTTCGACGGAGTTCCCCGAAGTGATGCAGCCGGGTTTGTGATCGATTCAAAAGCATACATTGGAACAGGATACGACGGCGAAGACAGGTTAACCGATTTCTGGGAATATGATCCGGCAACAAACAACTGGACGCAAAAAGCCGACCTTCCGGGAACACCGAGAAACGGCGCAGTAGGACTTGCTATCGGCGGCAAAGGATATATCGGGACAGGATACGATGGCGACAACAAACTAAATGATTTCTGGGAGTACGATCCTTCTTCGAATACGTGGGAACAAAAGGCCGATTTTAGTGGCTCGGGAAGATACGGTGCAGTTGGTTTTTCAATCAACGATAAAGGATATATCGGTACCGGATTCGACGATAACTATCTGAAAGATTTTTACGCCTATTCGCCATCTACCGATTCCTGGGAAAAAATTGTAAGTATCGGCGGTTCGAAACGACGCGACACACAGGCTTTTGTTATCGGAAGCAAAGCTTATGTAGTTTCGGGAATCGACAACGGAACCTATCTGAACGATATTTGGGAGTATGATCCTTCTACCGGGCTTTGGACCGAAAAACAGAAAATTACCAATTATACCGACGACTCTTTTGACGACGATTACACATCCATTGCCCGGATGAATGGGTCTGCATTTACATTAAACGGTAAAGGTTATTTAACCTGTGGCAGTACCGGGTCGTTAATAAGTACCGTTTGGGAATATGATCCGCAGACCGATTTGTGGGAAGAACGGACCGCATTTGAAGGCGCCGCCCGGACGGAAGCAGTTGGTTTTGCGATCGGTTCGAAAGGATATGTGACCACTGGCAGAAGCTCAAGTTATTATTTCGACGACATTTGGAGCTTTGATCCTACCGCGGAATACGATGAGCTTTACTAAAAAAGCGGCATATATATCAGCATCAGCCCTGTTCCTTGCAGTTGTTATTGCACTGGTTCTGCTCGTAAATACCGAATCGGGAAAAAACAGGGAACAGCAAAATCAGTCAGAACGCTTTTTTACTATCAATACGTTTAAAACGACAACAGGCGGGTGGGGATATCATATTCTGGCCGATGAAAAGGTGCTTATCAAACAGGATATTGTTCCTGCCATTCAAACGGCAATACCTTTCCGTTCGGAAGACGATGCAAAAAAAACGGCACAACTTGCCGTCAGTAAACTAAACAATAAAAAGTTCCCCACCATCACCCGCGAAGAACTCGACAGTTTAAAAATCAGGGTTGAATAACGGCAAAA
>CAYWBV010000070.1:0-9046 GCA_964455785.1 uncultured Maribellus sp.
GGCGGCGGTGTTACCTTTTCGGGGGGAGAGCCGCTGATGCACCCGGAATTTTTAATTGAAATGCTGGATGCCTGTGGCGAAAAAGGTCTCCACCGGACAATTGACACCTGCGGTTTTGCACCCGCAAAAACCCTGCTTGAAGTGGCCAAACGAACCGACCTGTTTCTTTTCGATTTAAAACTGATGGACCCGGTTCAGCATAAAAAATGGACCGGGGTTGACAACCATCTCATTCTAAAAAACCTTAGATTACTGGCAGAAACAGGTGCAAATATCAACATCCGTATTCCGTTCATAAAAAATGTAAATACCAGCGAAAATGAAATCGGGCAAATGGCGGAATTTGTTTCTGCTTTGCCTGGAAAAAAACCAATGGTAAACCTGCTGCCGTACCACAACATCGCTAGCGGTAAATACCACAAACTGAAAATGGAATACAATGCCGAAGGGATGGAAGAACCCACTGCAACGGAAACGGAAATGGCGATCGAAATTTTTAACCGGAATGGAGTTGAAGCAGAAACCGGAGGATAATAAAAAAGCCCTCTCCACCTGAAGAAGGCCTTTATATTGTTCAGAAGTAATTTTTTTTTGTTCAGCCTATTTTTCTTTCCCCCAGGTTAAAACAATTACCAGCCCGATTATTGCCATTGCAACAGTATTAACAACTACATCCACTGCAATTGCAGTAACATTGTTAAACATGGTTGACATCGAATAAAATGAAAGATCCAGGCTCAATCCCATCAAAAATCCAAAAATTGCACCTGTTTTTAACCCATCCAGAAATCCTCTTGCTCCCGACCATTTCAAAATAAGCGACAACAATAAAGCAAACGTAAAATTGGAAACGATAATAGCCCACCAAATCATTTCGCCACCTGGCCTTGCAGTACATTGATTCATATTTGCCGTGTAAAAATCCATCATCAAAATACCCCAAATCAGCCATCCCAGAAGAAAATAGGCAATCCCTCCGAAAACTGTACCTCTTAAAATTTTCATATTCATAAGTTTTTAATTTAACTGTCAGCAAGTTACGGCAATTATTTATCTAAATCTCTCCGAAATAAGCTGCGAAATGTTAAAAAAAATTAAAAGGCAAAAATCAAATATTTCTCCGATATTCGTTTTGCGAACTTAACGGGTAAAAAGAAATTGAATACTTTTAGGGCCGAAAAATAAAAAGTGATGAATTATAAATCAATACAAATTGTCTGGTTATTTTTGCTTGCCGCCTGCACAGGTTTTTCACAGGGTAACGAAACAGAACAAATACAACGAGTGTTTCACTACATTTCCAGCAACGATATTTTAGAATATGCCGAAGAACTGAGTTCAGAAAAATACAAAGGGCGGCTTTCAGGATCGCCCGAATATCTGGATGTTGCAGAATGGTGTGCCGGCAAATTTAAAGAATGGGGAATTCTTCCCGCCAATAACGGCAGTTATTTCCAGTATTTTCCGAATGAATATTCCGAAGTGTATTCCAAAGGAAGTGTTACTTACTTTTCAGAAAAAGGGAAAGAGATAAAACTCAATTTTCCGGATGACTATTTTCCGGGCGCCAATTCTGCATCGGGGACCGTAACAGGGAATGTAGTTTATGTGGGATACGGGATTTCGGCTCCGGAGCTGGGCTACGACGATTATGCCCATGTGGATGTGAAAGGGAAGATTATTCTTTTGGAACCGGGGATTCCTTACACCAAAAACGATTCAATGATGTCTGAATGGAATCGTTACGCCTATCATCGTTACAAAGCCGGAAATGCAGTAAACCACGGAGCCGCCGGGATGTTGTATATCAGCAACCTCGCCAATCCGAACACGATAAATCTGGAGAATTTTATTTATGCGCACATCAGCGACAGCGTAGCGAAAACTATTCTTGCCGATGCCGGAAAAGATCAAAATACGTTGAGAAAAGAACTGCGCGACATACAAATGCCCTCGTTTGTGCTGCCCGAAACACAAAAAGTGACGATTTCAGCAAAAACCAAATATTTCCCCGATGCCAAAGCCTGCAATGTGGTGGGTGTGATTGAAGGTTCTGATCCGGTGTTAAAAAATGAAGTTATCATTGTGGGCGGTCACCTCGACGGACAGGGATACCTCGGCGAACTCCTGCCCGGAGCGTTGGACAACGCCTCGGGTGTGGCCGACATTTTAGGGGCAGCCAAAGCGTTTGCCGAATCGGAAGTAAAACCCAAACGTTCGGTACTTTTTATGTTGATTGGTGGAGAAGAGTGCGGATTGTACGGAAGCGAGTTTTATGTCAAAAATCCGATCTTCCCGATCGAAAAAACAGCGCTGATGGTTAATCTCGACATGGTGGGAAACGGCACAGGTTTTTATATGGCAAACGGGAAAAGTTATCCCGAACTTTTTACCCATTTTGAAATGGCAAACGAAAATTACATTCACCGCAAAATGAACTCTTCAGAATGGAGAAAGAACTACGGGCGACCGCGTTCCGATGCTTCCCACTTTGAAAATGCCGGAATCAAAACTTTTTCGCTGTACACCTCCGAAAGTGTACATCCGGTGTACTACCACCACCCGCTGGATAAAACGGATGTACTTACCCCGGAGATTATGGAAGATGCGGCGAAGTTGCTGTACCTCGGAATTTTGGGCGTGGCAAATGACGAAGGGCTATCCGTTGAAAAATCTTCAGTGCATTGATAACTTTTGGATGATTTTCTGTGAGTGCACTGATAACTTTTCATAATTTCATTTGTTTTTTTATTAAAATTCGAATTTATGCAACTCGAAGGCAACATTCTGAAAATGCGCACCGAACTGGCAAATCCGGTGAACTACTTTTTGCCGTTTGGCGACAATGAAATCAAAATGAACGATTTGATTGGGAAAGAAATTACGATGCAATTCACCGGACAAATTAACTGTATTTCGTGTGGGAAGCAAACCAAAAATTCCTTTGGTCAGGGATTTTGTTACAACTGTCTTCAAACAGCACCCGAAGCCAGCGAATCTGTCATCAGGCCCGAACTTTCAAAGTCGCACCTCGGTATTGCCCGCGATATGGAGTGGGCTGAAAAACACGATCTTATCGACCACTTTGTCTATCTCGCCGTTTCAAACGATGTGAAAGTGGGGGTTACCCGTCATCACCAAATCCCGACCCGGTGGATTGACCAGGGCGCCAGTTTTGCGGTAAAAGCTGCCAAAACACCCAACCGCCATATTGCAGGCATTATCGAAGTATTCCTGAAAAAATATTTCACCGACAAAACCGACTGGCGAGCAATGTTAAAAAACGAAATCGCCCAAAACATTAATCTTTTGGAAGAGAAACAAAAAGTTTACCGCTTGCTTCCTGCCGAACTACAAAAATATTTCGAACCCGACGACAACATCACTGAAATAAACTACCCGATCATTTCTTTCCCTCAAAAAATAACAAGTGTCGGGTTCGACAAGACTCCAAAAATTGAAGGTGTGCTCAGCGGGATAAAAGGCCAGTACCTGATTTTCGGCGACGGTTCGGTTTTAAACATCCGGAAACACAACGGATATTTTATCCAATTTGTTAACCAGTTGTAAAACATTTGGGTTTTCCTTGTTTAAGTGACAATTCTCTTGTTCTGAAAACGCAAAATTTTCTTAATTTGCCCGACAGATTTGCTACAAAGTAATTTCTTTTAAACCAAATAGGAAAGGAAAGTTCAAAAATGGAAAACATCGATTGGAATAATCTTGGGTTTGGATATATAAAAACAGATTACAATGTCAGGTGCTTTTACAAAGATGGCATCTGGGGTGATCTCGAAGTCAGCGACAGTGAATATTTTACCATGCACATTGCTGCAACAGCCATTCACTACGGACAGGAATCGTTTGAAGGGTTAAAAGCATTCAGGGGAAAAGACAGGAAGGTGCGAATCTTCAGAATGGACGAAAACGCACGGCGTATGCAGGATTCTGCCGATGGAACGTTAATGGCCAGGCTCCCCCTGGAAAAATTTATGGAAGCTGTGGTAAAAACGGTTTCGTTAAACGAAAAATTTGTTCCTCCCTACGAATCAGGCGCGTCGTTGTATATCCGGCCGGTGTTGTTCGGAACAGGCGCACAGGTTGGTGTTAAACCAGCCACCGAGTACATGTTTATTTTGTTTGTGACGCCGGTTGGGCCGTATTTTAAAGGCGGTTTCCAAACTACTCCGTTTGTAATTATGCGCCAGTTCGACCGCTCGGCTCCGCTTGGAATGGGCAAATACAAAGTAGGAGGAAATTATGCCGCAAGCCTTGTTGCCGGCGAAAAAGCACACCAAATGGGTTATTCCAACATTTTTTATCTCGATGCCAGAGAAAAAAAATACATCGACGAATGTGGCGCCGCCAACTTCTTCGGAATCAAAAATAACACCTACATTACTCCGAAATCTACTTCCATTCTGCCATCGATAACCAATAAAAGCCTGATGGCTTTGGCTGAAGAAATGGGTATGAAAGTAGAACAAAGACAGATTCCGGTGGAAGAACTGGCTACCTTTGAAGAAGCCGGGGCCTGCGGGACCGCTGCGGTTATCAGTCCTATTCAGCGAATTGACGACTACGACGAAAAAACATCATACGTTTTTTCGAAAGATGGCAAACCCGGCCCAATCAGTGAAAAACTGTACAACAAGCTCCGCGCTATTCAGTACGGCGACGAACCTGACAAATACGGCTGGGTAACCGTTTTAGACTAAAAATATTTCTTAAATATGAAAGAAGCACGGCGTTTAGTCGTGCTTCTTTTTCAAAAAAACCAGGATTGAACACAGTCCTGGTTTTTTTATTCTCTGTTTTTATTAACCGCATTTCGATGAGCCGCAGGAAAGGCAGGTCAGGCATCCTTCCTGGTAAACTACCTCGTCTGAACCGCATTCGCCGCACCGGGCATCTTCGGCCAAAGTCCCATCCGGGATATATTTTTTGAGCGCCCGTGCCACACCTGCTTTCCACGAGTTGATAGTCTCGTTGTCGAGTTGCAGGCTGGTTACCAATTCAACTACTTTATGAATGGGCATTCCGTGGCGTAACGTACCCGAAATCAGTTTTGCATAATTCCAGAAAACCGGGTTGAACTTGTGCGAAAGTCCTTCGATGGTGGTTTTATATCCCCGTTTGTTGATGTATTGAAAATCGTATCTCGAAGTTTCCTCGTCTTCCCAGCTTTTAATAATGTATCCTTTGGTGATGGAACGCGGGAGCAAAATTCCGTCTTCGTCGTCGGACAAACCAGTAAAAATTTCATAAGGTTTTCCATCCATCAAACCGATAAATGCAACCCATTTTTCTTTATTATTTTGAAAACGGACAACATCGGCATCCAGTTTTTCAGGGCGTTTGGTTGGAAAAGCCCCGCTTTTTTTCTTTTCCTTTCCGTCGTTCGAAATCAAAACACCCGAACGCGAGCCGTCGCGGTAAACAGTAACCCCTTTGCATCCGTTTTTCCAGGCCTGGAAATAGAGTTCGCCGACCAGTTCCTGCGAAGCATCCGACGGCAGGTTAATGGTTACGCTGATGGAGTGGTCCACCCATTTTTGGATACGTCCCTGCATTCGTACTTTGGCCAGCCAGTCAACATCGTTTGAAGTAGCCTTGTAGTATGGCGATTTTTTCACAAAACCTTCGAGTTCTTCTGTGGTGTATTCGCGCGTGGTATCGTAACCGTTGACATTCATCCAGGTTTTAAATTTGTGATGAAAAACGGTAAATTCTTCCCAGTTGTCGCCAACTTCGTCAATAAAATCAACGCGGACATCTTTGTCGCCCGGATTTACTTTACGGCGGCGTTTGTAAACCGGTAAAAATACAGGTTCTATCCCCGACGTAGTTTGGGTCATCAGGCTGGTTGTCCCTGTTGGCGCTATGGTAAGCAGAGCAATGTTCCTGCGTCCGTATTTTACCATTTTTTCATATAACCCGGGATCAGCTTTTTTAATACGTTGGATAAGAGGGTTATTTTTTTCCCGTTCGCTGTCGTAAATTTTAAATGCGCCGCGATCTTTAGCCATGTAAACCGACGACCGGTAGGCTTCGAGGGTAACCATTTTATGAATTTCTTCCGAAAAATCGATAGCATCTTCACTTCCGTATCGTAACCCGAGCGCTGCAAGCATATCGCCTTCTGCAGTGATTCCGATTCCTGTACGGCGGCCTTCATTGGCTTTTCGTTTGATGTTTTCCCATAAATTTCTCTCCGTAAATTTGATTTCTTCACTTTCCGGGTCGGCATCTACTTTTTCAAGGATGGCATCTATTTTTTCCAATTCCAGGTCGATAATGTCGTCCATAATTTTTTGGGCATAATGGATGTGTTCCCTGAAGAGGTCGAAGTTGAACCGAGCCTGTGTTGTAAACGGGTCGTCAACATACGAATAAAGATTGATCGCCAGCAACCGGCAGCTATCATACGGACAAAGCGGAATTTCTCCGCAGGGATTAGTCGAAACGGTGCGGAATCCAAGGTCGGCATAACAATCGGGAATTGACTCCTTAATAATAGTATCCCAGAACAAAATTCCCGGTTCGGCCGACTGCCAGGCGTTTTTAACAATTTTATCCCACAATCTGCCCGCATCTGTTTCTTTTTGGTACATTGGTTTGTCGGAGTTGATTGGGTATTTTTGGATATAAGGTTCTCCCGACTCAACGGCTTCCATAAAATCATCCTGAATTTTGACTGAAACATTGGCGCCGGTAACTTTTCCCTGTTCGAGTTTTGCATCGATAAAACTTTCAGAATCAGGGTGTTTAATGGAGACAGACAACATCAGCGCACCCCTGCGTCCGTCCTGGGCCACTTCGCGGGTCGAATTCGAATACCGTTCCATAAACGGCACTATTCCGGTAGAAGTAAGTGCCGAATTTTTTACAGGTGAACCTTTCGGCCTGATGTGCGATAAGTCGTGTCCGACACCGCCGCGTCGTTTCATCAGTTGCACCTGTTCCTGGTCAATTTTCATAATTCCCCCGTACGAATCGGAGTTGCCGTCGTTGCCAACCACAAAACAGTTCGAAAGCGAAGCAACCTGGTAATTGTTACCAATTCCAGTCATCGGGCCGCCCTGCGGAACAATGTATTTGAATCCTTTTAATACATTAAAAATTTCTTCTTCCGTCAGCGGATTCGGGTATTGTTTTTCTATCCGTGCAATTTCTTTTGCCAATCTCCAGTGCATATCGTCAGGTGTCATCTCAAAAATATTCCCGAAAGAATCTTTTAGAGCATACTTGTTCACCCATACCCTTGCAGCCAGGTCGTCTCCGTTGAAATACTCAAGTGAGGCTTTTACCGCTTCTTCCTGTGAGTAAATTTTTTTGCCCGCGAGGATTTTTACTGATACTTCATTTAGTGCCATTTTATCCAGTTATAATGATTTAATGTGTATTGAATTATTTTTATGAAAATTCCCTGTTGCTCCCTGTTAAATTATGCCATGCAAGATAAAACACAAAACAAAATATTCGGATATTTTTTCAGGGAAAATAATGAAAAGTTATCAACTTTTTTGTGTTATATGGCTGATTATTATTTATTTATATATTTAATTTCAGAAAAAAGTTTACAGAAAATCTACTTTATGCTGTTTTGAACGATTTATTTTTCTATGAATATCCGGCTTTAAAATTCAAATATTTCAGGACGAAAAAAATGAACAATTTTTATAAAAAATGAAGTTACCGGTTAAAAACTTTTTTTATGATAAGTTTTGTCGATCCCACATTTTTTGCTACGTATTTTTTGTTCATCAGAGAAGCGTTCTCCAGTTCGGAGGGTGAGTGAAGAAGGCTGTTGAAGACGGCTTCCAGTTCATCAAAATCCGCAATGGGAAAGGCGCCACCGAGCGATTTTAAATCGACAGCTTCCTTAAACTTTTTATAGTTTGGGCCAAATATAACCGGCAACCCGAAAGTAGCCGCCTCGAGGATATTGTGAATGCCTACGCCAAAACCGCCTCCGATATAGGCAAAACTGCCGTAGCGGTACAACGATGAAAGTATCCCTACCGAATCGATAATCAGAGTCTGGTAGCGCCCGGCTTCCGGTTCTTTAATAGTACTGAATAAAACCGAAGGATTTTTCAACAATTGAATCAACCTGTTCATATTTGCGGCAGAAACTTCGTGTGGCGCTATAATAAATTTTATCTCCGGGTTTTGGTTGATAAATGCTGCAAGCAGCTCTTCATCGGGTTTCCAGGTGCTGCCGGCAACAACCAGCGGTTGGTTTGCCCTGAACTTTTCAACAACCGGGATATTTTTTGAACCTTCGGCAATAGCTGCAACCCTGTCGAAGCGGGTATCGCCCGAAACCGAATAATTCCGGATACCTACCGACGCCAACAGGCGAGCCGAAGTATCGTTCTGAACAAATAGATGTTCAACCCTGAAAAGCATTTTGCGGTACCATTTTCCCCAGGGTGTGTTTTTGAAAAAGTGCTGGTTTTCACGAAAAATGGCAGAAATGATGTAAAGGGGAATATTTTTTCTTTTTAATTCGGAGATATAATAATACCAGAATTCATATTTTACAAAAAATACTTTTTCCGGGTTAACGATTTCAACAAAAGCCTGTGCATTTTTTTGGGTATCGACAGGCAGGTAAACTACAATATCGGCGAGATTGTAGTTTTTCCTGATTTCATATCCGGAAGGGGAGAAAAAAGTGAGGATGATTTTATATTCAGGGAACCTGTTTTTTATCTCTTCCATAACCGGTCTTCCCTGTTCGAACTCGCCCAGCGACGCGCAGTGAAACCATATGTACCGCGCATTCCTGTCCACTTTTTTTGAAAGTATTTCCTTCCAGTTTTTCCGCCCCTTTACAAATTGCCGGGCTTTCGTGTTAAAAACCGAAGCCATCCGAATCAAGAGGGAGTAAAAAAATATTCCGGTTTTGTAGAACAGCAGCATCATTTTTTTAGTTGATTTAAGGTTGCACGAATTAATAGTATCTCCGTTCTTTCAGGTATTCGTAAATGGTCACGTTCATCAAAAAAAGCAGGAAGAAATAACCAAAGTCTTCAAC
>CAYWBV010000070.1:9146-12538 GCA_964455785.1 uncultured Maribellus sp.
CGAATGTCCCAAAGAATAAAAATGGCGCCTGTAAACAAAATAGCAGGCAGCAAGTATTTGAGGTTCGGATAGAAAAGATTTTTCCTTTTCAGGTCAGTTATTAATGGGATCAACAAAAATCCCAGCAACAGGAAAGTATAAATCCATTGTTTTATCTCCATCGGGTAAATTTTGCGGCAAATTTACACCCAAATTGCGGAAATTAAAACCGGTTGATGTAGAGAAAAAGGAAACTTTCATTTTTAAAGTCGAAAATGTTACTAATAACCACAAAGGCGCAAAGCAGCAAGGAAAACCTTTGCGACTTCGCGCCTTTGCGATATAAATAAGTTTTACAACTTTTCTTTGGCAATTTTTAGCGGATCGTCCCCGGCAGCCAACGCCCTGATCCGGAATGAATAGCTGTATTCCTTCCCGGTAAGCCGGTACTGGTCGTGGGTCCAGGCGCCCCAACTGTTGTCGCCGCCGACGCCCATTTGTTTAAAATCGATATTTACCGAAGTCAAATCGCGGGGTTTTACATCGTTGATATGACGGCTGTACATCGATACTTTTTCGGCCCTGACACCATAATTGCGTTCTATTGATTCGAAATCTTCCAGCAGGTTGTGGTGCGCACTGACTTCTATTAACGGCATACCGCCAAAAAACAAACCGTTTCCTGACTGGTCGGTAATGGTCATCCAGCGGACATCAGATTTGTTCCCGTTTTCCTGCGGGCGGACATAAGCCCAGAACTGGTCGGCGACACTTCCTTTGTACAACCCGACAAATGCACTGGTTTTTCTGTCAACATACGATTCGTGCGGCCCGCGGCCCAGCCATGCCATCTGGTCGAACTGACGCGGCATAATCAGGTTCATCCCTATCCGAACAATTTCCGGGAGATCGTCTTTGGTCATTTTGAAATAATTTTCAACAACAACATCGCCCGAACCAAAAACAGTATAAATGGTGTTGTATTTTGCAATCGTTTCACCGGCTTCGTTCACCAGGTTGAAATCGAAAGCCACTTCTGCCGTGTTTTCTTTTTTGCCCGAAGCAGTGGTAATATTTTTGTTTCTTCCGGCCTCTTTCCATTTGCTGCTGTTTTTATTCAGGTTAACCGCAGTTACCTGTCTGTTTTTTCCGGCTTCGCGCCAAACCTGGCTTCGTTTGTGCAGGTTGTTGCCGAGGTCGTTGTCGATGGGAGCACGCCAGAAATTCGGCACAGGTCCGCTCTGTATAAATTCGGTTTCGCCTTTTTTGATACTGGTAATTACTCCCGCTTTTTTATCGAACGTAACCGAGAATCCTTCGCCCGAAACCACGACTGAGTTATCAGTTTCAGTGGTAGCCATGGGCGGCAGTGCAGCCAGGTTCATTTTTTCAACCGGGATAAATACCGGCAGTTGGAATTGTTCGGCAGCCATTTCGGCGCCGGATTCCAAAAGGCTCCAGTTGTTTTTCAGTTTGGCTTTTATATTCAGGAAATATTCAACGCCGGGCTGTGGTTCTACAGAAAAATCGATGGTAATATTTTCTGATTCATTCGGGGCAAGGTCCAAATCGTCGAGTTTTCCGTTGTCAATTAAAACGCCGTCGCCAATCACTTCCCAAACAAAATCAAAATCAGAAAGATTTAAAAAGGCATATTTGTTTTTGATGGAAATGGTCCCGGTTTTTAAATCGACAGGTGCGAACCCGATGTACTGGTAAACTTTTTTTACTTCGAGCAAATGCGGTTTGACCCCGCGATCGGGATTGACTAATCCGTTCAGACAGAAGTTGCCGTCAGAAGGAACCGTGTCGGGGCCAAAGTCGCCGCCATACGCCCAGAATTCTTCACCAGCTTCGTTTTTGGTCAGCAGGCCCTGATCAACCCAGTCCCAGATAAACCCGCCCTGGAGTACCGGATACTTTTCAATCACATCCCAGTAATCCTGAAGGTTACCCACGCTGTTTCCCATGGCATGTGCATATTCACACTGGATTAACGGTTTATCGGCTTTTTCTGTCGCAAACTTTTCCATGTCTTCAATGCGCATATACATCGGGCAGTTGATGTCGGTGTTTTCGCCGCCGTGAGCCTGTTCGTACTGAACCGGCCGGGTTTGATCAACCGATTTCAGATATTCGTAAGTAGCCATAAAGTTGACGCCGTTTCCCGCTTCGTTCCCAAGCGACCAAATAATAATACAGGGCTGGTTTTTATCGCGTTCGAACATGTTGCGTGTACGGTACAGATGGGCTTCCTTCCATTCTTCATTTTTTGCCAGCGATTCGGGGCCGTAACCCATTCCGTGCGATTCGATGTTGGCTTCGTCCACAATGTATAACCCGTATTTGTTGCAGAGCTCGTACCATAACTCGGGCTGCGGATAATGCGATGTGCGCACCGCATTCAGGTTGTGCGCTTTCATGGTCTTGATGTCTTTCAGCATGGTAACCTTATCAACAACATGACCGGTTTTGTCGTGGTGTTCGTGTATGTTCGCTCCTTTCAGATAAACGTATTGTCCGTTGACCAGCAAGTTTGCATTTTTTATTTCGATGGTACGGAAACCGACGTCTTGTTTTATCACCTCCACAATACCTTTGTCATTTTTTAAAGTGATAACAAGTTCGTAAAGATTGGGGATTTCGGCCGACCATTTTTTTACCCCGGGAATTTGGAGTTCAACCTGCACCTGGTTGTTGCTCACCTTTTCCGAAAACTCGTTAACCACGGTCCCATTGTCCGACAAAACGGCTTCAACCGTCATTTCTTCAGGATTCTCTGCCTCTTCCAATTCCACACTCAGGCTGAAAAGCCCGTTTGCATAAGTAGAATCCAACGCCGAACCGACTCTGAAATCGCGGATGTGCTGCGGGTTCCTTCCCAAAAGGTAAACATCGCGGGTCATACCGCTCATCCTCCAGAAATCCTGGTCCTCCAAATAGGAAGCATCGCTCCACCGGAAGATTTCCACGGCCAGCGTATTTTCGCCCTTTTTCAAATATTTTGTGACATTAAATTCTGCAGGGGTTTTGCTGTCTTCGCTGTAACCCACAAATTGTTCGTTCACCCATACATTCAGCATCGAACTTACAGCCCCGAAATGAAGATAAACTTCTTTTCCTTTCCATTCGGAAGGAATGGTAAACGTACGTTTGTATGAGCCCACCGGATTGTAATGTTTTTGAATGAGTGGCGGGGTCTTCGCATGTGGATAGGGGACGTTGGTGTAAATCGGGTAATCAAAACCCTCCAGCTCCCAGTTGGCCGGAACATTTATGTCGGCCCACTCGCGGGTATCAAAATCGTTTTTGAAAAACCAGTAGGGTCTTTCCGACGGATTTTGAGCAAGATGGAATTTCCACATTCCGTTTAACGATTGTAACATAGGCGACTGCCATTTGTCTTCCGAACG
>CAYWBV010000070.1:12638-15550 GCA_964455785.1 uncultured Maribellus sp.
ATAGCGGTGAACTTCGGCGCCGAAGCACTGTCGCCGCCCGAAGCATTTGTTTGTTCTGCCCCCGCAGCGTCGCCCGAAATTACATTTACTCCCCCCAGCAGCGCCGGTCGGAATTCGGCGGAAAGCCGGCTGTTTTCGGGCAGGACAAGGCTGAGGAGGTCCGTGTCACCATTGTCGGCCCACTCGGCGCAATAAACCAGCGGGCCCAATTGCAGTGCCATTTTCCCCCGGTCGTCTTCAATGGCGGGATGCGCTTTCATTTTTCTGATTTCATACGGAAAACCAATTTCAACTCTGTCGCCCGGCTGCCAGGTCTCCGATAGAATGGCGTACCCGTTTTCCATTTTGGGCGTTACTTCCTTTCCGTTCACCTTAAAAACCGGTTTTGTGGAGGGAGATTCCAAAAATGAATACAAATCGCCGGGGACCGGGTTGCCGGATGCCCAGCCCGGGATGCGGATGTACAGGTTTGTTTTTACAGGTTTTTCGGGTTGAATGGAAACCGAGATGTTTCCGTCCCACGGCATGTTGCTTTTCTGCGACAACTCCAGCTTTCCCTTTCCGGTTTCGAATGTGGTGGTGCTGGGAACAAACAGGTTGATATAAATTTGATCGTCTTTCTGGGCATAAATGTAGTTGGGCATGGAGGGGATAAACCGCGAGATGTTCGACGGGCAGCAGGCGCAGCCGAACCACTCGCTGCGTTTGTGCTGGCCCGCCGATTCCAGCGGGTTGGGATAAAAAAAGTGGTCGCCGCTGAGTGCAACGCCCGAAAGAACGTTGTTGTAAAGCGACCGTTCCAGCACGTCGATGTATTTGGCGTCGCCGGTCATAAGAAACATGCGGTGGTTCCAGAAAACGTTGGCGATGGCGGCGCAGGTTTCGCAGTAGGCGCGGGCGTTGGGCAGCTCGTAGGCCCCGCCGAACCCCTCGTGACCGCCTTCGGCGCCAATTCCGCCGGTGATGTACAGCTTTTTGTACACCACATCTTCCCAAATCCTGGTAATGGCGTCGATGTAGGCCTGGTCGCCGGTGAGCGCAGCCACGTCGGCCATACCCGACCACATGTAGGCGGCGCGCACCGAATGCCCGACCGCCTCGGTCTGTTCAACCACGGGGAGCTGCGACTGGTTGTAGGTCTTTTTCTCTCCCAGCGCGTCTTTCCCGCGAATGTCGAGGAAGAATTTGGCTAAGTCGAGGTACCGTTTTTCACCGGTAACGCGGTAGAGTTTTACCAGCCCGATTTCCACTTCCTGGTGACCGGGCCAGTTTTCCAGCTTTCCGTAGCCAAAAACGGAGTCGATGAGGTCGGCGCTTTTGATGGCAATATCGAGGATCTTCCTTTTCCCGGTGGCCTGGTAGTATGCGGTGGCCGCTTCGTAAAAATGGCCGAGGTTATAGAGCTCGTGGCTCAGGTCGTCCACCTTTTCCCAACGGTTTTTGCCAATCCATTCGTGCCCGTTTTCGCCCATGATGGTGCGGTTGGTAAACAGGTAACCGTCGTCTTCCTGCGCTTCACCAATCAGATAAATAAGCGAATCGATTTTGGTTTCGAGCGCCGCATCGGGGAACATCTGGAGCGAGTAGGCGGCCCCTTCAATAATTTTGTAGATGTCGGAGTCGTCGAACGGGTAAGGCGAACAAAACACGCCCTCTTCCAAACCCCCGGCAATGGCGAAGTTTTTAATACGGCCGGTTTCGTCGCTTTTCTGAATGGCGATGGGGATGGTCACATCGTGGTTGGTACGAATCCGTTTGGCCCAGAAATCGTCGGTTACCTTCACGCGGGTAAACGGCACGGGCGAAATGGGATATTCGCCGACGACCGGTTTTTTTTCGGTACACGAGAAAAAGAGGATAACAAAAGATAAAAGCAGGAATAGCTGGCGCATCGTTTAGAATTTTTTAGATTACGTTTTCAAAAATATCAAAATTCGTTGGGTTAAAGAATGAACGGGCGGATAAATGTCGGGACGAAACTTATTTTTTTTTGACGTCCGCCACCCTTTTTTTGGGTGTTTTTTGACTCCAAAACGCCAATTTTCGAATACCGTTCATCAGCGATTTCATACCGTACAATAATTAATCCCTACCGTTCATCCTGAAATTGCTACCGTTCATCATTTGGCTGTAAATCGTACGTTTATTAATGTTAGCTTTAATCCGTTCAACGAACATTAAACGATAACAAAACCAATAAACGAATGAAAAAAACCTTGCCGCCGGTAAATTTCGGTTTTCGGTGTTTACGTCCGCCGCCCCGCCCGCCATTCTTTCCGAAAAACAAAAAACTTCCTGCCCGCCCGGAGGCCGGAGAATTTATAAAAATCAAAATCATTCATCAACCAAAAATAAAATAACTATGGAAAACAGAATAGATATCACTGTGACAGACGAGATGCGCCAGGCAGTCCTCAGCGCCATTTCAGGAGTAAAAACCCTCATGCCGTTCCTGGTGAAACTTTCGGAAGCCGACCGCGAATCGTTACAGAAGCTCAGCGACGGGCGCAGACCGTTTACGGAAAAGGCTTTCGAATTGTCGTCGAACCACGATTCCATCGACCCCGGCAGGGGAATGGTGACTATGGCCACCGCCGACTACGGTTTGTTTTCGTTTTTATCGACCGTGGAAACCGAATTGCTGCACGTGGTCGAGATGGTGCGCGATACCAAACAGTTGGCCGGCTCCGAAGCCTATACCGTGGCCCTTTTTATTTATTCGAAGGCCAAGATGGCCCTGCGGATGGGCGAGCCGGGGATGCAAACCATTGTTGATGAACTGGGCGAACTGTTCAAACAAAATCAATCGACGGTACCCAATACGCCCGCAGTCTGATAACGCTGCGGCGGAATAAAGTCCGGCTGCTCCGGGATGCAGCCGGCTTTTTTTTTTGACCGTTTGCGTTCTGAAC
>CAYWBV010000071.1:0-1765 GCA_964455785.1 uncultured Maribellus sp.
CTGGGCAGCCTTGCGCTGACCATTCCGGCCATCCGGAGTTTTGGAAACAACTTCTCGCCCAATTACAGTTTGCCGCGCCGTGTGCTGGGCAAAACCGGCGAAAAACTATCGGTAATCGGGTTTGGCGGGATTATGCTGAACGATAATCCGCAGGATTTTGCCAATGAACTCATTGCCAAATCGTACGACCTGGGCGTAAACTATTACGATGTGGCGCCCGGTTACGGAAATGCACAGGAACGGATGGGCCCCGCCCTGAAACCCTACCGGAAAAACTGTTTTCTGGCCTGCAAAACCCAGAAACGAAATGCAGCAGAGGCACAACAGGAACTGGAAGATTCGCTTCGGAAACTGGAAACCGACCATTTCGATTTGTACCAGTTGCACGCTCTAAGCTCGGTGAAAGAAGTGGAACAGGTTTTTGCGCCCGGCGGTGCCATGGAAGTTTTTGTGAAGGCTAAAAAAGAGGGCAAAGTAAAACACCTGGGATTTTCGGCCCACTCGGTAGATGCCGCGCTGCTGGCGATGAAAAACTTTGATTTCGATTCCATTCTCTTCCCAATCAATTTTGCGTGTTGGCACGGCGGCGATTTTGGCCCGCAGGTTTACGCCGAAGCTGAAAAACGGGGCATGGGAATCCTGGCTTTAAAAGCCATGGCGCTCACCCGCCTCGGACAAGGGGAACAAAAGATCTACAAAAACGTGTGGTACCGGCCCATCGAAGACGAGGAAATTATGAAAATGGCGCTGAAATATACCCTTTCAAAAAACATAACCGCGGCCATTCCTCCCGGCCAGAATACTCTTTTCCTGAAAGCGCTTGAATTTATGAATGAATATGAACCCATCTCCGGCGAAGAAACCATCAAGTTATTGTCGCTGGCTAAAAATACGGAACCCGTTTTTATGCACGTATAAAATGCGTCGCTGAAACATAAAAAGTCATCGGATTGAACGTTAAATCCGATGACTTTTTTTATTGAATCCGAATGCTGTCCTTCCCGTCCCAGGTGTAGTTCCTCATTTTCATATATTCAGCACCCGATAAAAATTTGTCATTGGTTTTTTGAAGTAACTCCTGAAGTTGTTTTTCCAGGTCGCTCCGGATAAAAACATATTCATCCAATCCAATCAGATTATTCATCTGATAGGGGTCGAGTTTATTATCGTACAGGAGCCAGGGCCCGTTTAAATCGCGGGCATAGGTAAAACGGCTGGTGCGGACACCGCGGTATTCTCGTCCGCCGCGGCTGTAATTCCACTGGTGAAACGGAACCGGGCACTGGATTAAAACAGCTTCGTTTTCGGGTTTCTTTTCCCCGGTAATTATTTTTGAATAATCGGAACCCTGAACAGAAGCAGGGATTTCAATTCCCGACAAGCCAAGAAGAGTAGGCAGAATGTCCGGCGTATTGATCGGTGTATCCACTATTTTTTGTGTTTTTCCGAGTTTTTCGGGATAACGTAACAGAAACGGTACCATCAGCGACTCGTCCCACGGTTTCTGTTTTTTAACCTCCCCGTGCGAATACAACATGTCGCCGTGGTCGGATGTAAAAACAAAAATGGTATTGTCTTCTTCTCCCGATTCTTTAACAGCCGCCTGCAGTTCCTTCATACAGTCGTCCAGCGCCGCGATATGGGCATAATATCCGGCTATATCTTTCCGGGCCTTTCCCCGCAGTTCGTCCGGCACATTCGGACGGACTTCAATTTGCCCGGGTGAATACATATCCCGGTATTTTTCGGGCGCTGTTTCGTAAGG
>CAYWBV010000071.1:1865-4349 GCA_964455785.1 uncultured Maribellus sp.
GGTTCGTGTCCGTTCAGGTGCCACTTTCCAATGTAGCCGGTTTCGTAACCTGCTTGTTTATAAATTTTTGCCATGGTAACCGCATCGGGGTTCAAAGGTTTGTCGTTGTAGAAAACGCCATGGGTTAACGGATACTGCCCGGTTAACAAACTGGCACGGTACGGACAACAAACCGGGCAACCCGAAACGGCGTTTGTGAAAACCACACTCGCTCGGGCAAGTTTATCGATAGCTGGGGTGTGAACCACTGTATTCCCTTTATAGCCCACATCCTCCGCCCGCCACTGATCGGCAAAAACAAAAACAACATTGGGTTTTTTTTCGGGTTCATTTAAACAACTTGTAAAAACGGATAAAACTATAACCCAGTTGGCAAGCAGGCAGAGTTGTGATTTCATGTTTCTAAATTTTCCGCCTAAATTAGTATCTGAAGGTGAAAGAAGTGAGGTATATTAAAAAAAAGCGGCATCTTTTTTAAGATACCGCTGGGAATTTTAGCCAACGAGCATGTGGCTGAATTATATAGAACTAACTGAACGGTTATAAGAACATTGCTTTTTTTGACTTTGAAACAGTACTGTTGGATTACAAATGCTGTGCCAAAAGCCAAACAATAAATTATGTCAGGCAGCATAAATACAAAGAATCTCACGCCCGGATGAAGTATGGGCGAATTGATTATCATTTTGAAATTTGGTCTTTCAAAATGAAAAAATGGTTTCGACAAGAAGCCTTACGACATGTTCTACATTCCGGTTGAAAACGTTCAGCACTTCTTCCCAGGTAACCGGGTCTTCATCGGTTTTCCAACTGTCGTAGTCGGTGCTGAGAGCAACGGCAGCATACGGAATTTGCAGTTCATTGGCAAGAATACATTCGGGCGCCACCGACATATTTATTACATCAGCGCCCCACAATCGGAACATTTTTGATTCGGCGCGTGAAGAAAACCGGGGCCCTTCAATGGTTATTACCGTTCCTGACGGGTGATAACTCAGGTTTAGTTCTGCCGCCTTTTTAATCAATTGTGAGCGAAGTGCTTCATCAAAAGGATCGGACATGGGAGTGTGTTTCAAGTCACCATTTTCGAAAGCGCCGAAAAAAGTGACCTCCCGGTGACGGGTAAAATCGATAAACTGGTCCAAAACTACCAAATCACCCCGTTTTATCTCTTCGCGTAAACTGCCACATGCTGTTGTGGCAATAATGTGAGTACAACCCAGTTGCCGGATTGCCCAGATATTGGCACGATTGTTCACCTGCGTCGGAGGAATGGAATGATCTCTTCCGTGACGCGATAAAATAACGACCTCTGTCCCGCCGATTCTGCCGGTTTTGAATGTCGAGGAAGTTTTTCCAAACGGAGTCTCCACTTCAACTTCGCCGGGTTCTTTTAAAATTGAAGGATCTTCCAGACCTGTACCACCTATGATTGCTATTTTTGTCATCATTATTCCTTTGCAAAAAGTTTAAAATTAAATTCCACTTTCCGGAAAAAGTTTCAGAATACTTTCCTTACTGGCTTCGCAAATTCCCCGTTCGGTAATTAGTCCCGTAATCAGCCGGGCCGGGGTAACATCAAAACCGTAATTTGCCGTCGGGCTTTTTTCAGGGATCAGGCGGACGTTTTGAACACCGGAATTTGTCCAACCTTCGATTTCCGAAACTTCTGCCGGGTCGCGCTGCTCGATGGGAATTTCCTTTATACCGTTCTCCAGTTCCCAGTCAAATGTTGATGACGGCAAAGCCACATAAAACGGAATGTTGTTATCTTTTGCAGCCAACGCCTTCAGGTAAGTGCCAATTTTATTGGCCACGTCTCCTGTGGTGGTGGTCCGGTCGCTGCCAACGATCACCAAATCCACCATTCCGTGCTGCATCAAATGACCGCCGGTATTGTCAGGAATTACAGTGTGCGCTACACCTTCCTGTCCGAGTTCAAATGCGGTCAGGCGTGCGCCCTGGTTTCGGGGCCTGGTTTCGTCAACCCAAACATGCACCGGAATCCCTTTCTGCTTTGCCTTGTAAATGGGAGCCGTTGCCGTACCCCAATCAATACAGGCCAGCCAACCGGCGTTACAATGCGTTAAAATATTTACCGTTTCACCCTTTTCCCTAAAAATATTTTCGATGATTTTAACTCCGAAATCCCCGATATTTTCACTGAATTTAATTTCCTTTTCCTTCATGGAATGAACCTTTTCGAGGGTTTTGGATATCAAATCAGGGGTTCCGTTTTCGTTGAGGATAAACTGAAGCATTTCATCGACAGCAAACGCCAGGTTCACCGCTGTGGGCCGTGAAGATTTCAGGTAGCCGGCCTTCTCCTTCAAAAAGAATACGAGGTCACCGCTCCTATATTCCAACAAGGCAAAATACATTCCATATGCAGCCGTGATTCCAATCAACGGAGCGCCGCGAACCACCATTTCTTTTATAGCAAAAAAGGTATCTTCAACAGAATGTATATCAAATACTTCAAAC
>CAYWBV010000071.1:4449-15499 GCA_964455785.1 uncultured Maribellus sp.
TTGAACAAGGATGTGTTAGACCATAACCAGGCCTATTCCGATCCCGTTTTTTATGAACTGGAAGTGGGAAAAATAACTCCCGAAGTGTTTAGAAACAGGGTACGCAAAGTATTAAAGAATCCGGCGGCCACCGACCGGCAAATCGACGATGCCTGGTACGCCATGATTTTGGACATTCCGGAAGATCGGGTAAATACGGTACAAAAGCTTCAGGAAAATTACAATGTTTACCTGTTCAGCAACACCAATAAAATTCACATCGACCGGCTACATCCCGAGTTTAAGAAGCAGCACGGAATTGATTTTCCTTCCTTGTTCATAAAAGATTTTTATTCCCACGAAATTCACGAGCGTAAGCCAGACTTAAGTTCGTTCAACAAAGTAATTGAGCTCGCCGGTATAAATCCTGAAAGAACCCTTTTTGTGGATGATTTGGAAAAAAATATTATCGGGGCACAAAAGGCAGGACTTCAAACTTTCTGGCTGAAAGAAGGATTGGAAATAAGGGAAGTTTTCACTTAGCCGGAACCATTTTATCATCGGCGTTATTGTCGATTTAAAATAAAAACGGCTTCAAATACCGGTTACCAATCCGTCAATTTTTTCGTTCAGTGTTAAAAATCCGGCTTTCGATTGTAATTTTTCGCCATTCACCGATTAAAAATGCGGAAACTTTTTTGATTCTGATAGTTTTGCAGCCAACAATGTTCAGTCATTAATTTCAATAGATTAATCAGGATTTAACCGGTTTCAGAAGTATTGGTAAAAAAATAAGAAACTCTTAACACAAAAAAAGTTTCCCCGGTGATTGATTGATTATTTTTGTAAGCCATGGAAGACAAAAAGTTACATATTTTAAAAAATGTTGGAAAACTCTATTTGAAATTCGGCATACGCAGCGTGACCATGGACGACGTGGCACGCGAATTCGGGATTTCAAAAAAAACGCTCTATCTGTATTTTACCGATAAGAAGGATTTGGTTGGGCAGGTAATCGACTATTACAAAGAAAACCCGGTTTTTAATCTGAATGAAAAAAATACGGGGAATGCCATTGATCGAATTTTTGCATTACGCTCGCACCTGGCCAAAATCCTGAAATATTTTAACAACAATCTCGAAAGGGATTTGAAAAAGATGTACCCCGACTTGTTTAAAACGGTTTATCAGTTTAAACGGATGCGAATTCTGAACGAAATCAAAATAAATATGGAAGACGGTATCAGGGAAGGCCTTTTTCGGGCGGGGTTGTCCCCTGAATTTATTGCAAAACTACAGGTCGGACAGATGCTTTATACATTAAACCCCGAGAAAGGTGTTTTTAACGAAAATGAAACGGCAACCATTGAACTTTTTGACCAGATAATGGATTACCACATGCACGCCATTTGCACCGGGGAAGGTTTAGACTATTACAGAAAACAATTAAATAGAATTCAGAATGAAGAAAAGGATTAAAATCAATTTGTACCTTCTCGCCTTTGCGCTGTTTCCCGCCCTGGTTTCAGCCCAGTCGGTACAAAATGTGTTTTCACTTAAGGAGGCACAGCAGTTTGCCATGCAAAATTCGTATGTTTTGCACAACACGCGGCTTGACATAACCAAGGCACAAAAGGAAGTGTGGAAAACCATTACCATCGGGTTACCGCAGATTACGGGTTCGGCCAACTACAACATGTTCCTGAACCTTCCGGTCTCGCTGATTCCCGGAGAATTTTTTGGCGGCGAACCCGGTACCTACGTCCCGGTAAAATTTGGGCAGGACTTTAACTCCGATTTCGGACTTACAGTCAATCAGCTCATTTTCGACGGTTCGTACATTGTGGGCGTGGGTTCGTCACAGATTTACCTCAACCTGGCCAAACAAGCCAACGAAAAAAATGAAATCGACATTCGTGAAGCGGTTGCGCAGGCCTACTACCTGGTACTTATCGGATTGGAAAACAAAAAGGTGATGGAAGAAAACCTGGAGAACGTAAAAAAACTTTACACCGAAACCAAAGTATATTTTGATAATGGTTTCAGGGAGGAGCAGGATGTTGACCAGATGAATCTGTTGGTAAAGAATGCCGAGAACGAAGTTGTAAAAGCCGATCGGGAGATTACCGTTGCAAAGGTTGTACTGAAGTATGTTATGGGGTACGAAATGGAAAAGGAGATCGACCTTTCCGATAAACTGGAAGAGTTTCTCGATCCGCTACTTACTGTTAAACCCTCGGGGTTCGACGTTTCAGGACACATCGATTACCGACTGGCGCAGACTAATTTTCAGGTGTCGGAAAAATTGCTGAACCTCGAAAAAGCGGCTTACCTGCCCCGGCTGAGCGGATTTTACTCTTATACAAAAACTTCGTATGGCGACAAGGCAAACCTTTTTAAATCAGGCGTTTCATGGTATCCTTCTTCTTTGGTTGGGTTTCAGCTTTCGGTGCCAATTTTTAATTCAGGCCAGAAAATGTTTAAAGTACAACAGGCCCGCATTGAAGTTGACAAAGCCGAAACACAACGAAAACTTGCAGAAGTTACCCTTCAGAAAGATTATTTAACAGCCGTTGCCGATATGGAATCAGCGCTTGAAAAACTGGAAAACGATAAAGAAAACAGGGAACTGGCAGAAAAAATTCTCGATAAATCAAAAATAAAATTTAACAACGGGATTACCAGCAGCACCGAACTTTCTCAAATCGAAACCCAGTACATTCAGTCGCACGGAGCTTACACCGCTTCTGCACTTCAGGTATTGCAAGCTGGCTTAAAACTCAAAAAAGCCACAGGCGAACTATAATTAAACAATTCAGAAACAACAAAAACAAACAAAATGAAAAAGATTAGTATGGTAATCACTGCTGCATTATTTCTGGCAGCCTGCAGCAGTACTTCGGTGAACGACGAAGAAACCAAACGCCAGGAACTGCAAAAATACAAACTGGAATTACACGAACTGACCCAAAAAATTGTAACGCTCGAAAAAGAGTTGTCGGACAGTGTAAATGAAGATATTGTAAATGTAAAAGTGACCGATATTGTTACTCAACAATTTGAACATTTTATCGAGGTTACCGGGAACGCCGAAGCCGACCTCGATGTGGATGTAAGCCCTGAAACGTCGGGAGTCATCGAAGATATCCTGGTGAAAGAAGGACAACGGGTGAACAAAGGGCAGGTGTTGGCCAACCTTAAAATCGATGCTTTGCAACGTTCTCTCGATGAACTGGAAATCCAACTCGATTTGGCCAAAACCAATTTCGAACGTCAGAAAAACCTTTGGGATCAGAACATTGGTTCCGAGATGCAGTTCCTCCAGGCAAAAACCAACAAGGAAAGTTTGGAAAAACGTATCGACGGATTAAAGGCCCAGTTGGAAATGGCCGCAGTGAAGTCGCCGGTAGATGGTATTGTCGATGTAATTTACCAGAAAGAAGGACAGATTGGGAGCCCACAGTTCCCGTTTGCCAAGGTCGTAAATATTGAAAATATTAAAATTTATGCCGATGTTTCCGAATCGTATCTGACTAAAATAAAACAGGGCGATCGGGTAAAGGTCAATTTCCCGTCGCTGGGCAAAGAAGTGGATGCGGCAATTCATCAGATAGGAAATGTTATCGACCCGAACAACAGAACGTTCCGCATCAGAATCAACCTTAACAATGGCGACAGAATGATAAAACCGAACCTGGTTTCCATCATCAAAATTCGCGATTATGTAGCCGAAGATGCGGTTGTTGTACCCACCCTTTTTGTCAAGGAAGACTTTAAAGGAGATTATACCTATATCGCTGAAAACAGTAACGGTAAAAATGTGGCCAGAAAGGTATATGTTTCAACCGGGGTGACTGACAACAATATTACCGAAGTTACCAGTGGCCTGACCTCTGGTATGAAAATAATTTCGGAAGGGTATAACCAGATTGTTGACGGTACAACCATACGATTTTAATTTACAAGTTTTTAACTTCCACTAAATTTACAGAGATGGTGAAAGAACACGAATCAAATCCGCAACATATTCACCGCAAGTTCGGGCCTACCTATCTTGCGCTGAAAAATAAAACCACCGTTTATATACTCACCGGGTTGCTGGTATTTTTTGGGTTATTTTCGTATAACCAGATGCCACGCGAACTGATGCCCGAAGTGGTGGTCCCCTACATTTTTATACAGACACTGTACCCGGGAAACTCTCCGGTTGACATCGAGAATTTAATTACCCGGCCCATTGAACAGGAGTTGAAAGGGATGCAGGGAGTTAAAAAAGTATCCTCGGCGTCGTATCAGGACGTTAGTACCATTATCGTGGAATACAATACCAATGTAACCATCAAGCAGGCTTTGCAGGATACCAAGGACCGGGTTGACAAAGCCAAATCGGAACTGCCCGACGATCTGGAGCAGGATCCGCTGGTGATGGACATTGATCTTTCGGAGTTCCCGATTATGAATGTGAACCTGTCCGGAGATTTTAGTATGCGCGACCTCAAAAGATATGCTGAACTGCTTCAGGACGAGTTCGAAAGCCTGAACGAAGTCTCGGAAGCCAACATCCGCGGTATCGACGAAAGAGAAATCCAGATTAACGTCGATCCCCACAAACTCGATGCTGTTGGAATTACCTTTACGGATATTGCTCTGGCTGTTCAGTTTGAAAACATTACCATGGGGGCGGGTGAATTTACGGCTGATCAAACCCGGAGGGTAATTCGTACGGTAGCCGACTACAAAAATGTGGACCAGATTGCCAATACCATCATTAAAATCAACATGGGTAAACCCGTGTATATTCGCGACGTAGCCACTGTTGTTGACGGTTATAAAGAAAAATCGACCATTGCACGTTTAAACGACAAGCCGGTGGTAACCCTTTCCATCACCAAAAAATCGGGTGAAAATATCCTCGCTGCCTCCGATAAAGTTTTAAAAACAATCGAAGAGTTAAAGGAAAACGGAGCTTTACCAAAAAATCTCGATGTGGTTACTACCGACGATATGACCCACTACATCCGGAATGAAATCCAAAACCTGGAGAACAGTATTATTCTTGGAATGATCCTGGTTATTTTCATTTTATTCCTTTTTCTCGGGTTCCGGAATTCGTTGTTTTCAGGCCTTTCCATCCCCCTGTCGATGTTTATTTCGTTTATCATTCTGGAACAAACCGGTGTAACCCTCAACAATATGGTGTTGTATGGATTAATCCTGGCCCTCGGGATGCTGGTTGACAATTCCATTGTTGTGGTTGAAAATGTATATCGGTTGTACTCGCTTGGATATTCAGCGATGTCCGCTACCAGAAGGGGGGTCAGCGAAATTGCGTTTCCGATAATTTCGTCAACACTCACCACCCTGGCGGCCTTTTTCCCCCTGTTGTTGTGGGAAGGAATGGTTGGCCAGTTTATGCGGATTTTGCCGCAAACACTAATTGTGGTATTGGCTTCGTCGCTGTTTGTAGCTCTTGTTCTGACCCCGCCGTTTGTCGCCTCGTTCATAAAAATAGATGATATAAATACCAAATTAAACTGGAGAAAAACATTGAAAAATGCGGGTATTTATACGGTCATTGCAGTGCTTTTTTACCTCGCGAAAATTTATCTGCTCGGAAATATTCTGATGACGGTTGCCATTCTGATGGTATTGAATCTTTTTATTCTGCGCCCGCTGGCAAGGTGGTTCCAGACCAAATTCCTGGTTTGGCTCGAAAATATATACAGCCGCCAATTGAGGTTTGCACTAACCGGTTACCGTCCGTTATTTTATTTTGGGGGAACCTTCCTTGTGTTAATTTTCTCAATTATGTTTTATTTCGGGAGCCAGCCCAAAGTGGTATTTTTTCCTGATACCGACCCGCAAACGATTTATGTAACCATGGAATTACCACTCGGTACATCCATCGAAAAAACCGACCAGGTTTCGCGGGAGGTGGAAAATATCATCAACGAGACCATCCGCCCGGTCAAACATATTGTGAAATCGGTTACTACCAGTGTCGGCACCGGAAAAGGGGAGATGTTCGATAACGAAACCAGTCCTAATAAATCGCTCACCAGTATTTCATTTGAAGAATTTAAACTGCGTGAGGGAATCAGCACTGCCAAAATAATGCAGGAAATTACCAAAAACCTGGATGGTTTTGTTGGGGCAAAAATATTTGTGGATAAAGACGACAACGGGCCGCCCACCGGGGCAGCCATCAACATCGATGTTTCGGGCGACGAGTTTGACCAGTTGATAAAAATTACCGACGATTTTATAAACATGATCGAAGAAGACAACATCCCGGGTATTGATGAACTAAAACTCAACATCAATGTAAACCAACCGGAAATGTTGATTAAAGTTGATCGTGAAAAAGCGCGTTTGTACGAACTTTCGACCCAGGAAATTGCATTTGCTTTCCGTAACGCGTTGTATGGGTACGAAGCCAGCAAATTCAAAGACGGTGAAGATGAATACGATATTTTTATCCGCCTTGATGAAAAATACCGCAACGATGTATCATCGTTAATGAACAGGCAATTGGTGATAAACGACAACAGGATACCCATTTCTTCGGTTGCTGATTTTGAATATTCAACAACTTACGACAAAATCAGTCGTGTTGATAACAAACGCGTGATAACCATTTCTTCGAGTGTGGTGGAAGGTTATAACGCCAACCAGATTAACGAGCGTATCAAACAGGTGCTGATGGATTACGAAATGCCAAACGGCTACAATTACGAGTTTACCGGCGAACAGCAGGAGCAGGCCGAAAGCAGCCAGTTTTTGTTTTTTGCACTGCTGGTTGCCATCGCCTTAATTATGCTTATTATGGTTACCCAGTTTAACTCGTTTATCCGCCCGTTAATTATTATTGCAACGGTATTTTTCAGCTTTATCGGCGTTTTTCTGGGTCTGGCAATTTTCAAAATGGAATTTGTAATCATCATGACCGGAATCGGGATCATTTCTTTAGCCGGAATTGTTGTAAACAACGGAATTGTGTTGATCGACTACATCGACTTGCTGCGCCAGAAGAAACGCGAAGAGTTGGGGTTGCCCGAAAATGCTTTCCTTCCGCAAAAACTTCAAATTGAAACGCTGGTCGAGGCTGGACGCACCCGTTTACGCCCGGTGTTGTTAACGGCCATTACAACCGTCCTTGGCTTATTCCCGCTTGCACTGGGATTAAATTTCGATTTTTTTGGATTGTACACCCACTTTGAACCCAATTTTTCGCTGGGTGGTGAAAGTGTGGCATTTTGGGGCCCCATGTCGTGGACCGTTATTTTTGGATTAACCGTAGCTACATTTCTTACCCTTGTAATTTCACCGGTGATGTACATGCTCACCATAAAAATTAATTACAGGGTGCAAAAATGGACAGGAAACCTTCCGGATGTAAACCTTAAACCCGGCGTCGAAGGAGAAAACATTCAGGAATAAAGGTATTGTAAAACAAAGAAAGAGGCTGTTTATAGAAAAAAGACAGTCTCTTTTTTTATTGTATTTTGAACAACCTCTTTCTTAACTTATCTTTGCCAAAAATTTTACGGATGAAAGAGCGGCTTTTTGGAAAAACATTACCTGAATTACAGGAACTGATTCTTGGGCTGGGCCTTCCGAAATTTACAGCCAGACAAATTACCGACTGGCTCTACAAAAAGGAAATTTCGTCGATCGACGAAATGACCAATCTTTCCAAAAAAACACGCGATTTGCTGGTTGAAAAATTTGAATTCGGGTTAATTCAACCAACCAAAGTTCAGGAAAGTATCGACGGCACCAAAAAATACCTTTTCCCAACCGTTCAGAACAAGTTTATCGAAACGGCTATGATTCCTGAACGTGACCGAAAAACGGTGTGCGTGAGTTCGCAGGTAGGGTGCAAAATGGGATGCCTTTTTTGTTTTACAGCCAAACAGGGTTTCCAGGGGCAACTCACTGCCGGAGAAATTGTCAATCAGATAAAAAGTATCGAAGAAGCCGGAGAGGTTTCCAACATTGTTTACATGGGAATGGGCGAACCGTTCGACAACCTGGAACAGGTGCTGAAAAGTATTGAAATCCTTACTTCCGACTGGGGTTTTGCCATGAGCCCGCGCCGGATTACCGTTTCAACCATAGGAATCATTCCGGGCATGCTTACTTTTCTTGAAAAAAGCGACGCACATCTTGCCGTAAGTTTGCATACCCCGTTTAATGACGAACGTCAGAAACTGATGCCGGTACAGGTTGCGTACCCTATCGAAGAGGTGGTTGCCGAGATCAAACGCTGGGATTTTGGACGACAACGGCGCGTATCGTTCGAATACATTGTTTTCGAAGGATTGAACGATTCGCCGCAGCACGTAAGGGAACTTGCCAAACTTCTCGATGGTTTGAGATGCCGCATCAACCTCATCCGCTTTCACCCGGTGCCCGGTACACCGTTAAAAAGCCCCGGCGACAAAATCATTCAGAATTTTAAAGATCAACTCAACCAAAAAGGAATTTTAACTACGGTACGCGCCTCCCGCGGACAGGACATTTATGCGGCGTGCGGTCTGCTTTCAACTAAAGAAATGAATGTGGGCACAAAGTAGTTCGTTGTAGTACAGAGCTGATAAAAGACTCATTTTCCCTCATCGAATTCTGCTAAAACATCAGCTTTTCCACAAAAATATCCTGGAAAGCCGGGTCGCCTTCCAGGTTAATATGGCTCGTTTTTTCAAGAATTTTCGACGTGAAATTTTCGTCCTCAAACAAAAACATTTTGGCGCCGATAAGCGCTGTATTTCCCAGTTTTAAAATTTTATCCTCTGTTGTTTCTATCAATCCTGTTTGAATAACATGCTGAATGTTCAGAAAATTACCGAATCCGCCTGCAATAAATACTTTGTCGGTCTCGGCAAACGAAATCCCCAATTTATTCAGTAAAATCTGAAGCCCGGAGGCAATGGCGGCTTTGGCCAGTTGAAACTCACGAATGTCCTGCTGGGTGAGAAAAACGCAGGAAGCCAGCTCAATCTTTTCTTCGCCCGAATCAATTTCTCCAAACATCCCTATTTTTTCCTGCTGAAGGAGAATGGCCACGGCATCAATCAACCCGCTACCGCAAATTCCTTTGGCTTTCCCGTTCCCGATAACATGGCAGACCAGGTTTCCGTTTTGTGAAGTAACCGAAGAGATGGCGCCGGTGGCAGCACGCATTCCCTGGTTTATTTTTGCCCCCTCGAATGCCGGTCCCGCCGCCGTAGAAGCGCAAATTATCCGGTGACGGTTTCCAACCACGATTTCGCCGTTTGTCCCCAAATCGATAAGTACGGTAAATTCGTCGCGTTCGGTCATTTTTGTGGCGGCAATTCCGGCAAGGATGTCGCTGCCCACGAAACTGCCAATAGAAGGGAAAAACGTTATTTCTGAATAGTCGGGCAAATCCCAGTTTAGTTCTTTTGCTGAAAAATGCTGAAAACCCAAATCAGGCGATTCAAACGGGTAAAACGAAAGCGGCTGCACATTCAGCCCCGAAAAAATGTGGTGCATAACCGTGTTCCCCACCAAAACTACTTTCGAAACATCAACCGGATGTTTTTGCAGTTTCCGGATCATTTCCCCTATTTTCTCACGGATAAGATTTTGCATCTCCGTTTGTTTGCCGTCGAGGCAACTTTGAATACGCGAAATCAGGTCGGCCCCAAATCTGGCCTGTGGATTTACCTCGGAAACCGAATCGAGAATGTGCCCGTTTTCGAGGTTTAGCAGTTGAACCACCAACGTAGTTGTCCCCAAATCTACAGCAATTCCAAAACCCTGTTGTGGCCGAAAATCGAATGTGGAATTATCGGCAAGAATAATATTTTCGAACTGCGCTATTTCGAGGGTAATGTCTGATTCGGCTTTACAAAAACAGGCCAGCCGCCAGTTATTTTCCAACCCCAGTATTTGCAGTTTACGTTGCTGAACCGGGTCCGTTCGCAAATGCCCCGCCAGCAGCTTTACTTTACAACTTCCGCAAACTCCTTTTCCTCCACATGGAAATTCAACACCATATTCGTGCAACACATCCATCAGCGGAGTCCCTGCATTTACGGTGATCTCTTTTCCAATGGGCAGGAGCGTAATTTTCACTTTTCG
Source organism: uncultured Maribellus sp. (assembly GCA_964455785.1). Classification (GTDB taxonomy): domain Bacteria; phylum Bacteroidota; class Bacteroidia; order Bacteroidales; family Prolixibacteraceae; genus Draconibacterium. The sequence continues at coordinate 14,539 of CAYWBV010000071.1, forward strand.
TTGCATATGTGCGGCATTTCAAAAAAACTAAACTACGGAAATATTACGGCTAAAATTAGCAAAAATCGGAAAGAGTGATTTTCTCTTTGATCTGGAATCCCTTTTCCGTTTCTTTTACAGAAGCGCACCTCGTATAAAAATCGTGTTCGAAAAACAGGATGTAATTCTTTGCCGCCGCCTCTTTCAGAAAAGCTGCTTTTTCCTCCATCACTTTCACCGGGAACAAGTCGTAGGAAGCAATCCAAAGCAGCGGGATATTTGCTGTTGTCGGGATCAGGTCCGACATGTAAACCAACGTTTTTCCTTCAAAATGAATAAATGGAATCATCTGCCCGGGAGTGTGCCCATCAAAAAACCTGACTTCAATGTTTGGAAAAAGTTCTCCTTCCTTTTCCACCAGGTTTAACTTCCCCGAAATCAAAAGAAAGTTCAAAACATCTGAATGATAAGCTGCTTTTTCGCGCGTATTCGAAATTTTCGAATGTTGCCACTGGGTTTTGCTGCACCAGATTTTGGCCTTTGGAAAGGTAAGTTGTAGTTTTCCGCCTACATTTTTTACAGCCCCGCTGGCATGATCCCAATGTAAATGGGTAAGAAGGACGTCTGTAATATCCTCTTCCGACAACCCGTTTTTCGCCAGCGATGTTTGTAAATGGTTTCCAGGCTCCACACCGTTGTTCTGAAGATATTTTTCAGAATAATGGTTGCCAATCCCGGTTTCGATTAAAATCTTCCGATCACCCTGATCAACCAAAAGACAACGCAGCGAGAGTTTTGTGAAATTACTTTCATCGGCCGGATAAACCTTGTTCCACATCACTTTGGGAATAACTCCAAAAAGTGCGCCCCCGTCGCAATGGAAATGCCCGGCCGGAACAGGAATAAGTTTCATATTCATTCATTTTTAAGCTGACAAAAATAAGGAATTATAGCGGTGATTTGCCGGTGGTCATAAAAACAA
>CAYWBV010000072.1:0-10744 GCA_964455785.1 uncultured Maribellus sp.
AGGGTCTGAACTTTTCGAATCCGTCAGAATAACCCTTTTCCCTTCGAACCTGATTTTGTTCTCCAAAAAAAGTTCAAGCAGAATCGCTCCCGAAACAACATAATTTAACTGGTTGAAGGCCGACGAAACAATTCCCCCTTTTTGGGGATGAATGGCCAGCAAATAAATTTTTTCCGGCAACGACAGTGCGGTTTCCATTTTTTTATGGTGTTGTTTTTTGTTTACTTTATACGTTCCAAAAACAAAAACGAAAGTTACAAAGAATCGACAACAAACTATTTCAAATTTGAATACTTTAACTATGGGAAAAGGATTTGCAAGCGACAATAATTCGGGTGTTCACCCCACTGTTTTTAAAGCGATGGAAGCCGCCAACACAGGGCATGTTACAGGATACGGGAATGACCCTTTTACACAAAAGGCAATTGAGGTTTTTAAAGAAAAGTTTGGACGGGAAACCGAAGTGTTTTTTGTTTTTAACGGTACCGGCGCCAACGTGCTGGGCTTGTCAACCGTTACACAAAGTTTTAACTCTATCATTTGTGCAGAAACCGCGCATATCCAGGAAGACGAGTGTGGGGCTCCTGAGAAGTTTACCGGGTGCAAACTGCTTCCTGTTGAACCGGTAAACGGAAAACTTACTCCTGAACGGATACAACACCATTTAAAAGGTTTTGATTTTGAACACCACTCGCAGCCACGCGTGATTTCCATTTCGCAGGTTACTGAAATGGGAACAGTTTACAAATCGGAAGAAATAAAAGCGCTGGCTGACCTTGCCCATAAAAACAACATGTTGCTACACATGGATGGTGCGCGTATTGCCAACGCCGCCGTTGCTTTAAATCTCGATTTTAGAACCTTTACCAAAGACTGCGGCGTGGATGTTCTTTCATTTGGAGGCACCAAAAACGGGATGATGCTTGGCGAAGCCGTTCTGTTTTTTGACCCTGAACGAACTAAGCTCACCAAATACATCCGCAAACAAAGTATGCAGCTATATTCAAAAATGCGGTTTGTGGGAGCACAATTTATCGCCTATTTTGAAAATGATTTATGGAAGGAAACGGCTGTGCATTCCAACAAAATGGCAAAACTTCTGGAAGCAGAAGTCGCAAAAATCCCGGAAATCAAACTTACTCAGCCAGTAGAAGCCAACGGCGTTTTTGCTATTGTTCCGCCTGAAATTATCAAACCGCTGCAGGAGAAATTCTTTTTTTATATGTGGAATGAGACCATTTCGGAAGTTCGCTGGATGACCTCGTTTGATACCACCGAGAAAGAGATTTATGAGTTTACCGGGCTGATAAAAGAATTATTGTATAAAACCTGACTGTAAACAATTCTATTCTAAAAAATGGGCTTATTTAACTACTATCCGAGTAACCCGAAAAAACTCGATCAGGAGATGGAGAAACGAATTTTTTTCCATAGTCTTTTTTTTCCGGCAGTTTTTGTTTTTGTGTTCTGGATGGTAGAAATTTTCGAACAGACCACAGGGATAAGCCTGGTAAAACTTGGAGTTTACCCGCTCCACCTGAAAGGTTTGCCGGGAATACTGTTTTCTCCGTTTATCCATTCCGGGTTCAGCCACCTGATTTCGAATTCTATCCCGTTTTTTATACTGATGTTTGCGCTTGTCTACTTTTACCGGCGTATCTCGTACCGCATTTTTATCCAGATGTATGTTTTGGCCGGAATCTGCGTGTGGTTATCCGGGCGCGAAGCCTGGCACATTGGCGCCAGCGGCGTGGTTTATGCGCTGGCTGCCTTTCATTTTGTAAGCGGAATCATCCGGAACGATGTGCGGTTGTTAACGCTCTCGGTGGTAGTAGTTTTTCTTTACGGCGGAATGGTTTGGGGTATGTTTCCTATTAATCCCGATGTTTCGTGGGAAGGACATTTGTGGGGGGCGGTTTCAGGCGTGGCGCTGGCGTTTCACTATCGGAAATACATTATCCGCCGCGACAAATTCGACTGGGAAGACGAAGAAGAAGTTGACAGTGATCCTTCGCAGTTGGCTGAAGAAAACAAAAACACAGAGGAAAGCCAAAACGCCGGAGAAACTGACAATGAAGGCAAAATACCGAACAAAATCTAATTGTCAGTCTTCGTCTCTTTTAGTATAACATCGTGCGCACCGCCTTCGATAATACTTGTCGAGGAAACCAACGTTATTTTTGCTACCTGTTTTAATTCAGGTATCGACAACGCCCCGCAGCTACTCATTGTCGCTTTAATCTTGCCCAATGTAATTTCCAGATTGTCTTTAAGTTTGCCTGCATACGGGACATAACTGTCCACACCTTCTTCAAATTTAAGTGTGTCGTTCCCGCCCATATCGTATCTCTGCCAGTTTCTTGCCCGGTTCGATCCTTCGCCCCAATATTCCTTTACATAACTTCCGCCGACCATTAATTTTTTTGTCGGGCTTTCATCAAAACGGGCAAAATATCTTCCCATCATCATAAAGTCGGCTCCCATAGCCAATGCAAGCACCATGTGGTAATCCTGAACAATACCGCCATCAGAACAAACAGGGACATAAACGCCGTTCTTTTCAAAATATTCATCGCGGGTTTTGGCAACTTCTATCAAAGCTGTGGCCTGGCCTCTTCCAATCCCTTTTTGTTCTCTGGTTATACAAATTGAACCGCCGCCGATTCCTACCTTTACAAAATCGGCCCCGGCATCAGCCAGATACAGAAATCCGTCGCGATCAACAACATTTCCAGCCCCGATTTTTACTGTGTCGCCATACCTGTCGCGTACAAATTTGATGGTATCACTCTGCCATTCAGAGAAACCGTCTGACGAATCGAGGCACAACACATCCACTCCTGCTTCGACCAACCGTGGGATACGTTCCGCATAGTCACGCGTATTGACGCCGGCACCAACCAATAATCTTTTGTGGGTATCCAGCAATTCGTTGGGATTGTTTTTATGATTGTCGTAATCTTTTCTGAAAACAAAGTATTTTAAATACTGTCCTTCGTCGATAATCGGGAGGGCATTTATTTTATTGTCCCAAATGATATCGTTGGCCTCATCCAAACTAATCCCGTATTTCCCGGTTATCAGTTTTGAAAACGGCGTCATAAAGTCCTTTATTTTTTTATCCAGTCCGTCGCGGCTTGGCCGGTAGTCGCGGCTTGTTACCATCCCTAACAGTTTGCCGTTCGATGTGCCGTCGTCGGTGATTCCGATGGTAGAGAATCCGGTACGGCTTTTTAAATCAATCACATCCCTTAATGTCTGTTCGGGAGTCAGGTTGGCATCGCTGACCACAAACCCGGCCTTGTATTTTTTTACCCGCCGCACCATTTCAGCCTGATCTTCGATGGACTGTGACCCAAAAATGAATGAAAGCCCGCCATTTCTGGCCAGTGCAATGGCCATTTTATCATCCGACACCGATTGCATGATTGCTGATACAAATGGTGTATTCAAAACGATATCGGGGGTTTCTCCCCTGCGGTGCCTGACCAGTGTTGTTTTTAAACTTATCCTGTCGGGGGTACAGTTTTTCGAAGTTAAACCGGGAATCAGCAGGTACTCGTTGAAGGTCCTTGAAATATCATTTACAATCTGCGCCATAAAAATGTCTTTTGAAAAGTTGGGCAAATTTACGGAAAAACAAACAATATGTTCGGGTTTGCGGCGATTACCTTTGCCACGCGGGCAATAATTAACCCTTTGCGGTTTTACAGTTATCAGCAAGGCAAAAAAAAACCCACGGGACGATGTCCAAAAAAAGACGCGTCTTTTTTTTAAATTGTAACGTCTTTTTTCCAAAGATCACACGTCTTTTTTTTGCAGATCACGCCAGATTTATTAAACCACTCAAATTCAATATTTTAACAGATGCGAAAAAAATATTGAAACAACTGCCGGGGACTAAACCCGACGGCCAAAAAAACCAAAAGCCGACCCAAAACAAAACATTGCGAAAGAACAGATGATTTAACGTTTCCTGTAATTTGTATGAAATTAAAAAGAATGCTGCCGGGTTTTCAAAAAAGTACTATTTTTGCGCCCACGAATTACGAAGTTCATTAAAGAATGATTAGCAGAAGGATTATCCGCACGAAAGTATTACAGGTGTTGTACGCCTACTATTCGTCAGAAGAAAAATCTATCAACAATACGGAAAAAGAGCTCTTTTTCTGCATCCAAAAGTCGTACGATCTTTACCATTATCTTTTCTTGCTGGTATTAGAAATTGCCGATTACGCCGAAAACCGGATTGAAATCCGCCGTAACAAACACCAGCCTACCCACGAGGATTTGCACCCGAATACCAAATTTGTTTCGAACCATATTATTTCGCAACTCCGTACCAACCGGCAGCTCAAAGCCTACACCGAACAGAAAAAGTTGAGTTGGGCCAATTATCCGGAGCTGATTAAGGATTTGTATCTTTTTATGGAGGAGTCGGATTTCTACATCGAATACATGGAAGACCCGGTCCGCTCGTTTGTTGACGACCGGAAATTTATCGATAAATTGTTCAACAAAATCATCCTTGTTTCCGAAGATTTGTATATGGTTCTGGAAGACCAAAGTATTTACTGGAACGACGATGTGGAGTTTGTTATTTCCATGATTTCGAAAACGCTAAAAAAGTTCAGCGAATATACCGATTCCGACCTGCGGCTGATGCCGTTGTTTAAAGATGAGGAAGACCGGAATTTTGCCAAAGATCTCATCCGCAAATCCATTATTAACCACGACGAACTGCAGGCGATGATCAAAGAACATTCGAAAAACTGGGATGTGGAACGTATCGCTTTTATGGACATCCTGATTATGCAACTGGCCATTACCGAGTTTATGTATTTCCCTTCGATACCAACAAAAGTTACGCTGAACGAATATATCGAACTCTCTAAATACTACAGCACCGAAAAAAGCCGGAACTTTATCAACGGGATTCTGGATAAAACGCTGAAAGATTTAAAAACCTCTGGAAAAATCAGCAAAGCCGGGCGCGGGTTAATTGGCGAATCCTGATGTATCAGTTTTTAATATTTCTGCTGGCCTTTGTTTTTGCGGCATGTAATGTCAAAAAACAGGGAGATGACAAAAAACAACCTGTTCAGGAAATGAACGGAATAAATGGGTCTGCTGAGTTTGCGTTTAACGAAGAAATACATAATTTTGGACTGCTTCAGTCGGGAGAAGTTGTGGTATTTACTTTTGTTTTTACCAACACCGGAAAAGAAAAATTAAAAGTGACGAATGCAGAAACCGATTGCGGCTGTGTTTCTGCTCATTTTACGAACGAGACAGCCCCGGGTGAAACAGGAATTATTGAAGTGGAGTTTGATTCGTCGGGATTGTTCGGGAAACAATTCAAAACGATTGTAGTACACGCCAATACAAAAAAACCAAAACAATTGGCTATTTTTGCCGAAGTACAAAACGAAGGAATAGAAATTACATATTAAAACTGTATAACAATGATGAATATTATTTTGATGACGCAACCTCAAGGACAGGAAGCCAATCCGTTAATGAGTTTTCTTCCCCTGTTACTGATTATTGTGGTGTTTTACTTTTTTATGATTCGCCCGCAGATGAAACGGCAGAAAGAAGTGCGCAAGTTTCGCGAAAGCCTGGCGAAAGGCGACAAAGTGGTAACTACCGGCGGTATTTACGGTAAAATTGTGGAAGTGAAAGAAACCGTTATTATCCTCGAAATTGCAAAAGATGTGGAAATTAAAGTAGATAAAAACGGAATTATTAAAGATATGAGCGACGCGCCACAACCGCGTTAATCTGAACTTCCTACAAAAAAGAAAAGATGTGGAAATTAAAGTAGATAAAAACGGAATTATTAAAGATATGAGCGACGCGCCACAACCGCGTTAATCTGAACTTCCTACAAAAAAGGGTTGACCCAATGGTCAACCCTTTTTTATGAGCAGAAAACCTGCCTCCGTCTTTTTTTACACATTAAACCGGAAGTGCAGAATATCACCGTCCTGCACAACGTATTCTTTTCCTTCGACAGCAATTTTACCCGCTTCGCGACAGGCGTGTTCCGAACCAAGCTTTACGTAGTTTTCGTACTTAATCACTTCGGCGCGGATAAAACCCTTTTCAAAATCGGTATGAATAATACCGGCAGCCTGCGGCGCTTTGGTTCCCTTTTTGAATGTCCATGCGCGGCTTTCGTCGGGGCCGGTGGTGAAATAGGTTTGTAAATTCAGCAGGCGGTAGGCAGCATGAATTAATTTGTTGACTCCCGGTTCATCGAGCCCGAGTTCTTCCAGAAAAAGCTGTTTTTCTTCATACGTTTCCAGCTCTGCGATATCGGCTTCAGTAGCCGCGGCAATCATCAAAAGTTCGGCGTTTTCATCCTTCACCGCTGCTTTCACGGCCTCCACATATTTATTTCCTGTTTTGGCCGAGGCTTCATCCACATTACAAACATACATCACCGGTTTGTTGGTGAGCAGGAAAAACTCCCTGGCAATTTTCGCCTCTTCATCAAAAAGTTCCAGAGTTCGCGCCGATTTGCCCTGTTCCAAAACAGTTTTGTACCTGAGCGCCAGTTCAAACATCTTTTTTATTTTCGGATCGTTACCGTGCCGCGCCTGCTTTTCCAAACGTTCAATTCGCCCTTCGATGGTTTCCAAATCTTTCAACTGCAACTCGGTATCAATAATTTCCTTGTCGCGGACCGGATCAATTGAGCCGTCAACGTGTGTTATATTATCATTGTCGAAACAACGCAGCACGTGTAAAATAGCATCGGTTTCGCGAATGTTTCCCAAAAACTGGTTCCCCAGTCCTTCTCCTTTGCTGGCTCCTTTAACAAGCCCGGCAATATCGAGAATTTCTACTGTTGTCGGGACTATCTTTTTCGGATTATCGATTTCTGCAAGTTTTATCAACCGTTCGTCGGGGACCGTTATCACCCCGATATTGGGTTCGATAGTACAAAAAGGAAAGTTCGCCGACTGCGCTTTTGCACTCGACAAACAATTAAACAACGTTGACTTGCCCACGTTGGGCAATCCAACAATTCCACATTTTAAGGCCATTTTATTTTTTTATAATTGCTGTGCAAAGGTAATGGTTTAATCATTTTTTGATTTCATTTGAAAGATGAAAACCTGAAGATATTGCAAAACTCACAGTCCGACCAGATTAACAAAGAAAATTAGAGAATAAATGATCCATAAAATGGAGGCCAATTGTTACATTTGCTGAAACTAAAAAAATGATACTAAAAAACATATCGGCTGATTGTGTAATCATCGGGATATATAAATTTAAACCTTTGAACATAATCAGTGTCTTACAATAAATTTAATTTTATGGATAACGACGACCTGGAAATTATTGCCGGCCTGAAGCAGGAGAACCAAAAGGATCTTGCGTTCAATACGCTGGTTAACAAATACAAGGAAAGGTTGTACTGGCATATCCGTAAAATTGTATTGAACCATGAGGATGCTGACGATGTTTTACAGAATACGTTTGTAAAAGTTTGGCGGAGTATCGATAAATTCAGGGAAGAATCGAGCCTTTACACCTGGCTTTACCGGATTGCAACCAACGAATCGCTTACATTCATTAATGCGAACAAACGGAGAAATTTGATGCCACTCAATGAAACAAGTGATTTTATGGTGAAAAATTTAACGTCGGACCCTTATTTCGAGGGCGACCTATTACAACTAAAATTACAGCAAGCGATTATCCGTTTGCCCGAAAAACAGAGAATTGTATTTAATATGAAATATTTTGATGAAATGAAATACGAAGATATGTCGCAAATACTGGACACATCGGTGGGAGCGCTGAAAGCGTCGTACCACCATGCCGCTAAAAAAATTGAAGATTTTTTTAAGAATTCTGATTAAAGTTTTGGAATTAAACCTTTTTAATTGATAGAAGTCAAACAACAAAATGGTAAAAATGGATGATTTAAAAAATATTGCACCGGAATTGTCGAAACTAAAAAAGGAGAATCCGTTTAAGGTTCCCGAACATTATTTCGACGATTTTTCAGCGCGGCTCCAAATGAAACTTGAAGCAGAGAAAATGATTGTTCCGGCTAAACAAAACCGTTTTATTTATTATTTGAAACCGGCCCTCGGGTTGGCCGCCAGTTTTGCATTGATATTTATGCTGGTGTACTGGCCGCTTAAAACGTTTACACCCAACCAAACCGCAAACAACAATACCGATACTGAAATGTCGGAAGATGAAGGATACCTGTCAATAGTGGAAAAAATGGATGAAAATTCTTTTTTTGCCCTGTTGTATGAACCAACCAACGCGGTTGAATTCAGTGACGAAGATTTGGTGGTTTACATAAACACCAATATAACTGATTACGATATTTATCAAGGAACCGAATTTTAATTGTATCATGAAAAAGACAATATTGATAACCGTGGTTTTTTCATTTATTATCCTGCAAACAAGTGCACAGGATGACCCGCACAAAGACAAGTGGGAAAAATACCGTTCGGAAAAAGTTTCTTTCCTGACCGACAAACTTGAACTTTCGCCTACGGAAGCCCAGAAATTCTGGCCGGTTTACAACGAACTGGAAAAAATGCGATGGGAAGCCCAAAAAATGAGGCGCGACCTTGAGATAAAAGTCCGCGATGCAGAAGCTTCACTTTCAAAAAAAGATGCAATTCAACTTACGAAGGATTTTACCGGAAGTATGGAAAAAGAGGGCGCCCTTCTGGTCCGCTACAACGAAGAATTTTTGAAAATACTTCCTCCTGAAAAAGTATTGAAGCTGTACCAGGCAGAAAATGAATTCAGAATGTACATGATCAAAAAATTCAGGGACAGAGAACCTAGAAAAGAAGAAAACAACTAATAAAAAAAGACAGGCCGTAAACCTGTCTTTTTTATTGTTTTATTAAGCGATTGTTACAACGATTTAAACCAGTCCTGAAAATATTTTCCAACAATCGGGGTCTCCTTTGTTTCACCCTGAATAGAGGCAATTAAACTTAAAATCCAGAAAACAAAAACCACGATTGAGATTATCCACCCGATAACAGGGATAATCGAACAAATGATACCCAAAAGATAGAGCCCCAGCAACTGACGGATATAATAACTGGCAAACTCATCCTTTTCACTACTGTTCAGTACCAATGCAATAATCCATCCGATAATGGTAATGTGTGCAACAATTGCTTTAGTTTTTCCATCCATAACAAAAAATTTTGAAAGTTTTTAATGCAGTTAAATGTACGGAAATAAATTTGAACATAACAGATACAGTAGTTTTAAAAATTACGAACCTTTTTTCAAACGTCGTAATTAAAATTTTCGAGATGGTGGCCCATCCTGTCTCGTTTGGTTTTAAGGTATTTCTGGTTGTATTTGTTTGGCTTAATCTCAACCGGAACAATTTCAACTACTTCAAGACCAAACCCTTCGAGACCAACACGTTTTACCGGATTATTGGTCAGCAGTCTCATCTTGGTAACTCCAAGTTCCCGCAGAATTTGGGCTCCAACGCCATAGTCGCGTTCGTCGGCATTAAATCCCAGGTGCAAATTGGCTTCAACTGTGTCGAGGCCTTTATCCTGCAATTTATAGGCTGCTATTTTATTTAACAGTCCAATTCCCCTTCCTTCCTGCATCATGTAAACAATGACACCCCTTCCTTCTTTTTCAATCATTTCCATTGCTTTGTGCAGTTGGTCTCCGCATTCGCAACGCAACGAACCAAAAATATCACCGGTCATACACGATGAATGGACTCTGGTTAAAACAGGTTCGCCGGTTTTCCAGCTTCCCTTTATCAGCGCAACATGTTCGGCCCCATTTGATTTTTGTCTGAACGGGACGATTCGGAAGTCGCCGTAACGAGTGGGCAATGAAACTTCAACCCCACGCTCGATAAGACTTTCACCTTGAATTAAATATGAAATCAAATCTTTTATGGTTATCAGTTTCACATTAAATTTTTCGGCTATTTCAACAAGTTGGGGTAAACGAGCCATCGTTCCGTCGTCGTTCATTATTTCAACGAGCACTCCTGACGGGTACAAACCGGCCAGTCTGGCCAAATCGACAGCAGCCTCGGTATGACCACTCCTGCGCAACACACCGCGGTTTTTCGCCTTTAACGGGAAAATATGTCCCGGACGGCCTAAATCTTCCGGCCTGGCTTTTGGGTCAACCAGCATTTTTACAGTAATCGCGCGGTCTTTCGCTGAAATGCCGGTTGTAACTTCGGGATGAATGGCGTCAACCGAAACTGTAAAATTGGTTTCGTGGTACGAAGTATTTTTTCCCACCATTAATTCCAGTTTTAATTCTTCGCAGCGTTGTTCTGTTAACGCAACACAAATCAAACCCCTCCCGTGTATGGTCATAAAGTTGATTTTTTCGGGAGTCACCAGTTCCGATGCAACAATAAAGTCTCCTTCGTTTTCCCTGTCTTCGTCATCAACCACAATAATCATTTCGCCGTTTCGTATAGCAGAAATGGCCTCGGGGATTGTATTCAACTTAAATTCAGTCATGAAAACCTTTTTTAAAATCAGCCGCAAAATTACAACAAATAATCCACAAACTTATGACATCGGACAACCTATGCCCTTTTCGACTTTTCCCACTTAACAGTTTGTTTACCCTTGAAATATCTGTACATTCCGCGGATAGCAGCATAATTGATTGCGGTAAAATAATAGGGTACAAAAAGCAGCTTGAACCTCAATTGGTTGTTTTCCAGAATCCACCCGGC
>CAYWBV010000072.1:10844-14716 GCA_964455785.1 uncultured Maribellus sp.
ACTTCAGGATTTCTGAATTGTGCTGTTATTTCGCGGATTGATTCTTTTGAAAGAATGGTATTAGTGTCGGAAAAAATAACAACAGGCGCTTTTACAAATTTCATCCCGCGGTTCATGGCGTGCATTTTTCCCCTTCTTTCGGGAAGATGGTAAACTTCCAGGTTTTTATATTTCATCAGCATTTCGGGCGTGCCGTCGTCTGAACCATCAGTAACCCAAACATATTGAACTTTTTCTTTGGGATAATCGAGCGAAAATGAGTTTTCCACTTTTTGTGTGATGTAATCTTTTTCGTTAAATGCCGTTACAAAAAGGCATACGTCGGGTTCGTAGTTGGTTGTATTCTGAGGCGTTTTTCCAGTAGAAAATATTTTTTTTGTATGGTGAATAAGAAACAAAACCAATGCATACCCAAAGTAGGTGTAAAAAAGGATAAAAAATAATATCCAGAACAAAACGGTTAAAATCATTGGGTGTGCTGTTTGTAAAATTCTATTAAAGCTGCGGCAGCAGCCATATTATCAAACTTCTCGTGAATATATTCAATGGCGTTCCTGCCAATTTTATCGAAAAATTCCTGATTATCGATCAGTTTTGATATCGACGAAACAAACTCATCCGCCGTTTCAGCAAGCATAATATTTTCGCCTACAGTTGTGGAAATCCCTTCTGTTCCGATGGAAGTTGTGATAATTGGTTTCCCCAAAGCCATCCCTTCAATAATTTTAATCCGCATCCCACTTCCTGAAAACAACGGGACAACCATTATTGATTTTGAATTCATAAAGTCGTAAGCATCGGGAACCTCGCCTTCAAATACCACGTTGGGCAAATCCATTTTTCGTTTAAACCAGTAAGGAGCATTCCGGCCAGCAATATAAAATTTTAATTCAGGAAATTTATCATTGATTTTCGGCCAGCACTTTTCAAGGAACCAAATCAACCCTTCCTGGTTAGGTGTCCAGTCGAGCGAACCGATATGAAAAAGCGTGGGATGTTTTAATTTTTTCGAGTTGGGTATCAACACCGATGAATCGATTCCTGTTTGCGAAACATGCCTCGGTTTTTTATTTCCCAGTTCATCGAGGATTTTCCCATCGCGTTCGGTAATCGGCACGAGCAAATCATATTGGTTCATCATCCCCTTTTCCAGCTTCTTAATTCTCCGGGAAAGTATTCTGAAATAAATTTTCTCCCACCCTTTTGCCATTGCAGCAGTTCTCTCCCAAATTTCATGTTCGATGTTGTGTGCGCGGTAAACAATTTTTGCATTTGAATATTTGCGTATCACCGGAATATAAGGGCAAACGTATAATCCTTCCAGTTGAATTACATCAAACTGTTTACCTTTCAGTAGCTTAATCAGTTCTTTTTTAAATGATCCGGAAATAAACCGAACCGCATTATATGGCTTTCTTGAAAAAAGCAGGTTTCCCAATGCCGAAATTCTTGAAATACGCGCTGGTACCTCCACCAGCTTAAATTCAGCCAAATCTTTTACCGATTCAGGTAATTCTCCGTAAAGTATATGATGCTTTTGGGTATTCATTGCGAGCACAGTAACCTTATGGCCGTTTAACGAAAATCCCCGGGTCAGGTTCATACAGGCAATTGCCCCACCATCTTTTATTGGGTAAGGTACTTTGTTGGTTACCTGCAGAATCTTCATATCTCTTTAACCTTTTTGTTAAAGAACCTGTTTAACCCGATTTTATTCAGCCATTTTATATAGGTATCGGCACTCATAACAGCCGAATCGGTGGCTGCTTTATAAGAGAGCCAAATGCCAACGGGCAAAAACACAAACGACGAAAACCACATCCCTCCAAACATATCCCAGACATCTTCACGGGCCGATTTCTCGCCGGTCATGGAAACGATATAATAAGCAATAAACAACAGAATGGAAACCACAACCGGCATTCCCAACCCTCCTTTCCTAATAATCGCCCCAAGCGGCGCCCCGATAAAGAAGAAAATAAAAACGGCAATGGACAGGGTATATTTCCGGTGCCTCTCCATCTCGTATTTATTAATATTTTTTTTGTTATCATATAATTGCCCCTGAAACATGTTTAGATTTTGCATATTGTTTCGGGCTGATGAAAGCGCTGTCCCTACGATTTCAGCTTTTACCCATGTGTCGGTGCTGGAAATATACTCATCAATATTCAGGATGGTGTCGGGCTCTACCGTCTTGATCTCCCGCTTTAAAGAATCGTGAAGAACGGTTAGGTTATACAGTTTTTTATTGATGGCCGGGTTTAGGCTGATTTCCAGTATATAATTTTGTAACCGCGAATAGTAATCGGTATTCAGCGTATCTTCCATCAAACGAAGCTGGCTGATATTCAGCATTCGGAACGTATTTTTGAATATACTTTCGTCTCTCCGGTTAAAGTCAAAATTTCTTACTTTCGCGCGAATGGTTTGTTCTTCAAATTTATTACGGCGGTAAGGATATGTGGTTTGTTCGCGACGGTTATCAGGTATTTCCTCTACATAATTCACTCCATTATAGAGGTTCAATACCATAAATTTTTTATCTTCCGTAATTTTCAAATAGCCTGAATCGGCCACGGTAACACTTTCGTTGCTTTTATTGTTGGTATGGTCGTAAATAAGCAAATCATACAACATGTTGGTTTCTTTGTCTCTGGTCCCTACCTTGATGCTATACCCATCTATTTCGTTGGTAAATACACCTTCCTGTAAAACCAGTTCGGGGCGTTGCTGTTTGACACTCCAAAGTAAGGTAGTAAACCTTAGGTTAGTGTTAGGCAGAATATTATTCGAGAAGTAAAAAGCAGTAAGTGTCACCAAAATGGCAATTACGATTAACGGTTTCATGATCCTGAACAGCGAAATCCCAGACGATTTCATGGCAACCAGCTCATAGTTTTCGCCCAGCGAACCAAACGTCATTATGGAAGCAAGAAGCATGGCCAGCGGGAAAGCATACGGAAGCAAAGCAAAAGAGGCATAAAACAGCATTTCTGCCAAAACACTGAAATCGAGTCCTTTTCCAACCAAATCGTCAACGTACTTCCAGAGAAACTGCATCAGCAATACGAAAACGACAATAAAAAAGGTCATAAAAAAAGGACCGAGAAAAGATTTTATAATATACCAGTACAAACGCTTCATTCCATATCGTTTCTTTTATGAAAATGCTACAAAACTAAGTTATTTTGATGATTTGTATCGTAAAAAAACGTTAACAAACCAAATGTATATTATTCTTTTGTTTTTAGCAGACCGGGAATTTGGTAGTCCAACCGCGTTTGATGATTTCTTTTATGATCCGAGAACGTGTTTTAAATCGGCAATCTGGGTGTTCCAAAGTTCAACGATTTCGTCCTTCTCGTCTTCTTCCGCAAAATCGATAATGATTAGCGACACATCCCCGGTGAGTTCGTCTTGCGTAATTCTGAATTCAAAATAGCGATCAGGTTCCTCAATCCAGGAAAATCTTACCAGCCGGTTTTCTTTTTGTAACGTCATTTCGGCAGTTTGTTCCGTTCCTTCCCAAATAAAAGTAAACTTTTTCCCCCTCACGCGGACATCTTCTGCAAACCATTCTGCTAACCCGGAAGCCGTGCTCAACCGGTTAAACAAAACCTTTGGTGAACAATTGATTACATACTCGAGTTGGATTCTTACCTTATCTGCCATTTTTTTGTTTTTTGGCAATATAATTATTCTCGATGTAAGAAACAACATGGGAATTCAACAGAATAAAAACAAAAGGCATTTTTTACCAGAAAAAAATCGCTGAAATAAAATAAATACTATATTTGCACCTCGAATTTTAAAGGTTATGGCGAGGTAGCTCAGCTGGTTAGAGCGCATGATTCATAATCATGAGGTCG
>CAYWBV010000073.1:0-6770 GCA_964455785.1 uncultured Maribellus sp.
ATTTGGGCGACGACGACGTCATTTCCTACAAAAGGAAAAAATTAAGCGGTGGCCGCGAAAAAATAACGGTTATCAGGAATGAACCGAAAGAAACGGGCCCGGAAGAAGACAGCCGGGAAAATAATTAAACAATAAAAACGTTAACAGAAAGCAGGCTTTTACTTTATTTCGATTTCATGTATTCGTTTACAGTCTGTGGCCGGTTCCAAAAGAACCGGCTTTTGTTTTTATAGCTGGTTTTGTGGCGATGTAATTTTGGCGGGTATTGAGATAAAACAAGAGTAAAATAATTCTTAAGAAATTGTTGTTGGTAATATAAAAATTATTTTACATTTGTAGGACATAAGGTACATATACTATATATCATGGAATTTAATAGAGTTGCTGTAAAAGCTGTAACATTGGTTGATCAGGTTGAAGAACAGATACTTAGTTATATTGTGGACAGAAAGCTTACTTCCGGAAGTGAGATTCCTTCAGAACTGATTCTTGCAGAAAGTTTAAATGTCGGGCGAAATGTAGTTCGTGAAGCATTAAGCCGTTTACGTATGCTTGGTATTGTGGAAAGCCGGAAACACAAAGGAATGGTGGTTAGAGAACCGGATATGATGAAATGTTTTTCGAAGGTTGTAAATCCCTATTTGCTGAGCAAGCAGAGTATTCTTGATCTTCTCGATTTAAGGGTATCAATCGAATCTGGTATCACTGAATTAATCCTGGATAACATTACTGATAGTGATATTGAAGAATTGGAATTGATTGTTTCGAGGCATATTTATCAGGAAGATATGAAGCTAAAAGTGGAAAACGAAATTGAGTTTCATTCCAAATTATATCATATTACAAAAAACCAGGCCATTATTGAACTTCTTGAAATGGTATTGCCCTTGTTTAGTTATGTCAATGAGAAACATGAAGATTTTAAACCAATTAATGAAAAAAACCGGGGAAAATTGGTAAAACACGAAGATTTGCTTTTTTTTCTTAAAGCAAGGGACGTGGAAGGATACAGGAATGCGATCTATAACCACCTGAAAGCATATTCAGAGTATGTCAAACAAAATAGAAATATTTATTAAACAACTGAAAATCACATGGAATTTAAACATTTTGAAGGGCTGATTGCCGCAACGTTTACACCATTTACGGCAGATGGAGAATTGAATTTGGGAGTTATACCGGAGTATGCCCGACAGTTGAAAGCTGAGGGAGTCAAAGGAGTGTTTGTATGCGGCTCTTCAGGGGAAGGACTTTTAATGGGGAACGAAGAAAGGAAGGCAGTTGCCGAAGCCTGGATGCCTTTTTCCGAAGATGATTTCCGGGTAATTGTGCATGTGGGCAGTACCAGTTATAAAATGGCAATGGATTTATCATCGCATGCTGCATCTGTCGGCGCCAGCGCTATAGGATGTATGGGCCCCTGTTGTTTTCAGCCGCGCGATGCCCGCAGCCTTGCTGCATTTTGTGCTGAAGTGGCTTCTGCTGCACCGAGTATTCCATTTTATTATTATCACATTCCCGGCACATCGGGTGTAAATGTTAAGATGAACGAGTTTTTGATCGAAGCGGGGAAAATTATCCCGAACCTGGCGGGAATAAAATATACCAGCCCTACTTTAATGGAAATGTTGGAATGTATGACCATGGAAAACGGGAGGTTCGATATTTTACATGGTCACGATGAAACACTTCTCGCTGGTTTGTCAATGAGCGCAAAAGCTGCCATTGGTACAACATATAATTTTATGGCTCCTGTTTTCAATAAAATGATAACAAAATTCAGACAAAAACAAATGGAAGAGGCGCTTGAAATCCAGAAGAAAGCGAATGAGGTTATAGCTGTCATGCTTGCTACCGGTAGTGCAATATCGGGGGGAAAAGCAATGATGAAAATGAGTGGGATTGATTGTGGTCCCTGTCGGCTCCCTCTTTTAAGCCTTACCGCTGCTCAGCAAACAGAACTTGAGAAAAATTTGGAAAAAGTGGGATACTTTAAGTTAATCAGTTGATGAACAAAGTCTTCGCCATATTATTTCTCCTTTCCTTTGCCAGCTCTTGTTCGGTAAAAAATGACCGGGAACTCCTTGTTGGAAAAGCGCATGAGTTTTTGGTTAATACACTTGAAACCAGTAATGGTTGGGAAAAGGTTCACGCGGCAGAAGAATTATTATCTCTGGGATACTCCACCGGGATAAAAGACCAGTTTACAAAAGAACTTGAACAATATGGTGACACTCCCCAATACAGGATTGGTATCTGGCGTGTATTGGCCCGGGAAGCCAAATCGGGTGAAGAACATAAAAGATGGGTTGAAAATATTGCCCGTGTATATGCAGACTCTACACAGCATGATCGGTTACATGCCGCTGAAACCCTGGCGAAACTAAATGTAAATCTCAACAGTATTGATCCCGGGTTGGTCTTCTCCGATTTGAGAAGCAGCGATACTTTAATGCAGGCGTTTGTTACCTGGGGAAGTTCGGTTTCTGAACATCCCGACAGTATTAATTATGATGTTCTTATGTCAATGGTTACTTCGCCTATCGGGACTTTTCGGCGGATTGGCGGCTATGCTTTGGGTTTTTGCGGTGACCTACCCTTTCAATATCGTGAAACCCTTTATCAGAAAGCATTGGCAGAACCAGTGGATTCCAGGGCAAAAATATACATGCTAAAAGCTGCATATATATTTCCTGTTCAAGATTCTCCGGCAAATTCATCAATTTTAAAATCCGGGGAAGAACTGAAGAATTTCGTTTCGCTGAACGAAAAGTCGGCCTGGGTTGAAATTTGTCTGGCTTTGGCTGAAAAAGGTACAAACAAAGATATTCCATTGCTTGAGGAAATATTTCTGGAAGGAAGTGCCGGCAGCGGCTCAAACGGATTAGAGACGGCAAAATTAAAAGCCTTTTCGGCAAATGAAGTAACAGATATCAGGGCAACCGCAGCTTATTCTATTTTGCGGATAACCCAACGAACCGGGGGAAAGATGGCCTTTATTGATTGGCTAATCATAGTGATTTATGCCTTTTTAATGTTGGGAATAGGCTTCTTTTATTCAAAGAAAAATAAAAATGAAGAAGATTACCATTTAGGTGGACGGACCATGAACCCCGTATTGGTTGGACTTTCATTGTTTGCAACTATTTTGAGTACACTGAGTTATCTGTCGTATCCCGGCGAGATGGTAAAATACGGGCCGGTTATTTTCACAAGCCTTATTGCATTCCCCTTTGTTTATTTTATTGTAGGTTGGTTGCTTATCCCCAGGTTTATGAAGTTGAAGGTAACCAGCGCCTACGAAATTCTCGAAATAAAAATCGGGACAGGTGTTCGGGTAATGGGAACGTTTTTCTTTTTGTCGTTGCGGCTGCTTTGGATGGCGACTATTATTTATGCAACGGTTAACACAGCAATAATTTCAATTTTCGGGATACAAAAAAGTTTTGTTCCGCTGATATGCCTGATTATGGCTGTGATAACTGTGATTTATACTTCGATGGGAGGATTAAAAGCCGTGGTGATTACAGATACTTTGCAAACCATCATTCTGATTCTGGGCGCATTGCTGACAGTCTTTATTATTGGTATCCACCTGGGGTCTTTCAAAGCAATATTTCCTACTGAAATACCGGCACACTGGGAAACAATTACCTGGGGGCTGGATGCCGGCAAAAGGATGACAGTTGGAAATGCCATTTTGATGGTATTTGTCTGGTATATATGCACAGCCGGGTCAGACCAGATGGCTATTCAACGTTATATGGCGACAAAAGACGTACGCTCTGCAAGGAAAACATTCCGTATTTCCGTTATAACCAATTTCGTTGTTCAATCGTTACTTGCCGTTGTCGGATTGGCACTGCTGGCTTACTTTACTAAAAAGCCTTACGAGTTACCAGCCGGACAAACCATTTTTACTTATGCCGATTCGCTCTTTCCATGGTTTATCGTTATAGGGTTACCGGTTGGGATTACTGGCTTAGTGACTGCTGGCTTAATTTCTGCAGCAATGTCAAGTCTTTCTTCCGGGTTGAACTCGTCTTCTTCGGTTATTTCAGAAGACATTATCAAACGGTTTTTCCCCTCAAGGAAAAAAATGGATTACTTGAAACAAGCTCGCACAATTTCAATTATTATCGGAGGGGTTGTGACGTTATTGTGTTTACTGGTCGGTTATGTCCAGGGGAACCTGCTCGAAGTGGTTATCAAAGTGGTGAACCTTTTTGTCGCCCCGCTTTTTGTGCTGTTCTTTATGGCGCTTTTTATTCCGTTTGCTACCCAATCTGCCACCATGATTGGCGGAATTCTTAGCGTAGCTACTGCTATTGCTATTGCATTTTTCGAAGTATTCGGTCTTAAAGTCTTGTGGATTATGCCGGTAGCTTTTATTATCGGGATATCTGCGGCATGTTTTATTAGTGCAGTAGAAGTATTCATTTTCAAAAAACTAAATACAAATCAAAATGAAAAGATGGAAAACTAAAATGTTATTTTTTCTCTTTTTGTACTCTCTTGCGATTTCATTGCAAGCAGTACCGAAAGATTTGCCCAATAATATAAAGGTGAATAAAATATGGGATTCGGCGGCTCATAATGCTTTTACCGATTTGATAAAATTCAAAGGAAATTATTATTGCTCGTTCAGGGAAGGTTCGGGCCATGTTCCCGGTACCGATGGAGTGGTCAGGATACTGAAATCGAAAGATGCTGAAAAATGGGAAAGCGTTGCTATGCTTGAGAAACAGGGAATTGACCTGCGCGATCCCAAGTTGTCGGTCACCCCCGATGGGCGGATAATGGTCATCATTGGAGGTTCTGTATATAAAGACGGCAAATTGCTTGGACGCGAGCCCCAGGTTTCTTTTTCCGATAAATCAGGGGAACGGTTTTCCAATCCGGAAAAAGTAACGATTGACCCTGAAATTGTATCGTGGGGCGACTGGATTTGGCGCGTAACCTGGTTTAAAGGCACAGGATATGCCATCGATTACCAGATTGGTCCGGAAGAAAGAAAAGGGCCCACCGCAATGTATCTTGTTAAAACTACCGACGGAAAGAATTTTGAAAAGGTCTCGAAACTGGAAGTGGACGGTTTTCCTAACGAATCAACCGTTCGTTTCGATAAAAAAGGTACTATGTATGTACTTATCAGACGTGAATTGGAAGACAAAATGGGCGTTTGGGCAAAAAGTAATGCTCCATACACCGAGTGGAGTTTTAAAAAGTTGGATTTCCGTTTGGGGGGACCAAACTTTGTATTCCTGAAGAATGAAAAAGTGATTTTAGGTACCCGCAGGCATGGAACGGATGTATATACAGGATTGCTCATCGGGGATAAAAATGGCGATTTTAAGGAAATTATACATCTTCCTTCAGGAGATGATAACAGTTATCCGGGGATGGTAGTCGAAAAGAACAGGTTAATAGTCTCATACTACTCTACTCACGAAGGGAAAACAGCAATTTACATTGCAGATATTCCTTTGAAAAGCATCTGTAAATCTTTGAAATAAAATGCCGGATGTCAATAGGTATAGAATAAATGCAACCGAAAAAGGGGAAGCGTGCCAGCCTCCCCTGTAACCTTCGGTATCGCCTGGCTCTGCAGGCAAAAACTTTTAGTTAAAAATTAATATTACAAAACTATGAAAAAAACAAACTTGTTAAAAGGACACATGAAGAAGGGCCTTCGCTCAGTTGTCGTCTTTCTGCTTTTTCTGTTTTTTGTGACGAACTTTGGTTTCGTTTATGCTTTCGAGCCTTTTTCTGATACCGGGCAAAAAACGGTTTCCGGGAATGTAACCGAAGTAAGCGGGACACCTCTTCCGGGTGTTACTGTATTTCAGAAAAACAATCCGACCAATGGAACGGTTACCGATGCTGATGGAAATTTTGTAATTAATGTTCCTTCGGGATCAACTTTGGTATTTTCCTTTATTGGGTTCAATACCGAAGAAGTAGTAGCGAGTACGGAAACAGTTAAGGTTGTTCTTGAAGAGTCGGTTGTGAATATCGATGAAGTGGTTGCCATCGGGTATGGTAAATTAAAAAGCAGCCAGGTTTCAAGTTCGATCGCGAAAGTATCCTCTGATGACATTGCTCAACGTGCAGTGTCGCGTATCGATCAGGCTATCCAGGGGAAAATTGCCGGTGTTCAGGTACAGGAAATATCAGGTAGCCCGGGACGATCGCTTAACGTTCAGGTTCGCGGAACAGGTTCAATCAATTATTCGAGTAGCCCGCTTTATGTTGTTGACGGGTTTCCGATTTCAGGCGACCTGAACAGTATTAATCCGGGAGATATTGAGTCGATTGAAGTGCTAAAAGATGCTGCATCAGCAGCTATTTACGGCTCAAGAGGATCAAACGGAGTAATCCTTGTAACTACGAAAAGCGGTAAATCAGGAAAAAGCGTGATTGAATTGGATGCCTATTACGGATTACAGCAGCGTTTTAGTAAGGTAGATGTGATGAACCGGGACGAGTATCTTGATTATGCTATTGAAGAACGTACCAATAGTTATATTTACAGCGGGGGAAGCCTTTCCGTCCCCGAGAACCAAAGACACAATTATAAATTTGCAATCGATCCGCTCTGGCGTACCGATCCGCAATCGTTCCCTGATAATGACTGGCAGGATTTGATTGACCGGGTTGCACCTATTCAAAGTTATACCCTTTCAGCCTCTGGAGGAAACGATAAAACCAAATACTATATTTCAAGTAATTATATCGATCAAAAGGGGATTATTATTAACAGCGATTAT
>CAYWBV010000073.1:6870-14709 GCA_964455785.1 uncultured Maribellus sp.
CTTAATGAAACTAAAAGTAACCACCTGATGTCAAACTTTTATACCGAACTTACTCCGGTGAAGAATTTGGTTTTCAGGGCTTCATTTGGTACAGATATTAATTCGGGTAAAAATCAATATTATAAAACCAATAATATAAACAGAGGAAGCGGAAGTTTTGGTACGGTTTCAAACACGCTTAGACAGAGTTATCTGAGTGAAAACACACTGACGTACAATTTGGTATCGGATGATTGGTCGTTGAATTTGCTCGGAGGTTATACTTACCAGGAAGAAACTTATGAATATTCGTACCTGAAAAAGACCGGTTTCCCCGATGATGATATTAAAACCTTAAATGCCGGTACTGTATTGGATAGCGGAACCTCTACCGAGGAGAAATGGAGTTTAATCTCTTACCTGGGCAGGGCCAACGTGTCCTATCTTGATAAATATGTTCTTTCAGCGAGTATCAGGCGCGATGGGTGTTCCCGCTTTGGCAAAAATAACCGGTGGGGGATTTTCCCTTCTGCTTCAGCCGGATGGATTATTTCAGAAGAATCATTTATGGAAGATATTAAAGATGTGGTCAGTAACCTGAAACTGCGGGCCAGTTTAGGTACAGTTGGAAATAATAATATCGGGAATTATTCATCTATCGGACTTATGGAAGCGACAAAATATGTGATTGGCGATAGTTCTGAAGGGGGATACAGCCCTTCCTCGTTTAGTAATTTGGACCTTGGATGGGAAAAGACTTCCACTGCCGATGTGGGCCTGGATTTCGGATTTTATAATAATCGTATTAATCTTACTTTCGATTATTATATTTCCAACACAAAAGATTTATTGTTACAGGTACCAATTCCGCAAGTTACCGGTTTCAGTAACGCGTTGCAAAATATAGGCAGGGTTCAAAATCGCGGTTACGAATTTGAACTTCTGACAAAGAATATGGTAGGAGAATTTAAATGGACTACTGCTTTCAATATTGCGCATAATAAAAATGAAGTGAAAGAATTAGGCCCTGACGGAAGCGCCATAATTGGCTATTCAGGAGGTTTTCCTGTTACAATTACCCGAATTGGCGATGCTATTGGGTCGTATTATCTTTTTGAAACCGATGGGTTATTTAAAGATCAGGCAGACGTAGATGCCAATAAAGCCATGGCCTATTTGAGTCCCAAACCTCAACCGGGAGATTTAAAATATAAAGATCAGGATGGGAGTAAGGATATAACAGCCGAGGATAAAACCATTGTCGGACATAATTCTCCAGATTTCTTTTGGGGGCTTACCAATACTTTTAGTTACAAAGGTTTTGATCTTTCTGTTTTCTTCGATGGACAATGGGGAAACAAACTTTTAAACCTTGGGAAAAAGGAAACAACACAGTCCCGCGGAAATGTTAGGGGCTACTGGAACGACAGATGGAGATCGGAAGAAAATCCGGGAAACGGAAAGGTTCCCCGGGCAGTCACTACCGAAAACCTGACAACGCCTTCAGACTGGTGGTTGGAAGATGCCAGTTTTTGGCGAATTCGTAACATCAATCTCGGATATAACCTTCCTGTCAAGATAGTATCGAAAATAAAAGATATCAGTAGTCTTAAGATTTACGGAGGAGTGGATAACATTTTTATGCACGATCATTTTAACCACATGTCGCAAACGGCCGCTTATAACGACAGTAACCTGACTCCCGGAGTTGACTATGATTCAGGTTATCCGTTGGCAAGAACGTTCAAATTGGGAATAAATATTAAATTTTAAGAGCATGAAAAAATTAATATATATATTAATTGTGCTGGCTTTTAGCGCCTGCACCGACAAGCTGGACCTGGTTCCGGTATCGAGCAAAAATATCGAGGGATTTTACAAAACAGAAGATCAGTTTTATCAGGCCATTATGGGGTGCTACGATGGCGTACAAAATGCCATGTTAAAACAAAATTTCTCATACATGATGACCGAGTCGAGGAGCGATAATGCTTGGCAACAGGTTGATTATGACGACGGACTTACTTGCCGGTTTACTGAAAATGCCGAATTGTCGATATTAAATACAGCTTGGGCAACTCTTTATAAATATATTGCGCGGTGTAATTATGTATTGGGATCGCTGGAAGAAAATACAGAACTGGGTACAGACCTGAAAAATCAGTTTGAAGGGGAAGCCCGTTTTATGCGTGCACTTTTCTATTTCGAGTTGGTCCGCTTTTTTGGTGAAGTCCCCCTTGTTGATAAAGTAATCAGCATTGACGAAGGGTACGCGTTACAAAAATCAAGTGTTGAGGATATTTATGATTTTATCGTTTCAGATTTAAAACTCGCTGCCGGATTACTTCCGGATGTAAAACCTTCGGCTAACCCAAACCGGGCAACAGCAATGGCTTCAAGAGGATTTCTTGGAAAAGTTTATGTTTTCAGAAGTGGTTACCCGCTTAATAAAAATGAATGGGGACTGGCTTCTGCCGAATTAAAAGCAGTTCTCGACGGCGTGGGCGAAGCAGGTTTTTTGGAAAATTACAGCGATATATTTGACATTAATAATGAAGGTGGCGAACAGGCGATTTTTTCGATTGGCTGTAAATCGGGTGCTGAAGGCGAAGGGAACCCTTTTCCTACTCGGAATGGTCCCAACGGGATATACCCGGGAAACGATCCGTTAATGATCCCTTACGGAGGTAGTCCTATGCAACTATTCCTAGACGATTATATTTTAGGTAGCCTTTTTGATGAACCTGGCGATTTAAGGTTCGATTATTCGATTCAAACCGAGTGGATTGAAAAATCGAAAGATACCATCAGGAACTGGCCATTTTGCAAAAAGTATCAAAGCGGCCCCGTTGCAGCAGGTTCGGACTGGGACATCGATTGGATTCTGCTGAGATATACCGATGTATATATGTTGTATGCCGAGGCCCAGTATCATCAGGGGCAAAAGGGCGACGCACTGACCATACTCAATAAAGTAAGAAAACGTGCGGATTTACCTGATCTGTCAGCTGCCGATATTGATACCGACGACGAGTTTATAAACGTACTCCTCAGGGAACGCAGAAAAGAGTTTTGTTTTGAAAACCAGCGGTGGTTCGATTTGGTAAGGACCGACAAGGCCCTGGATATTATGAAACCTTTCCTGACTCACTATGGATCAGAAGCTAACTTTACGAGCCGCGACCGGTATTTTTATCCAGTTCCGCAACAGGAAACGGACATTACAGGAGTAAAATAAAATGTAACACAGTTTAGTTAGATAGAAACCGGGGCTGTTCAGGGTTCGGATTGAAATTATAAAACTTAGGTTTTATTTTCAATTCAACCTTCTGAGCAGCCTCTTTTACTGAATTTATATCTGTTCCCAGCCCTGGCGGTAGGTGTGCCGTATCCACTCTTCGGCGGTTTCCAGCGCCGGCAGTGTTTTGTAGTCTTTATTGAATTTCGGGTCGCCGTTTACAATTTCAAAATTGTCTTTAGTCAGCGCTTTTATCTGGTCGCCCGGGCCGATGTTGGTAAAACGCATATTGGGCCCGTCCCACAATAATTTACGCTGTAAACTTTGTAACCTGACGGCGAGCACGCCCATAACTACCATTTCGTTAAGCGGGCCCGCATAATTAAAATTGGAAGAGGCTTCCAGCCGCGCTGCCTTGTCTTCTTTGCAGGCGCGTATCCAGTCCAGTTCATGACCTCCGTCCATGGCATTGGATATTCGCCGGATGGTTTTTGCGGGTTGTTCGAAGTGGGCCATTTCTTTGGTGGGCAGCAGAGTTGGGTTTTGAGCATAGGTGCCGCACATTATTTTCCCCTTTGTGCCGTAGAAGATACAACCGCCACCGTCGTCGCCCATGGGTTCGCCTGGTTCCAGTTCGTCGGGGCGCGGAGGCATCAGTCCCCCGTCGTACCAGTGAACCGAAACTTCGGGCATGGCTACTTTGGGAAGGTTATCGCGGCGCGGGAATTCATATTTTACAAATTCGGCGTTTGGCGCCGATTCCGTGTTCACCGGTGTTGACGAGCCCTGCACCGAAGTTGGATATTCGAGCAGCAGCGCCTTAAAAACCGGGTCGAGGATGTGGCACGCCATATCGCCTAAAGCGCCGGTGCCAAAGTCCCACCATCCGCGCCAGTTCCACGGATGATAAATTTCGTTGTAGGGCCGTGTGGCGGCAGGACCGATAAATAGATCCCAGTTGAGGGTTTTGGGAATTCGTTGTTCCTTTTGCGGGCGTTGTAACCCCTGCGGCCAGATCGGACGATTGGTCCAGGCGTCCACATGGGTGATTTCGCCGATGGTCCCCGCCCAAATCCATTCACAGATCAGCCGGATGCCGTCATCCGAATTTCCCTGGTTCCCCATTTGGGTAGCCACGCCGTAGCGGTTGGCCGTTTCGCGCAAAATCCGCGACTCGTAAACCGAGTGGGTCAACGGTTTTTGCACATAAACATGTTTTCCGTCGCGCATGGCCATTACAGCAGGCAGGGCATGTGAATGATCGGGTGTGGCAATCATCACCGCGTCGATCTCTTTTTGTTTATCGAACATTTCGCGGTAGTCCATATATTTTTTTGCCATCGGCCATCGCACAAACGAGTTTCTCCCGGCATAATTCCAGTCAACATCACACAACGCCACAATATTTTCGGTCTCCATGTTGCGAAGGTTGCGGTGCCCCATTCCCCCAACCCCAATACCGGCAATGTTGAGTTTGTCGCTGGGTGGTTTGTGCCCCAGGCCGGCGATAACATTCGATGGTACAATAGTTATTCCGGCTGCAAGGGTGGCCGATGTTCCGAGAAAAGTACGACGTGTGATCATGTTCTGTTTTATCATTTTTGAAAACGAATTCTTCCGTAAAAATATACGGTGCAAAATAGAAAAAATATCAGCGTGAACCTATTGTTTTAAGTTTTTGAAAGATTCATTAACGAAAATTTGGGCAGGCCTTTTTTATTCCCCAGCCCGCCGTCTTAATAAAGAAGGAGCCGTTGGAAAGCGGTTCCGGCGCAACCATAAAAAAAGGGCGCCCTCATAAATAGGACGCCCTGATTTGTAATATAGCAGAGTTGAATTAAGCCGGCATATCGGGTAAACTCCAGGGTTTACGGTAAGTATGCTTGATCAGTTCAGCAGCAAATTCTTTGGCCGGAACCGGGTCGGTCCAGTCTTTTTTGAACGTTGGGTGACCGTCGTGAATTTCAAAACCGTCTTTGATAACTGTTTTGATTTCTTCATTGTCGGTAAGGTTGGTGAACTGCATGTTTTGTCCGTCCCAATCCAGCACTTTGTTGAGCGATTGCAGGCGAACTGCCAGAACACCCATCACCACCATTTCGTTGAATGGCCCTGCTTCGCTGAAATCGGAAGCGGTAGGTACGCGGTTTTCCGGGCTTTCCTTACAAGCGCGAACCCAGTCCATTTCGTGACCGCCCTGGGTAGCTTTTTCAATTCTCCTTCTGAATTTCGGAGCTTCGGGAACACGGCCCGACAGCAGCCACGGATTAACACCGTAACATCCGCAAATCAAAGAGTCTTTTGTTCCGTGGAAAATTACACCGCCACCCGAGTCGTTCGGATTTTTTCCATCCGGCCATGCATCCGGCAACATCGGTTTAATACCGCCGTCGTACCAGTAAACATCAACCTGCGGAAGAGATGCGTTTTTCTTCATTCCTTTCCATGCACGTTTTGGTGCGCGGGCCGGGAAAGTTAATTTAACCGATTGTGAAACCGGTGCGCAATCCTGCAGCAATAAACTCGAATTTCCCTGGGCGTGGATGGGGTAACCCAATTCCAGACCAACAAAAACCGGGTGGAGGATGTGGCAGGCCATATCGCCTAAGGCGCCTGTACCGTAATCCCACCAGCCGCGCCAGTTCCACGGGTGATAAATGTGGTTGAACGGTTTCATTTTTGCCGGGCCGGTAAACAAATCCCAGTCCAGTGTATCCGGAACCCAGTCGCCACGTTCCGGGGTATTTAATCCCTGCGGCCAGATGGGGCGGTCGGTGAATGCTTCAACTTTGGTTACTTCGCCGATTTCGCCGTTGGCCAGCCATTCCGAAGTAAGGTTAACCCCTTCGCCCGACGAGCCCTGGTTCCCCATTTGGGTGGCCACTTTGTGTTTTACAGCCAGTTTGGTCAGCAACCTCGACTCGTAAACCGAGTGGGTCAATGGTTTCTGAACGTAAACGTGTTTGCCCATAGTCATGGCTGTGGCAGCAATGATGGCGTGGGTATGGTCGGCAGTTGCAACCACAACGGCGTCGAAACTTTTACCCATTTCGTCGTACATTTTCCGCCAGTCTTTGTACCGTTTGGCACCCGAATATTTTTCGAATACCGGGGCAGCGTATTTCCAGTCAACGTCGCACAAGGCAACAATGTTTTCACTCTGGAGGTTACGCAGGTTGCTGTTACCCATACCCCCGATGCCGACTGCGGCAATGTTCAGTTTGTCACTGGGCGCCTTGTGCCCTAAACCAGCTACCACATGGCTCGGGACAATGGTAATCCCCGCAGCTACGGCTGCCGTTGTTCCAATGAAATTCCTCCTTGAAACCGAGTTTTTATTCATTTCTTTTTCCATAATTATTAGAAAGTTTTAATTGGACAGGTATATTTTGTCTTCTTTTTCGCACTTTTTTCAAAAAAACAGATAAATATAGTGATATTAATTTTCAGGTCAAATACACTGTTTCTGTTCTGTTCACGGTAAAAGTAGAAATTGCTTTTTAAATTCAAAACCAGTTTTACAACATAGCTTTCCAAAGCTATTCAATTCCAGGAGATTAATGTTGTGAAAATATTTTTTTTCTATTCCGGTTCAAAAAAATCAATTTGATGGGTGCGGAAACGAAATCTATCTTTGCGTACAATTTTGAATGAATCTTAATAGTAGTAACTTAAAAAAAAATATCATGTTGACAGTAGGAGATAAGTTTCCGGAATTTGCAAAACAGGCTGTGGTTTCCATCGAACCGGGCAAAGAGTTTAAAACGCTGGCGTCGTCGGATCTTAAAAACGGGAAATGGACGGTGTTTTTCTGGTGGCCGCTCGATTTTACGTTTGTGTGCCCCACCGAAATTACTTCGTTTAACGAACATTTCGAAGAGTTTAAAAAGCGGAATGCCAACCTGGTGGGCGCTTCCATCGACTCGGAATATGTGCACCTGGCCTGGCGCAACGACCACCCGGGGCTGAAAAACCTGAAGTTCCCGATGTTAGCCGACACGTCGAAATCGCTTTCGGAAGAACTGGGTATCCTCGAAAAATCGAACAAAATTGCGTACCGCGCCACCTACATCATCGACCCCGAGGGAATTATCCAGCACGTGTCGGTGAACGGGCTGAACGTGGGACGGAATGTAAAGGAAATCCTGCGGTTGTTAGACGCGTTCCAGTTGGGCGAACTGATTCCCTGCGACTGGGAACCGGGACAGGCTACACTGAATTAACACGCGGACGAAACCGATTAAAACCGGACGGGAATTACAGCCCATCCGGTTTTTTTTATTTTGAAAAACAAGTGCAGACGCCCGGAACCGGAGCCGGTTTGCCTCAACTGAGGGTGTAACTGAACAGAACCGGAACCGGTTTGCCTCAGTGACAGGTGTAACTGAGCAGAACGGGATGCGGTTTGACTCAGCGACTGGTGTAATTTATCAGAACGGGACAAGGTTTGACTCAGCGACTGGTGTAATTTATCAGAACGGGACAAGGTTTGCTCCAGTTACAGGTGTAACTGAACAGAACCGGATCCGGTTTGCTTCATCGACAGGCATAAATTTTCGGAGCCGGGCGCGGTTTTATGATAAAACCACATTTTTTCAACAAAAATATTGTTCTAAATTAGA
>CAYWBV010000074.1:0-4399 GCA_964455785.1 uncultured Maribellus sp.
AGAGCGCTGATTTTATTCCCGAGTTGCGCCTTTTCTACCTTACTCATCAGGTGGATGCCCAGCAACACGGCTGCTGCCAGAATACCACACAGAATATAATACCCTGTATCCGAGAGAATATTTGCTGAAGAAAAGTTCAGTAAAATACCGTTATTCATCATTGTTGTCTTTCTTTTTACCAAACATGCGCAACATCCGGTTGGTTACGGCAAATCCACCCACCACATTGACCATTGCCAGGATAATGGCGAGGGTTCCAAAAATATAACCCACAACGGGATTGTCAGTTGTAAGCGCGGCTGCCGTAGCAAGGAGCGCCCCCAGGATGGTAACTCCCGAAAGCGCGTTCATCCCCGACATAAGCGGAGTATGCAACCGGCTGGGGACATTGTTGATTAACAGGTACCCCACAATTGTTGCAACCAAAAAAATCGCGATTAAAATATAATGTATCAGATGCATCTTACTTTTTTATTGGTAACAATTTATGTTTTTATTTTAACCCCATGGCTTCCAAAGCGCCGGCGTGAACAATGGCTCCGTCTTTGGTAACCAGTATCGACGACGTAATTTCATCGGTCAAATCAAGGTTAATCGCACCATCTTTGGTCAGATAAGTCAAAAGGTTATAAATATTTTTTGAAAACATAATGGTAGAACTGGTTGACAACATCCCGGGAATATTTTTTATTCCCTGGATTGTAACACCGTGCTTTACATCAACTTTCCCGGGTGTTGTAATCGCACAGTTTCCACCCTGGTCGATGGAGATATCCACAATACAACTCCCTGATGGCATCGATGCTACCATCTCTTCAGTAAGTAAAACTGGTGCAACTTTCCCCTGAATTAACGCAGAGCAGAAAATGATATCGGCTTTAGCAACGGTTTCTTTTAAATTTTCGCGTTCAATATTTAACCATTCTTCCGGTAATTGGTTGGCATGTTTCCCATCGGGGCTGACAGCAATTTCTTCAGGAACGCCGGTTTCAACAATCTGTGCGCCCAACGACTCTGCGTTTTTGTTGGCTTCCGGGCGGATATCGGCGGAATAAACCATCGCTCCCAGACTTTTTGCAGTTGCCAAAGCCCGAAGTCCTGCAACTCCGGTACCAATCACAAAAACGGTCGCCGGCATTAGCCTTCCAACTGCACTGGTAACAAACGGTACAAATTTGCTGATGTCGTTGATCCCCATAATCATTCCTTTGTAGCCAGCGCATGAGCTCATTGAGGACAAGGCATCCATCGACTGGGCACGGCTGATACGCGGAACGCCATCCAGCGTGAGGCCAATTATCCCTTTTTCTGCCATTTGTTTTACCATTTGATGATTTGCAGGAGAGGCAGGGTGAATAAAGGTGATCAAATACTGACCTTTATGCATCATATCAATCTCGTGCATGTTTTTTTCTGAGTTGAACAAAGGCTCCTTCACCTTTAAAATTACGTCAGCCTGTTCGTAAATCTTCCCGACATCTGAAACAAGTTGAGCTCCGGCTTCTTCATAAGCTTTATCCATATAATGCGAACCAACACCTGCCCCGGTTTGAAACAAAACTGTCGCGCCGCTATCGACCATTTTTTTTACGGTTTCAGGAATCGCCGATACACGATTTTCTCCCTGCATTATTTCCTTTGGTACTCCAATAATCATTTCAGTAGAATTTTAATTATTTAACGACCAAAAATAGACAGGAAGCGGCTCTCAAAACATGATAAAACTAATAAATAACAGCAATGTTACGTCATAAATAATATAGCCGGGGCGTCATTAATAAATTAGAAGTTAATTTTTTAATAAGATTTCAAATTGAAATTTTTTAATAATTATTATTTTCAGATTGATACTTGTATATTTGCTCACTTTTTACTTATTTTTTATATCATGCCAACAGTTTCAGACAGGGGAAGAATGATGCCCGACTCGCCAATCCGTAAATTGGTGCCTTTGGCCGACAAAGCCAAAGAGCGTGGAATCAAAGTATATCATCTGAATATCGGCCAGCCCGATTTACCAACACCGCCGGAAGCACTCGCGGCAATTAAAAATATCGATCGGAAAATCCTGGAATATTCTCCGAGTGAAGGAATCCGTTCTTTCCGCGAAAAACTGGCGAAATATTACCACAAATTTCACATCGACGTAACTGCTGACGATATTATTGTCACTACCGGCGGGAGCGAGGCGGTTACATTTGCATTTATGAGTTGCCTCGATCCGGGCGACGAGATTATTGTGCCCGAACCGGCTTATGCCAACTATGAGGCTTTTGCCATTGTGGCGGGCGCGGTTATAAAATCGATTGCCGCGAAAATAGAAGAGGGTTTTGCTCTCCCACCAGTGGAAGAGTTTGAAAAACTGATCACCCCGAAAACCAAGGGGATTATGATTTGCAATCCGAATAACCCGACCGGGTATCTGTACACCCGCGAAGAGATGGACAAAATCCGCGACCTTGTCAAAAAATATGATTTGTATTTATTCTCCGATGAAGTTTACCGCGAATTTTGTTATACCGGCGCGCCGTATATTTCTGCATTTCACCTTCAGGGGATCGAACAGAATGTAGTGTTGATCGATTCGGTTTCAAAACGTTACAGTGAATGCGGGTTACGTATCGGGGCGCTTATCACCAAAAACAAGGATGTTAAACGTAATGTGATGAAATTCTGCCAGGCGCGGCTGAGCCCGCCGCTGATTGGGCAGATTGCCGCCGAAGCCTCGCTCGATGCCGATGAAGATTATATGCTGACCAACTACAACGAATATGTAAACCGGAGGAAGTTTCTCATCGACGGGCTAAACCGTATCGATGGCGTTTATTCACCCATTCCGATGGGCGCTTTCTACACTGTGGCACGCCTGCCGGTGGATAACGCCGACACATTCTGTGCATGGATGCTTTCGGATTTTGAATATGAAAAACAAACGCTGTTTCTTGCGCCGGCTTCGGGATTTTACACCGCGGCAGGAAAAGGTATGGACGAAGTTCGGATTGCCTATGTTCTGAAAAAGAAGGATTTAGCAGTTTGCCTGAAAATACTGGAGGAAGCGTTGAAAGTTTATCCCGGGAGTAAGGTCAGGCAAAAAGTTTTAAGCGAAAAAGAATAAAATTCATTGCACAAAACAATATTAAATCCGGATTGAATAATCAGCCCGGATTTTTTATTACATTACTTGGGTTGTTTTTATTCGAAAACGATTTTTTCTATTCGGTTCTGAATAAATTTTGTTTTTCGGGTATTCAGAAATCAAAAAAGGTTGAATGTGAAAATTACTAAGATGAGAAAAGTTCTGTTTTGTTTTCTCCTGATTGCGGGGCTTACTTCAAATGCACAGGTTAACGATTCGACCTGGATTAGAAACAATTACACCAAAAAAGAAGTTTATATCCCGATGCGCGACGGAGTCAGGTTATTCACATCGGTTTTTATTCCGAATGACAATAAGGAAAAACATCCGATCCTGATTACGCGGACGCCATACTCGTGTAAACCATACGGAGAGGATAATTATCCGCCTTACTGGAAAGGATACCGAAAAGAATATTTTAAAGAAGGTTACATTGTGGTAAACCAGGACGTGAGGGGGCGGTGGATGAGCGAAGGTGAATTTAAAAACGTGCGGCCATTTATTGACGATAAAAAAGGGAGGGAGATTGACGAAGCAACCGATACTTATGATACCGTGGACTGGCTTTTAAAAAATATTTCCAGCAATAACGGCAATGTTGGGGTTTTTGGAATTTCATATCCGGGATTTTATTCCACAATGGCAGCGGCGAGCAACCATCCGGCAATAAAAGCGGTTAGTCCGCAGGCCCCGGTAACCAACTGGTTTATTGGCGACGATTTTCATCACAACGGGGCTTTCTTCCTGTTGGATGCTTTCAGTTTTTTCCCCGCTTTTGATTTTGGTTTTGGGGTGCCTCATCCTAAACCCGTTTCTGAGGCGCTGGCTCCGGTCGGCTTTCCGAACCACGACAATTATAAATTTTACCTCGAAGCAGGAAGTTTAAAAAATCTCACAGAACTGACCGGCGACAGTATTGTTTTCTGGTCGGAAATGATGGAGCACCCGAATTACGATGAATGGTGGAAGGTCCGCGACGCCCGAAATGCGACAAAAAATCTGAAACCGGCCATGTTGTGGGTTGGTGGATTGTTCGATGCTGAAGATTGCTGGGGAGCCTGGAATGCCTATTTAGCTGCCGAACAAAATAATCCGGGGAAACCGTTCAATAAAATTGTCGAAGGCCCGTGGTCGCACGGACAGTGGGCCGGCACCGACGGTACACATCACGGAAATATTCAGTTTGGCACAAACACCGCCGAATATTTTCAGCAACAGCTTGAGATTCCTTTTTTTAACTATTTTTTGAAAGGGGAAGGAGAT
>CAYWBV010000074.1:4499-14653 GCA_964455785.1 uncultured Maribellus sp.
CTCCCGGCAAGGTGGAAGAAGTAAAGTTTGAATTACCACCGATTGCGCATTGTTTCAAAAAAGGGCACCGGATTATGGTACAAATCCAAAGTAGCTGGTTCCCGCTGGTTGACCGCAATCCGCAACAGTTTGTGGATGTTTATCACTGTGATGAATCGGACTTTGTAAAGAGCGATATTAAAATTTACCACGATGCACAAAATGCTTCAAAAATTATTTTGCCGGTTTTGAAATGATATAATCCAATCGCAGATACTATTTTGATATATTTGCAAAAAACACATCGATATGATTATAAATAATTTACCATTAACTGCTGTGTTTATTGAGGAACCTAAAGGTGGTTATGCGGCTTATGTGGAAGAGATTCCGGGAGCAAATTCACAAGGAGAAACTTTGGAAGAAGCAAAAGAAAATCTGAAAGAAGCTGTTTTACTGGTATTGGAAACAAATAAAATTTTATCTCAAAAGAATGTATTAAAAGGAGTACGAAGCCACAGAGAACCTTTGCACTTTTCTGAATGAAGAGAACCAAACTCATAAAGCATTTAACTAAAAACGGTTGTTTTTTGCTTCGTGAAGGAAGTAAGCACAGTGTTTTTTATAATCCTCAATCAGGCAAGATATCAACTGTTCCGAGACATCCTGACATAAAACAAATTACCGCCGAAAAAATATGTAAAGATTTGGATGTTTTAATCTCAAAAACCAAATAATCAGTTGAACCGTTCCAATCCCTTATCGCAGGACATTTTTTTGATCCCAAACAATATGTTGCGAATGACTTCGTCTTCATTAAAACTAAATCCACACTGAATGAAAACACAAACCGCAATTTTTTCGAAAAGGAGGCTACTCGAAAAAAAATATCTGGCAAGCCGGGTGGCCTGCGGGGCTTTTATTATTGTATGGATTTCATATC
Organism: uncultured Maribellus sp.; assembly: GCA_964455785.1. Lineage (GTDB taxonomy): Bacteria > Bacteroidota > Bacteroidia > Bacteroidales > Prolixibacteraceae > Draconibacterium. The sequence continues at coordinate 5,422 of CAYWBV010000074.1, forward strand.
TAACTGGTGTTGAGTCCTATGTCGCCTCATTGATTGCCATAAGTTCAATTTTGTTATTCTTTCTTCAGTTTATTTTCCAGTTTACGTGGTTAAACTGGTTCCTTGGAGTTGCAATGTTTTTTGTAAGTCTCTACTTTTCGCTGGCCGTATGGGACGAATTCCGCGAATTTGAAACGGTAACCCGGGAGGCGCGGCTGTTATTACTCGTTGGATGGGGAATGTGTTTTACCTGCGTCATTCTCTCCATTTTTATGATAATAAGCTGTATCCGGGATTTTGACAAATAAAAAATGAGGCTGTCCCGAAAATACCGGACAACCTCATCTATTCCTGTTACAATAAAATTTTCAGCAAATTTATACTTCGCCATTGGCAATCAGCCACTCGGCAATCTGTACCGCATTCAGCGCGGCCCCTTTTTTAATCTGGTCGCCCACACACCAGAAGGTAATCCCATTGGGGTCGGTAATATCTTTTCTGATCCTTCCCACGTAAACATCATCTTTTCCTGAAACAAAAAGTGGCATCGGGTATTGTTTTTCAGCCGGGTTATCGATAACCGTCAATCCTTCAAAATTTTCAAAGGCTTCTTTTACCTGTTCAACCGACAATGGTTTTTCTGTTTCAATCCAAATGGCCTCCGAATGCGCCCGTGCCACCGGGATACGCACGCAGGTTGCGCTCACTTCGGCGTCGGTGTGCATAATCTTTTTGGTTTCCCAGTTCATCTTCATCTCTTCCTTGGTGTAATCGTTATCGAGAAAAACATCGATGTGGGGAATTATATTCATGGCCAACTGGTACGGAAATTTGCTCACGGTAGCCTGTTCCCCGTTGGCGATTTCCCTGATTTGCCCTTCCAGTTCAGCAATACCCTGTGCGCCTGCGCCACTGGCTGCCTGGTATGTAGCCACGCGAATCCTTTTGATGTGCGAAAGCGCTTCAATCGGTTTTAGTGAAACCACCATCTGAATAGTTGAACAGTTGGGATTGGCAATGATATTACGCGGGCGGTTTCTGGCATCTTCTGCATTAACTTCCGGGACCACCAGCGGAATATCGTTCTCATAACGAAATGCACTGGAGTTGTCAATCATTATTGCGCCGTATTTAGTAATGGTTGTTGCAAATTCCTTCGAAATACCGGCTCCTGCCGATGTTAACGCAATATGGATATCCTTAAAATCGTCGTTGTGCTTCAATTCCTTGACGGTGAGTTTTTTCCCCTTAAATTCATACTCGTTTCCGGCACTGCGCGCCGAACCAAACAACACCAATTCATCCAGCGGAAAATTCCGCTCTTCAAGCACACGGAGGAACTCCTGTCCTACCGCGCCGCTCGCACCAACAACTGCAACTTTCATTACTCAAAAATTTTTAATAATTATACATTCATTTATAAAATAAAACGGGTAAATTTAGCATTTTGTTTATAATTGTAAGTTGGTGATTAACAATCTTCCAAAAATATTAACATTCCTATTCTGCCTGTTCTTCCACCCTATTTTTGCGCAGGAAATCTGGAAAGAAGACTTTTTGGTTCCTGGGAAAGGAATTTGGGGGAGTGACGACGGAACTTTCATCGAAAAAGATTTCACCGAGATAACACGCTGGACACTGGAATACGCAGCAGTAACCCTTGCCAATACTGACGACTATGCAAAAACAGTGTCAACTTCGGGCGGAAGGTTCGAAGTGCGCGATATAAACGGAGAAATTATTTGGCGTTCTGAATGGATTCTTGTCTCGCATTATCAAAACATCTCGGTTCAGCTCACTGCAAATGAAACCGGAAGTAATGCAAACAAGGAAACCAAGTATTTAAAAGCCTTTTACAGAATCAACAACGGAAATGAAACCCTTTTCGAAACCAACGGTGAAAACTCGGGAAACTGGGGTTCGGCAGTTGCGGAACAAAACAAATTAAATGGCGATTCGTTACAGATTGTCGTAAAAATTTCCAATTCCTATTCATCCGACAAAGTGATTCTCGATGAGGTGAGGGTATTTGCGGAGGAAAAAACATATCCTCCCGCAGAACCAGGCGATTTGGCAATCAACGAAGTACTGTTCAATCCCTTTCCTGAAGGGGAAGATTTTGTGGAAATTTATAACCGGTCGGAAAAAGAACTATCCCTGAGTCAACTTTTCCTGGCCTCGCGCGACGACGATGGACAGCTGACACAGGTTTACAGCCTGGCAGGAAAAAAACACCTTTTACATCCCGGAAACTACCTCGCGCTGACCAAAGATACCGGCAAGGTTTTGCCTTTTTATTTTATTGAATGCAGTGATTGTTTTCAACAAACCTCAAAATTTCCATCGTTTAACAACGACGAAGATGTTGTAGTTTTACTGAACGAAAACGGGGTGATTATCGATGAATTTTACTATTCCGAAAAGAAACACCATCCGTTCCTGGCCGATGTTGACGGAGTATCGCTGGAACGCATTTCACTGACAGCCAGTACCAACGATGCTGAAAACTGGGCTTCTGCATCCACCGAATCGGGTTATGCAACACCCGGTTACAAAAATTCGCAAACCGAAAATATCAACACCGAAGAACCTGTTATAACGTTCGAACCAGATGCTTTTTCTCCCAATTCCGACGGGTACAACGACGAGTATCAAATTGATTATCTGCTGAAAAAACCAGGATTTGTTGCCAATGTAACTGTTTTTGATTCGGAAGGCCGGTTGGTTTGTCAACTGGTAAAAAATGAAATTCTGGGCACACACGGAAAGATTGCGTGGAATGGGGAAGATGAAACCGGACAGCGCCAGCCGCTTGGTGTATATATTGTTACCCTTGAGATTTTTGATACGGAGGGAAAAATATATCGTTTTAAAGATGGAGTTGTACTAACCGGAATTCTGGAATAACGGGCCTGGAATCTTAGCAGAACCATTAAAAATAGGCACCCCGCTTCTGCTCCCGGGATGCCTGATTTTAATGGTTCCTCCATCTTTTCAGAAGAAAAAGATAAACTAATTTACAACAGTTATCAAAGAAAGTCAAGTGATTAGCTCAACTCTCGTTAAAATTATTTTAAGGAAACCCATCCCGAATTTGTTGTATTTGCATTCCTGCCAACGAAAAGATAAATTCTCCCGGTTCAGCATAAAAACTCATATCCGAATGATAAAAACCGAGTTCATTTACCGAAATGGCAAAACTTAGTTTCATGTTTTTTTTGAAAACGAAAACTGGGCGACCAATACCAGTACAACATGTTTTTTTGTCGTTATGATGCTGGTCCCAATCAATTTTCAAGTCGATCGGGTCTTTTGGTTCTTCCGGTTTTTTAGCCTGCTTTGAGTCGATGAACGGCAGTATGTTCTATTTTTTCCTGCGCGTAATCTTTTGTAATTACAAGCTCGTTGATAACCTGTGAAGGAGAATCGAACATCGCGTCGTTCATAATATTTTCGCAAATCGAACGTAATCCTCTGGCGCCCAGTTTAAATTCGATGGCTTTGTCAACAATATACTGCAGAGCTTCTTCCTCAAACTCCAGTTTGATGTTATCGAGCTGGAACAGCTTTTTGTATTGTTTGATTACCGAATTTCTGGGTTCTGTAAGAATCCGGCGCAATGCGTCTTTATCCAAAGGATCCAGATGAACCAGAACCGGAAGGCGCCCGATAATTTCGGGTATCAGGCCAAACGATTTTAAATCCTGTGGGGCGATGTACTGCAACAGGTTTTCCCTTTCGATACGGTCGGCTTCTTTGGCCGCGCTGTAACCGATAACTTTGGTGTTCATCCGTGTGGCTATTTTCCTCTCAATTCCGTCAAAAGCTCCGCCGCAAATAAAAAGGATATTTTTTGTATCTACCGGGATGAGTTTTTGTTCCGGATGTTTACGTCCACCCTGCGGCGGAACATTCACAATAGAACCTTCGAGCAATTTCAACAGTCCCTGCTGGACACCCTCGCCCGAAACATCGCGGGTGATGGAAGGATTGTCGCTTTTCCGGGCGATTTTATCGATTTCGTCCACAAAAACGATTCCGCGTTCGGCGGCTTCCACATTATAATCGGCTACCTGCAACAACCGTGTCAGAAGGCTTTCAATGTCTTCCCCAACATAACCGGCTTCAGTTAACACCGTAGCATCTACAATGGTAAAAGGCACATGCAGCATTTTTGCAATGGTTCGTGCCAGCAATGTTTTTCCGGTACCGGTCTCGCCAACCAGAATAATATTCGACTTTTCAATTTCTGTTTCATCATCGTCGAAAGGTTGTGTCAACCGTTTGTAATGATTGTAAACCGAAACCGAAAGGATTTTTTTTGCCTGATCCTGTCCGATTACATATTGATCGAGAAAATTTTTGATTTCCTGGGGTTTGAGCAGCTTGATATCGTCGAGGACAAAACCGCTGTCTTTTTTCATTTCCTCCAGGATAATCGAGTGAGCCTGTTCCGCACAGCGATCGCATATGTGCCCGTCGATACCGGCAATTAAAAGGTTAACTTCTTTTTTCTCACGTCCGCAAAAGGAACATTTATCCATTTTATCTCTGCTTATCATTACTATTTATTTCGCACCAATATATCGTCGATCATACCATATTTCACTGCTTCTTCCGATGTCATCCAGTAATCCCGATCGGCATCTTTTTCCACCTCATCGTAGGTTTTTCCTGAGTGAAAGGCAATTATTTCGTATAGTTCTTTTTTAATTTTCTGAATTTCGCGGGCAGTAATTTCTATGTCCGACGCCTGTCCTGAAGCGCCGCCCATCGGCTGGTGGATCATAATCCTCGAATGTTTCAGCGCCCAGCGTTTTCCTTTGGCGCCAGCTGTTAGCAACACAGCTCCCATGGAAGCGGCCATCCCGGTACAGATGGTGGCTACATCAGCCGTAATAAACTGCATGGTGTCGTAAATTCCCAACCCCGCATGAACGTGTCCTCCAGGGGTATTAAAATATATCTGGATTTCTTTGCTCGGATCAGTCGATTCGAGAAAAAGCAACTGGGCCTGGATAATATTGGCGACGGTATCGTCGATTGGAACGCCCAAAAAGATAATCCGATCCATCATCAATCTTGAAAAAACATCCATGGAAGCCACATTCAACTGGCGTTCCTCGATAATGGTCGGAGAAATATAATTGCCATAAACCGATGAATAACGATCCATGGTCAAACTGCTGATTCCGTGATGCCTTACCGCATATTTTCTAAATTCATTCTGATTTTCCATATTCTGATATTGATGTAAAAAAAATAACTTTGTAAAGTTTGTTTACCTTAAAAACGCAATTTACAAAGTTATAAAAATATATTGGTATCTCTTTTGAGTTATTTTATTTCATCATAGCGTTGAATTCTTCTTCGGTGACTACTTTTTCCTCGATACTGGCTTTCTCTTTTACAACCGCCATTATTTTATCTTCAAAAAGCTTTTTGTAAATGCGCTCGCCCTCCTCAGGTTTTTCAAGGATTATTTTGGCAAACGATTCCAGTTGTTCATCAGGAATATCATAAATCCCGTACTGCTGATACTGGGCCCGCGCCACTTGTTTGGCAAATTCCTGCGTTTCTCCGGGAGTTACCGTCAGATCATTTTGCCTAATAATGGTATCTTTTATCAACTGCCACTTTAAATCCTCGATAAACCAGTCAAAATCATTGTCGATTTGTTCTTTGGTCAGATTTTTATTTGCGGCTATTAACCAGCGTTTCAGGAATATTTCCGGAAGCTCCAGGTTCGTTTTTTCAATCAGCGAACTGCGGGTGTCTTCGGCAAATTTATGGTCGGAGGAATACACTAAGTTAGCAGCGATTTCTTCTTTTACTTTATTTCTGAAATCTTCAATGGTTTTGATTTCGGTTTCGTCGCCATATAATTTTTTGAAGAGTTCTTCATTCAGCTCGGCTTTTTCAAAACGAAGGATGTCGGTGACGGTAAAGCTGAACTCGCCATTCAGGTCGTGAGCCGCTTCGTGGCTGATGTTGAGCATGTGCCCTACTTCATGGCGGTCTTCAAAAGCTTTTACCGGATCGAAAGTTAAAACATCGCCTTTCTGTTTACCAATGAAAGCGGCTTTAATTTCTTCATTTTTAATCATATCAACAGCCAAAAGTACGCCTTTCGGTTGAATGCCGTCTTCCAACGCTTCGCCGTTTTCGTTCAACTGAACAAAATCGCCGCGTACCGAACTGTTTTCGACTACCGTTTCGTCGGGCACGTTTTGTCCGAGTTGCGAAGCGGCCATTTCCACCTGCCGATCGATCATCTCTTCTGATACCGCGATGGTATAATAGTCGAATTTATTACTGTCGTCGAGCAAAATGTTTACCTCGGGTGCCAGAGCAATATCGAAAGCAAACTCGAAAGCTTCGTCGTTATCCCAGTCGATGGTTTTTTGCTGTTCTTCGTTGGGAAGCGGTTCTCCCAGGATATTCAGTTTTTCTTCCACAAGATATTTCGACAGATTTTGAGACAGCGCTTTGTTCACTTCGTCGAGAAGTATAGCTTTCCCAAACCTCTTTTGAATCAGTCCGGCGGGAACCTTTCCCGGTCGGAAACCCGGAACAGATGCTTTTTGACGGTATTCTTTCAGCGCATCGTTTACCGGTTTTTCATAATCTGCCTTCTCAATGGTTACTTTTATTACCGCATTTACATTGTCAATATTTTCCCGGGTAATGTTCATGATAAATAAAAATTAAATTCAAAATGCCTCTATGTAAATAACCGCCAACACTTGCCTAAAAGGGAAGGTTGGCGGTCTTTTTTTGTTGTGCGGACGAAGGGACTCGAACCCCCACGCCGTGTGGCACTAGATCCTAAGTCTAGCGCGTCTACCAATTCCGCCACGTCCGCAAATTGCGGCGCAAATGTAATTATTTTTTTTTAATTCGGTGAGATATATTCAGAAGTCCGGCTAAAAAGCTGTATAATTTTGATTTACGAAAGCAGCAACATTCCAACCAATTGCCGGGTCGAATATCAGTTTAACCGAATGGAAACAGTAACCATTTTTTGAAGCGCCCATAACAGAACAACTGTTATACAACAGAAATGTCGTTTTTTGGGATTCATTCAGATCGATGTATTGATTAAAATTTTTTATTTTCGAAACCAATAAAACTTAAAAAAAACCAGACATGGTTCAATTAACCAAACTAAATTAAATTCATTTGCCATGCTTACAAAAAAGCCTCGAATTATCAGGAGCATTTTCCTGTCGTTATCTGTTTTACTTTATAGTGTTTGTGCTCCAGCCGAAGAACTGCCCGATTTTAAATTTGGCAAACTAGGTAAGGCCGAGTTGGAAATTACCAGGTGTGATATTGATACGGGCGCCCACGCATTTTTCCTTTTCGACAAAGGAATTTCCATCATTCGGTATGATAAAACCGAGGGGTTTAAAATTGAATATACCAGGCACAGCGCCATCAAAATATTAACACAATCGGGATATGATTATGCCGAATTTAAAATTCCGCACTATGAAGCCTCTTCAGGAAGTATGGAAGAAAAGATTGTAAGGATAAAAGCGGTTACCTACAATCAGGAAGGCAATAAGGTGGCCGAAACTTCACTGAACAAAAAAGATATTTTTACGGAAAAAGTAAATGAAAACTGGTCGAATACAAGTTTTACAATGCCAAATGTTAAGGAGGGTTCGGTAGTAGAAGTTGAATACACCATTATTTCCGATTTTTTATGGAACCTCCCTTCCTGGCGGTTTCAGCATGATATACCGGTAAAATGGAGTATCCTGGAGGTCCAGATACCCGAATATTTTCAGTATTACCAGGAAATGAAAGGGTACATTTCTTTGTTTTTGAATAAATCGAATTCATTAAATGGTTTGATTAACTTCACCAATGTCAACCGTACGAACAATACTTACTCAACCACAACCGACATAACAAACAACCAGGTAAATTACCGGGTAAACCAAACCATCATGGCCGCCAAAGATGTACCTGCGTTTGACCCCGAACCCTATATCGATGCTCCCGGGAATTACATCTCAATGATATCGTATGAACTTCAGACAACTAAATTCCCAAACACACCACTAAAAAACTACACGTCCACATGGGAAGAAATCGGTAAATCCCTCAATGACGATGAAAAATTTGGAGGACAGTTGTCGGCCATCAGCACTTCAAAAGAAAAAGTGGCTGAGTTGAATTTAGGTGAACTGTCGGAACCCGAAAAGGCAGCCGCTATTTACAACTTCGTAAAAACGACAACCAAATGGGACGGAAGAAACTCGAAATATTGTGATAACCTGCGACAGGTTTATAAAACCGGCGTTGGAAACAGCGGCGACATCAATATCCTGTTAATTAATTTGCTGGACGCGGCGGGGTTAAATGTAAATCCGGTGTTGTTAAAAACCCGGTCATCTGGCAAACTTCCCCTGACACATCCCTCGCTGTCGTCGCTGGATTATGTTATTGCCGCAGTAAAAACCGGAAATCAGACCATTTTACTGGATGCCACCGAAGATGACATCCCCTTCAATTTTTTACCTGAAAGATGTTTGAATGAGAAAGGGATTCTGATGCCGAAAAACAGCCAGATAGAATGGATTGATCTCTCCGGGATGGGGTACTCCAAAAGCAACATATTCGGTGAATTGCAAATTCTGGAAAACGGAGATATTCAAGCGAATATTAATGAAAAAAGAGACGGACATTTTGCTTTCAGCAGAAGAAAAAAAATTGATGTTGAAAAAGAACAGGTTATCAAGGACTTTGAGGAAGAACATGTAGGATTTGCGGTTCAGGTATACGAAGCCAAAAATCGTGAAAAGCCCGAAGAATTACTTGAAGAACATATCACTGGTGACATCCGCGAAAAAGTGATTATATCGGGCGATATGATCTATTTTAACCCCTGTTTGTTTGAAAAGTATGAAGAAAATCCGTTCAAAATTGAAGAAAGGAAATACCCGGTTGACTTTGCGTATCCCCGCGAGAACCGCGTTATTTTTACCTACACTATACCCGATACCTGGCAAGTCGTCAGCCTCCCCGAAGCCATTTCGATAAAACTGGCCGAAAACGGGGGCAGGTTTATTTACGGCGTTCAGCAGGTCGGCAACAAAATTACTCTAAGCCAGTCGTTCATTATCGGAAATTCTCTCTTTTTGCCATCCTATTACAAAACGTTAAAAGAATTTTTCAGACAAGTTGTTGAAAAACAACAGGAACAGATTGTTTTAAAAAGAATTTAGAAAATATTCGGACT
>CAYWBV010000075.1:0-5458 GCA_964455785.1 uncultured Maribellus sp.
AGGTTGAGACGCCAAATTTTTAACGATAAAATGAAACATGGTTTGTTAATAAACCCTTTCAGGAATGTGTTTTCCAACTCCCGAATTCTGTATTGTTGTGTTGAAAAATGTTCTGATGTAAAACAAAACAACGGGTTGATACTATCGGATAATTGTACAATAAAGGGTAGGGGACTGATTTTCAGTAAAAACCCATCTTTCTCAAAGTTTTTTTTGACTTTGGAAAAGATGGGTGAAAATAAATTTTTAGGTACTATTTTTTCCGGTTCTGTATTAAAGTTGTTTTGCTACTTCAACTTCCTGGAATGATTCGATAAGGTCGCCCGATTTTATATCGTTGAATTTATCGATATTCAAACCGCATTCATAACCATTTTTTACCTCTTTTACATCCTCTTTAAAACGTTTCAGCGAACCGAGGTTCCCGGTATAAATTACAATTCCGTCGCGGATGACTCTTATTTTTGAGTTTCGGGTCACTTTTCCGTCGCGGACAATACACCCGGCAACTGTGCCAACTTTGGTAATGTTAAAAACTTCGAGCACTTCCACGGTCCCGGTAATTTCTTCCCTGATTTCGGGAGAAAGCATACCTTCCATGGCCGCTTTAATTTCGTTGATGGCATCGTAAATGATGGAATACAAACGGACGTCGATCTGTTCTTTCTCGGCCAGCCTCCGTGCATTTAACGAAGGTCTCACCTGGAATCCAATCACAATAGCTTCTGAAGCCGCTGCAAGTAAAATATCCGATTCGGAAATCTGTCCAACAGCTTTGTGTTTGATGTTTACCTGGATTTCTTCGGTTGAAAGTTTGATAAGCGAATCCGAAAGCGCTTCGATAGAACCATCCACATCGCCTTTTACAATCAGGTTCAGTTCCTGGAAATTCCCAATGGCAATCCTTCTGCCAATTTCGTCGAGTGTAATATGTTTTTGCGTCCGTAACCCTTGTTCGCGCGCCAGTTGTTCGCGTTTGTTGGCAATGTTGCGGGCCTCGCGTTCGGTATCCATCGCATTAAACTTGTCGCCGGCCTGCGGCGCGCCGTTTAATCCCAAAATAATGGCTGGTTCGCCCGGCCCCACTTTGTCGATTTTTTGGTTACGTTCGTTGAACATGGCTTTTACGTGTCCAAAATGCTGGCCTGCCAGAACAACATTTCCAACACTAAGCGTGCCGGCCTGTACCAGTAATGTTGCCACGTAACCTCTTCCTTTGTCGAGTGACGATTCGATAATTGTGCCGGCAGCGTTTCGGTTCGGATTGGCCTTTAGATCCAGCATTTCAGCTTCGAGTAGTACTTTTTCCAGAAGTTCGCCAACTCCAAATCCTTGTTTTGCCGAGATATCGTGCGACTGATATTTACCGCCCCATTCTTCAACGAGGAAGTTCATATTGGCCAGCTCTTCTTTTATTTTTTCGGGATTTGCTCCCGGTTTGTCAATTTTGTTGATGGCAAAAACAATAGGAACACCAGCCGCCATCGCATGGTTGATAGCTTCTACGGTTTGTGGCATCACGTTGTCGTCGGCAGCTACAATAATAATGGCGATGTCGGTTACCTGGGCGCCGCGGGCACGCATGGCGGTAAACGCCTCGTGTCCAGGCGTATCGAGAAATGTAATTTTCCTGCCGTCGTTTAATGTTACGTGGTAGGCGCCAATGTGCTGGGTAATTCCCCCCGCTTCGCCGGCGATAACGTTGGTGCTGCGGATATAGTCGAGCAGCGAAGTTTTTCCGTGGTCAACGTGGCCCATCACCGTAACGATTGGCGGGCGCGAAAGCAAATCTTCTTCACTGTCTTCAATGGCATCATCAATAGCTTCCTGAATTTCGACACTGACAAACTCAACCGAATAACCAAATTCTTCGGCAACAATCGAAAGGGTTTCTGCATCGAGCCGCTGGTTAATGGAAACAAACAATCCCAGGCTCATACAGGCCGAGATAATCTGGGTAACACTTGCTTCCATCATGGTTGCCAACTCGCTTACCGATACAAATTCGGTAACTTTCAGCACCTTTTTTTGTTCGTTTTGTCTTTCCAAATCGGCCTGCATCCTTTCAGTAAACGCAGCCCTTTTGTCGCGGCGGTGTTTTGAACCTTTCGATTTCCCTTTTGAAGTTAACCGTGCCAGCGTATCTTTTATTTGTTTTTGTACATCTTCCTCGTTAACCTCTTTTTTGAGCAGCCGTTTCTTTTTTCCGACTTGTTTGGTTACCTGGAAATTACTCTTAGGACGTTCTTCCTGTTTATTTTCAAGATTAACTTTTCCTGTTTCTTTTGGAATCCGTTTTCTGCGTTTTTTATTCGCCGCATTTTGATCTCCCATCGGCGGCCGTTTATCCCGTCTGTCGGGCAAATCAATTTTACCCACTACTGTCGGGCCATTTAGCCTGTCGGCTTTTGCCTTAATCACTTCTATGGGTTTTCTGACGACCACCGGTTGTGCCTCTTCTCCCGGAGTTTCTGCCACCGGTTTTGGCGCCATCCGTTGTTTTAATCTTTCCCTGCGTTCCTTTTCTTTTTCTTCCCTCGATTTTTTCGCAGGGCGGGTTCTTTGATTGATATTTTTAAGATCAATTCTCCCAACCACTTTTACCTCTTCAACTTTTGGGATCTCGGTTTCAATCATTTCAACCGGCGGTATTCTGTACACTTCAACTTTCGCCGGTTCTTCCCGGGTTATAACTTCAGGTTCTGCCTCCAATTTCTTCTCTTCTTCTTTTATTATCGTCACCGGCTCTTCCGGTTTAACTGTTTCTGCTGGTTTAACTGTTTCCGCAGGTTTAGCTGATTCCACAGGTTTGGGAGGTTCCACCGGTTTAACTGTTTCGACAGGTTTTGATGGTTCGGCGGGTTTTTCTTCTTTCTTTTTATGTCTTGAAAAAATATCCAGGTCAATTTTACCGATGACCTTTATTTTTTCTTCTTTCTGTACCGGTTGAATTTCCTGTGGTTTTTCAGTTTTTTCTTTTTTAACCTCAACCGTTTTTACCGGTTCTGCTACGTTTTCTTTTTTTACCGGTTTTATTTCAACTTCGTCTTCCTCATCTTCGTTATCAGCTTCGTCGATGCTAATCACTTCCTTTTTGGGGCGATGGCTTTTCAAGCTGATTTTTTCTGATTCCTTTTTCAGCGAAACGTCAATTTTATATTCCTGCTGCAGCAGGTGGAGCGCTTCTTCCTCAACTTTAGTATTCGGATTTGAGTCGATATCAAAACCTTTTTTATGCAAAAACTCGACGATGGTATGAATTCCAACGTTAAATTCCCTTGCAAGTTTACTAAGTCTTATTGTATTGCCTGCCACCATAAAAAACCTTTTTATCATTTTATAATCCAAATGCCAAAGCTTACCGTACCTCTTTTTCAGAATTCTTTACGACAACTCCTTTTGTGTTACTACTCAAATTCCGACTTCAAAATTTTTAAAACCTCATCGATGGTTTCTTCTTCAAAATCAGTACGTTTAATCAACTCCTGGCGCGAAAGATTTAACACGTTTTTAGCCGTGTCGCACCCAATGGCTTTTAATCCGTCAATTACCCAGTCTTCAATTTCATCGGCAAATTCATCGAGGTTCACATCTTCTTCGTCTTCCTCCATTTCGCGGTAAACATCTATTTCGTAGCCGGTCAACTGGCTTGCGAGGCGAATGTTCAGCCCTCCTTTTCCGATGGCCAGCGAAACTTCCTCAGGTCTGAGGAATACTTCCGCTTTTTTTGATCCTTCGATAATTTTTATCGAATTTATTTTTGCCGGGTTTAACGCCCTCTTTATAAATAACTGAATATTGGACGAATAGTTGATCACATCGATATTTTCGTTTCTGAGTTCGCGGACAATGCCGTGAATACGTGATCCTTTCATTCCAACGCAGGCGCCAACTGGATCAATTCGTTCATCGTACGATTCGACGGCCACTTTTGCCCTTTCTCCCGGCACCCTGACAATTTTTTTGATGATGATTAGCCCGTCAAAAATCTCGGGGATTTCCAGTTCGAACAAACGCTCGAGGAAAGCCGGCGCAGTCCGCGATAAAATAATCAGCGGGTTGTTGTTGCGCAGTTCCACTTTGTAAACGATGGCCCGCACTGTGTCTCCTTTTCTGAAAAAATCGGAAGGGATTTGTTCCGATTTGGGGAGGATAAGTTCATTTCCTTCGTCGTCGAGGATCAGAATTTCCTTTTTCCAAATCTGATAAACTTCGCCGGTAATTATTTCGCCAATTTTACCTTTATATTTTCCGTAAACGTGGTCTTTTTCCAGTTCCATGATTTTACTGGCGAGGTTCTGGCGGAGGTTTAAAATGGCGCGACGCCCAAAGTCGGCCAGTTTAACTTCGTCGGTTACCTCTTCGCCCACTTCATAATCGCTATCGATTTTTTGAGCTGCGGTAAGGGTGATCTGCAAATTTGGGTCTTCCAACTGGTCGTCTTCCACAACTTCCCGGTTTCTCCAAATTTCAAAATCTCCTTTATCGATATTTATAATGACGTCGAAATTTTCGTCGGTACCAAATTGCCTGATAAGTACACTACGAAAAACATCTTCAAGGACGCTCATCATGGTAACACGGTCAATGTTTTTCAGCTCCTTGAATTCGGCAAACGTATCAATCAGGTTAATATTTTCCATCGGACATCAGTTTATTAAATGAAATAACGGCTTTCGCACTCTTTATTTCATCGTATTTGAATTTATACTCTTTTGTTATCAATTGTTTCTTTTTTTGCCCTTCCGGTTTTTCCATCGATGCGGTTTCCAAAACTATCTCCTCAGCGCCTGTCTCCTTTAAAATCCCCTGATATTTCAAATCCGAAGCGGTCAAAACTTCTATTTCCCTGCCGGTATATTTAATGTATTGTTCTTTCACTTTAAAACTTTCCATCAGTCCCGGCGATGAAACCTGCAACCCAAAATCTTCCTCATCGCGGTCGAGATTGTGTTCGATATTCCGGCTTATTTCGATACACTGTTCGATGGTAATCCCATCGTAGCTATCCACAAACACATATATCACATTACTGGAACTTATCGAAACATCGACGATAAACATCCTTTCGTTAAGTTTTTCCTTTACCAGTTGTATGATCTTATTTTTATCAATCATTAATTCCAGTTAACAAAATAGGGAACCAGAGGTCCCCTATTACAGGTTTTCCAAAAATCTTCGCAAAAATAATATTTTTTTATGAATAACAAATATCATATTCCATATAAAGTATTGATTTTAAAGAATAAATAACCATTGTGAAAAATGTCATTCAAAACCTGTTTTTTATTGTTTGCTACTAAACCAGTTAGGAATGAGGGACTGACAGCACTCCTTTTTTGATTTTCGGAAAGTTTTGTACTTTTAGCGGGTCAGAACATTTACATTTAGTGAATCAAATCCATATAAATAAAAAGAAAATAATTAACGACCCTGTATTTGGTTTTATCAATTTACA
>CAYWBV010000075.1:5558-12436 GCA_964455785.1 uncultured Maribellus sp.
CACGCGCCGTTTTCGCACGTACTTGAAAATACGCTGGTTGGGATCCCGCACGAACATATTTCGCTGCTTTTAATGAAAGAACTGAACCGCCGGTTTAACGGTAAACTCGACCTTGCCATCGAAATTTTTACCAACAGGTATCAAAAACGGTTTCTGCACCAGTTGGTTGCCAGCCAGTTGGACATGGACAGGCTGGACTATCTCAGCCGCGACAGTTTTTTTACCGGGGTTACCGAGGGCGTTATCAGTATCGACCGTATTATTAAAATGCTGAATGTCTGGCAGGACCAGTTGGTTGTCGATGTGAAAGGAATTTATTCGATCGAAAAATTTCTGATTGCCCGCCGCCTGATGTACTGGCAGGTATATTTACACAAAACCGTTGTGGCAGCAGAGTTTATATTAATTAATGTATTAAAGCGGGCGCACGCGCTGGTTGAAAATGGTGTACCGGTTTTTGCAACTCCTACCCTCGGTGTTTTCCTGGAAAATACGATTACATCCGGCGATTTTGAAAACAGTAGAATAATCAACGGGAAGAATGTTTTGGACTGGTTCGCTTTACTCGACGACAGCGATATCCTTGTGTCGATAAAAGAGTGGCAATGGCATCCTGATCCGGTGCTTTCATTTCTGGCGAAAGGTATTGTTAACAGAAAATTATTTAAAACCCGGTTAACCACAAAACCGCCAACAAAATCATGGGAAGAAAAAATGCTTCAGCATATTTCCACGGATATCACCGGCGATAGTGAACTAGCTCGTTATTTTTTAATTACAGGGGAAATTACAAATCATGCATTAAACCGTTCCGAAGAAAATATTCATATTCTGTTTAAGAACGGAAAAGTAAAAGATATCCGCAAAGCTTCCGACATAAATTTATCCGCTTTGACCAAAACCGTACGCAAATATTTTTTGTGTTTTCCGAAAGAATTGGACATTTATGAGTTATAACTATATTTGCAACGCCAAAAAAACAGATGAATGGAATTTAAAGCTACAGACATTGCCGCTTTCCTGAACGGGGAAATCGCAGGAAATGCAGATGTCAAAGTTGTCAGCGTGTCGAAAATTGAGGACGGAAAACCCGGAACACTTGCTTTTCTGTCGAATATGAAATACGAACATTTTATTTATACAACCGAAGCGTCAGTGGTTTTGGTGAGTAAAAATTTTGTTCCAAAAGCGGAAATCAAAGCAACTCTTATTAAGGTTGATGACGCATACCAGGCGTTTGCATCGTTGCTCGAATTGTACGTTCAAGCCAGGTCGCAACAAAAAACGGGTATAGAACAGCCCAGTTTTATTGATGAAACTGCCTTGCTCGGAAATCATATTTATGTTGGCGCTTTTGCGTACATCGGGAAAAAGGTAAAGATTGGAAACGATTCGAAAATATACCCGCAGGTTTACATTGGTGATAATGTTATCATCGGCGATGACTGTATTATATATCCCGGAGTTAAAATTTACGAAAGCTGTGTTATTGGAAACCGGTGTATTCTTCATGCCGGCACTGTGGTTGGCGCCGATGGTTTTGGCTTTGCCCCGCAAAATAACGGTTCGTATAAAAAAATCCCGCAAATTGGGAACGTTATTTTGGAAGACGATATTGAAATTGGCGCCAATACCACCATCGATTGTGGTACAATGGACTCGACAATCATCAGAAAAGGAGTAAAAATTGACAACCTTGTGCAGGTGGCCCACAACTGCGAAATAGGCGAGAATACAGTTATTGCGGCACAAACAGGGATGGCCGGAACAACCAAAGTGGGTCGGAACTGCCGCTTTGGCGGACAGGTTGGCCTGGCCGGGCATCTCACCATTGGCGATAATGTGCAGATTGGTGCACAGTCGGGTATTGCCAGTTCGGTGAAAGACGGAGAAACCCTCCTTTTAACTCCCGCATTTAATATAAAAGACGCGATTAAAGCATCCATTATTTTTAAAAATCTGCCACAACTTCGTGACGATGTTATTCTCCTCAAAAAAGAAATTAAATTATTAAAAACAAAATAGTTTGTTTTTCAAAGGTCAATAAATTATGGTGGTAAAACAAAAAACGCTGGCACGTTCCTTCCAAATCGAAGGAAAAGGATTGCATACCGGAGTAAAAGTTACAATGAATTTTTTACCGGCCCCCGAAAACCACGGTTTTAAATTTAAACGAGTTGACCTTGAAGATCAGCCCATTATTGAAGCCGACGCCGACTACGTTGTCGACACGTCGCGGGGGACTTTGCTTGAAAAAAACGGCGCCCGGATAGGTACTATCGAACATACGCTTGCCGCATTAATCGGGATGGACCTCGACAATGTTTTGATTGAAGTAAACAACGAAGAAGCCCCGATAATCGACGGGAGTTCGAGGTATTTTGTGGAGGCCATTCAGAAAGCCGGTATTGTAAAACAAGATGCCGACAGGGAATATCTGGAAATCAAAGAGAAAATTGAAATCACCGATGAAAAATCAGGAGCAGAAATTGTTGCACTGCCCGACGACGATTACCGGCTCAATATTATGATTTCGTTTAATACCAGCGTATTAAACAATCAGTTTGCAACTCTCAGTTCCATCAGTCAATTTAAAGACGAAATTGCCAACTGCCGCACTTTTGTTTTTTTGCACGAGTTGGAGCCGTTAATGAAATTAAACCTGATCAAGGGCGGCGATTTGGATAACGCCATTGTTATTATCGACAAGGAAGTCGGACAGGAAGAACTGAACCGGCTGGCCGATCTTTTTGATCACGAAAGGGTTGAAGTAAAACCGCAGGGTATTTTAAACAACCTCGATTTATATTTCGACAACGAATGTGCACGGCATAAACTTTTGGATGTAATCGGCGATTTGGCGCTGTGCGGAAAACATATCAAAGGCAGGATAATTGCCACCAAACCCGGGCACGGACCAAACACAAAATTTGCAAGAGCCCTGAAGAAAGTTTACCTGCGTAACCTGGAAAGTGCGCCCGACTATAATCCTGATTCGCCTCCTTTAATGGATGTGAACAAAATAAAAGAATTACTGCCGCACCGCTATCCGTTTTTGCTGGTCGATAAAATAATTTCAGTAACTGACACGGAAGTGATTGGCGTTAAGAATGTAACCGCAAACGAACCCTATTTTCAGGGGCATTTCCCCGATGAGCCTGTAATGCCGGGGGTTTTGCTTGTTGAAGCCATGGCTCAAACCGGAGGGCTGCTTGTGCTGAGCAAACAGGAAGGTAAATTTTCTACCTATTTTATTCGTATTGACAATGTTAAATTCAGAAAAAAAGTTGTCCCCGGCGACACTTTGATTTTTAAATTAACATTAAATTCGCCGATCCGCAGAGGAATTGCCAATATGAAAGGGGTAACCTATGTAGGCAGTAAAATAGTAGCTGAAGGCGAATTTATGGCACAAATCGTAAAACAAACAGAAAACTAATATTTGAAAACAGGATATTTATTATGAAACAACCACTCGCGTATGTACACCCTGATGCTAAAATAGCCGACAATGTGGTAATCGAACCTTTTGTCTCCATCGATCAGGATGTGATTATCGGTGAAGGGACCCGTATCGGTTCAAGTGTTACCATTCTTCCCGGCACCCGGATTGGCAAAAACTGTCGCATATTTCCAGGGGCCGTAATTGGGGCCATCCCGCAGGATTTAAAGTTCAGGGGAGAGTATTCTACTGTTGAAATCGGTGATAATACCACAGTAAGGGAATATGTTACCATCAACCGTGGTACCGCCGCCAAAGGGAGAACCATTGTAGGCAACAATTGTTTGCTCATGGCTTATGTACATATTGCCCACGATTGTACTGTGGGGAACAATGTTATCATGGTCAATTCGTCGCAACTGGCCGGCGAAGTAATTGTTGATGACTGGGCCATTTTAAGCGGAATGGTTGCCGTCCACCAGTTTTGCCATATCGGTTCGCACGTGATGATTTCGGGCGGATCGCTGGTGAGGAAAGATGTACCCCCGTTTATCAAAGCCGGTCGCGAGCCGCTTTCTTATGTGGGTATTAACTCCATCGGATTAAGAAGAAGAAATTACAACAACGATAAAATACGCGAGATACAGGATATTTACCGTTACATTTACCAAAAAGGGCTGAATGTGGCGCAGGCTACCGAGATTATTGAAGCCGAAATGCCCGCAACCCCTGAAAGAGACGAAATCCTGCTTTTTGTAAAAGACTCGAAACGCGGAATTATCAGGGGTTATTTTCCTGATTAACAGCGTTAAAATATTTCACTGGAATGCCATCCGACAAGTCGGGTGGCATTTTTATTTTCCGTGATTCCACCCTTGCGCCACCAGTGGAATTACAGATCCTCCGGTGGTAATCAGGTTGGTTCCTTCAGCAGCTTCAGTCATGTGCCCGATGATGGTAAAATCAGGATCATTTTTTATTTTTTCATAATCTTCCAGCGAAACTGTAAAAAGCAACTCATAATCTTCCCCCCCGTTCAGCGCGGCCACCAGCGGATTGATATTCAGTTCTTCGGCCATTTTTTTGGTTTGAAAATCAAGAGGAATTTTGTCTTCATATAAATTACATCCCACTCCGGAGTTTTTACACAAATGGATTATTTCAGAAGAAAGGCCATCGGAAATATCGATCATCGAAGTAGGTTTTAATCCGATTTTTTCGAAGGCGGCCACAATATCTGCCCGGGCTTCGGGTTTTAGCTGGCGTTCCAGTATATAGTCGTACCCTTCCAGTTGAGGCTGAATTGTGTTGTTTACTTTAAAAACTTCATTTTCCCTTTCCAGCAACTGCAAACCCATGTAAGCGCCGCCCAAATCGCCGGTTACACAAAGCAAGTCGTTGGGTTTTGCCCCGCTGCGCAACACTGCTTTCCCTTTGTCCACTTCACCCAAAACCGTAATACAAATGGTTAGCCCGGTCATGGAACTGGTAGTATCGCCCCCGATCAGGTCTACGCCGTATTTTTCACAGGCCAGATGAATTCCGGAGTAAAGGTCATCGATCGCTTCCACCGAAAACTTACCTGACACGGCAATACTCACAGTAATTTGTTTCGGACTGGCATTCATTGCGCAAATGTCCGACAGATTTACGATAACCGACTTATAACCAAGATGTTTTAACGGTACGTACATCAGGTTAAAATGAATTCCTTCGGTCAGCAAATCGGTGGAGACCACAATCTGTTTGTTTCCGTAATCGAGGATGGCAGCATCGTCGCCAACACCTTTTACACTGCTCCTGTTTTTTAACTGAATTTCCTTTGTCAACCTTTCAATCAGACCAAATTCACCCAGCTCCGATATTTTCGTTTGTAGCTTTTCTTTACTCATTGTTAATTACAGACAAAAAGGTATTAATTATCAATTTTGAAGGATAAAAATACTCCAACTTTTATATCTTTGCAATATTTTTTAAACAGTCGTGCAAAACTGCTGTTATTATTGATAAGAACAAGGAAAATGGAAGATCAGGATAAAATATTGCACGAGGTAACTCAAAGCGAATACAAGTACGGATTTGTAACCGATATTGAAACCGATATTATTGAAAAAGGGCTGAATGAAGATGTGGTCCGCATTATTTGGGAAAAGAAAAATGAACCTGATTTTATGCTGGATTTCAGGTTGGATGCCTTCCGGAAATGGCAAAAGATGAAAATGCCCAACTGGGCCTATTTGAAAGTGCCGCCCATCGATTTTCAGGAAATCAGTTATTATGCGGCGCCCAAAAAGAAACCTCAATACGAAAGTCTCGACGAAGTAGATCCGGAGTTACTGGAAACCTTTAATAAACTTGGAATTCCGCTGGAGGAGCAGAAACATCTGGCAGGTGTGGCGGTTGATGCGGTTATTGACAGCGTTTCTGTAAAAACTACATTTAAAGAAGTTTTAGCCGAACAGGGAATCATCTTTTGCTCGTTTAGCGATGCGTTACAGGAACATCCCGAATTGGTAAGAAAATACATAGGGCAGTCAGTACCGGTGGCCGACAATTACTTTGCTGCATTAAATTCAGCCGTTTTTAGCGACGGCTCGTTCTGTTACATCCCGAAAGGCGTTCGCTGCCCGATGGAGTTATCCACCTATTTCAGAATCAATTCGGCCAACACCGGGCAGTTCGAACGGACTTTAATTGTAGCCGACGACGACAGTTACGTGAGCTACCTCGAAGGTTGTACCGCCCCGATGCGCGATGAAAACCAGTTACATGCGGCAGTAGTCGAAATTATTGCCCACGACCGGGCCGAAGTCAAATATTCGACGGTTCAGAACTGGTATCCCGGCGATAAAAACGGGAAAGGCGGGATTTACAACTTTGTAACCAAACGCGGAATTTGTCGCGGCGTTTCTTCAAAAATAAGCTGGACACAGGTAGAAACCGGTTCGGCGATTACCTGGAAATACCCAAGTTGTATTTTAATGGGCGATAACTCGGTTGGTGAATTTAATTCGGTTGCGGTGACCAACAATCATCAGCAGGCCGACACCGGTTCAAAAATGATACACATCGGGAAGAACACGAAAAGCACAATTATTTCGAAAGGCATTTCAGCCGGGAAAAGTGACAACTCGTACCGCGGACTTGTAAAGATACTTCCGGGAGCAAAAAACTCGCGGAATTTTTCGCAGTGCGATTCGCTGCTGCTGAACGACACCTGTGGCGCGCACACCTTCCCTTACATCGAAGTGGGGAATAAATCGTCGATTGTGGAACACGAAGCGACTACCTCGAAAATTGGCGAGGACCAGATTTTTTACTGCAATCAGCGCGGAATCGATACAGAAAAAGCCATCGGGATGATTGTAAACGGCTATGCCAAAGAAGTGCTGAACAAATTGCCGATGGAATTTGCTGTCGAAGCGCAAAAACTGTT
>CAYWBV010000075.1:12536-14632 GCA_964455785.1 uncultured Maribellus sp.
CAATAAAAAACTTATATGTTTCCGTTGAAGGAATGGAAATCCTCAAAGGAATCAATCTTGAAGTAAAACCTGGTGAAATCCATGCTATTATGGGGCCGAACGGATCAGGGAAAAGTACGCTGGCCAATGTTCTGGCCGGGAAAGAAGAATACGAAGTTACAGCCGGTGAAATCACCTATTTTGGTGAGAATTTGCTGGAAATGTCGCCGGAGGACCGCGCACGCGAAGGGTTGTTTCTCAGTTTTCAATACCCGGTAGAAATTCCCGGGGTGCCGATGGTCAATTTCCTTAAAACTGCTGTAAATGAACAGCGAAAACATCGTGGCGAAAATGAACTTACCGCGGGCGAATTCCTGAAATTTATGCGTGAAAAAATGGAGCTGGTCGATATGCACGCGCAACTCACCAACCGCTCAGTAAACGAAGGGTTTTCGGGCGGGGAAAAGAAAAAGAACGAAATTTTCCAGATGGCTTTGCTGGAACCGAAACTGGCCATTCTGGACGAAACGGATTCCGGTTTGGATATCGATGCGCTAAAAACCGTTGCCCATGGCGTTAATGCACTGCGATCGCCGGAAAATGCGACCATAGTGGTTACCCATTATCAGCGCCTTCTCGATTACATTATTCCCGATTACGTACACGTACTTTACCAGGGGAAAATTGTAAAATCGGCAGGAAAAGAACTGGCGTTTGAACTGGAAGAAAAGGGGTACGACTGGATTAAAAAAGAAAACGGAAATTAGCATGAGTGTTATCGTAGAAAAAGCGGATTTATCGCTTAAATATACAGCCCATTACAACGAGGTTAAGGAACTCCTTTTCGAAAACTCTTCGGAAGTATTGAATGCCCAGAGGAACAAAGCATTTCAGGAATTTGTTTTACAGGGAATACCGACGCGGAAAAACGAAAATTACAAATACACCAGCCTGCAGCCCCAATTTTCCCCTGAGTATCAGTTTATCCACGGGAGGGAAGAGGTGGAGGCGGATTTAAATGCCATTTTCCGGTGTGATGTTCCTCAGTTGGAAACGCATCTTGCCCTTGTTTTTAACGGCTGGTTTTACGAAAGAAACAAAACGGAAAAGTTGTCCGGAGGTATAATTCTGGAAAGCCTTGAAAAAATGGCATTACAAAATCCGGATTTGATTGGGAAGTATTATTCAATGCTTGCAAAAACCCATGAAGACCCCACTGTAGCTTTAAATACGGCTTTTGCCAAAGACGGCTATTTTTTATATATCCCAAAAAATGTGACGATTGACAAACCATTGCAACTGATAAACCTGCTTCAGAAAGAAAAGGATACATTTGTTACCCAGAGAAACTTAATTGTGGTCGAACCGGGGGCAAACCTGCAAATTATCATTTGCAACCACACTCTAAACCTGAACCAGTATTTCAGTAATGCAGTTACCGAAATTTTTGTGGGCGAAAATGCCAGCCTCGATTATTATACCGTTCAAAATGAACACAACAGATCTACATCCGTAAATTCCGTTTTTATCCGGCAGGAAAAAGATTCAAAGGTTACCACACACACTTCGTCGCTTCACGGCGGATTGATCCGGAACAATCTGAAAGTGGTTCTGAACGGTGAAAATGCAGAAGCACATATGTTTGGTATGGCCTTTAGCGATAAAAAACAGCATTTTGACAATTTTACCCAGGTTATTCATGCTAAACCGCACTGCCAAAGTAACCAGTTATACAAAAACGTACTCGACAATGAATCGACCGGGGCTTTTGCGGGCCGTATCCATGTGGTACGCGACGCGCAAAAAACAAATGCATTTCAGCGAAACAACAATCTGCTGCTTACCGACCATGCAACCATGCAGACCAAACCTCAGTTGATTATCGATGCCGACGATGTAAAATGCAGTCATGGCGCAACGGTTGGGCAGATTGACGAAGAAGCGCTGTTTTACCTGCGCGCCCGCGGAATTGAAGAAAAAAAGGCCCGCCTGATGATGATGAACGCGTTTGCGCACGAAGTAATACAGGAAATAAAAGTGGAGGCCCTGCGTGATCGTATCGACGACCTGGTTGAAAAAAGGCTGAAAGGCGAAGTGGCCCGTTGCCACGAATGCGC
>CAYWBV010000076.1:0-3800 GCA_964455785.1 uncultured Maribellus sp.
CCGAAAATATTTCGGGAGGCTCAAAACACACCTTGCTATTTGCCGACGCAAATATTCCTTCACTATCGTTCGGTTGGTAATTCTCGACAAAAGTCCAATGTTCCTGAATTCCATTCATGGCAGCAAAAGTAAACAGGGTTAAAATTCTATGAAAGAGACAAATACAGACAAAGCCGGACAGTTTGACCAAAGCTAGGCAGAAGTGCCTTTTTTCAGTTTTGTTTGCCTGAGTATTTGTGTTTGTATGCGGACAAATACTTTGAAAAATATTTGGTTAAATGTGCTTTTTGCCGGACAAATGAACAGGTGGATAATTGTACAAATACATATTTACACATTTGCAGAAGTGTAAAAATATATAGTGGCTTAATCAGGAAAATATTTACTCATTTAGGCAGGCAATTGAAAATGCAAACAGGTTGAAAAATATTTAGATAATGACATATAAGAACAGGAAATTAAAGAAGTGAATGAATACTGTTTTTTAAGGACAAAGGAATGTATGAATAAATGTCTGCCTGATGGAATTAACGCTTGTTGGAACACACATTTACAACTATAAATACTCGGCCAAATATTGAAATATTTAATTAAAAACGTAAACATTTAAAGCAATGGAAAAACAAATGAACAAACCACTATTTATGGCTTATGCCACCCAAAAAGGTGGTGTTGGCAAAACAACTTTTACCGTATTAACTGCAAGTTATCTCCATTATGAGAAAGGATTAAATGTATTGGTAGTGGATTGCGATTACCCGCAATACAGTATCCTTCAAATGCGGGAACGGGAAATTGAAACCGTTTCAGAGGACAGGCAGCTAAAAACCCTTGCTTATGAACAGTTTACCCGGTTGGATAAAAAAGCTTATCCTATTTTAAAGGCTTCCGCCGATTCTGCGATGGACTTTCTGAAAGAATTTCTTGGACAGACAAAGGAAACAATTGACCTGGTGCTGTTTGATGTCCCGGGCACTGTCAACACCTCGGGAATGTATAAATTATTGTCAGAAATGGATGTATTTCTTGTTCCCATAAGCGCCGACCGGGTGGTGCTGGAAAGCAGCCTTAATTTCGCAAAGGCCATTGGGGAAACGGTTAAGGATAATCCTCAAAAACAGTTGTACCTGTTCTGGAACCTTGTCGATAAGCGCGAGAAAACGGCTTTATATGATATTTACTCCAAAGGCATTGCAAGCCTGAAATTGCCCCTGTTAAAAACCAGGGTCCCCGACACAAAACGTTACCGCAAAGAAATACTTGGTACCGGGCAGCGTCCTTTTCGCTCTACACTGTTTCCTCCAGACAAACAAGTGGCCAGGGGAAGCAACATTGTCGAATTGCTCAATGAAATTACCAACAACCTGAAATTGTAAGCTATGAAAGAAGTTGATGATAACGAGTTTATGAAAATGGTAGCTTCGGGGGGCAACAAACCACAGAAAGGCGAAAACCACCCACCGGCAGATAATTCGCGAAAAAGAAAGAATGTCCCCCCTGTACCGGGTAACCACACATCCGATTATATCAATACGTTTATTCAAAGGGGAAGCGAAAGTGAAAAAAGCACTGTATATCTCAGCAAAGAACTGATTAGCCAACTTAAAAACATAATGGCAACCATTGGTGGGGATAAAGCTACTTTAGGCGGTTATGTGGAAGCCATTATTGCATCACATTTTGAGCAGTATAAAGATGAAATTATCCGGCTTTTTAATGAAAACATCAAACAACCGTTTCAATGATAATAAGTGCAGATAATATTGCAGCGCTTGTAATTGTAGCTTGTTGCATCCTTTGGGTGGTGTATTTCTTGCTTAATGGTATGAAAGGCGGAAAGCCAGTGGAAACTGAAGGTGAAACACCGAAAAATGACGAAAGTATTGTTGGGCTAAGCAAAACCCGGTTGGGACAATATGTCGATAATCCCACCCAGGGGAATGTCAACAAACGGCGTATCGTTCCCCCGAATGAACTAGAACAGGTTTTCTACACTCGTGAAGAAGCCCGGTTAAATATTGATGTTGATATTGAGCCACTACGCAAGTCAGATGAGGAGGAAAATGAAGAGGACGTACTCCTGTTTGAAGATACTGAACTTATCCCTGTGCTGGCTACGGGAGCCAATTTTGACGACCTGTCCGAAATGTCAGAAGCCATACAATCGCACCTGCATGAATTGTCACAGGCTCACATTATAAAAGCAGCTAAAACAATCAGAACAGTAAACGAAACCGACCTGCTTAAACAGCTAATTAGCCAGGTGGAAGGCGGGGAACAAAAGGTTGCCGATATTTTGGACAGGTGCGAGGCAGAATTGAAAAAATCAGCCAGACAAGAATTAAAAACTGATGATGCGGAGGGGTTTGATTTAGGGAAATATTTGTGAGGTTTTTTACGGAAGGACATTAATATAAGATTGGCAAATAGTTGAGTAATTTGCCAGTTTTATAAAGAATTGTGTTACATTTGCAACAAAAACAATTTTGGCTGAAACACTGGAACAACACATTAATCATTACTTCAGGGAAAGTGAAAGGCTTTCCAAACAAAAGCTTGTCACATCAATAAAGGAAGATTTTCCTCATTGGTCTGATAATACGATTAACGTGTATTTGTCGAAGTTGAAAAAAAAGGGAAAAATCAGCACCCCATCCAAAGGGATTTATGAGTTGGGCAGCATATCCCTGTTCAACCCTGAAGTTTCAAGCTCTTTAAAAAAAATATACAACAAAATAAAACGGGAGTTTCCATACATCACTTTTTGTGTATGGGACAGCGCCTGGCTGAACAATTTGATGCAACACCAGCCATTTAAACATTATATGGTCGTCGAAGTGGAAAAAGATGCTTCCGAACCTGTTTTCGGGTTTCTCAATGAAACGTTCAAAAATGTCTTTCTGAACCCGGATGAAGAAATATTTAACAGGTATATCCAAAATCTGGATGAAGTTGTTATTGTCAAAAACCTGGTTTCAGAAGCTCCTTTAATGGAGACACAAAAGATAGTCATTCCGGCTTTGGAAAAACTTCTGGTTGACATGTTGACCGACACCAACCTCTTTTCAGCACAGCAAAACGAAACAGAATTCATAATGAAGAGTGCTATGGAGAAGTTTGCAATAAATGAATTGAAAATGAAACGTTATGCCCTTCGCAGGAACAGGGAAAATGAAGTTGAAAAACTAATCAATATAAGTCTGGCAAAAAAACAGTGATTGTGCCAATACTATACACCCTATGATAGATAAAAAATCACATACAACAGAATGGATTACCGGACTGAGGGGCAGGTTAGGGAAACGCATTGACCCAAAACTGATTGAAAAAGTAATTTATGCTTTGACCTTTCTGGAACAATTGCGGCTGAACGGTTTGGAGTTTATTTTTAAAGGAGGAACCGCTTTGCTACTGGCAACAGAAACCCCCAGGCGCTTTTCGATTGATGTAGATATTATTACTCTTGAAGCGGAAAGTAAAATCAGGGACATTTTGGATAAGATATGCAAATTGGATATGTTTATCCGCTGGGAAGACGACAACGACAGGAAACATACACCCGGAGCACCGGTCGGTCATTTTAAAATGTTTTATAAAAGCGTTGTTGATGGGCGTGAAGAACCTGTTTTGCTGGATTTATTGTACGCTCCGGACCCGTATCCCCAAACCAGGGAATACCCTTTAAAACACAATTGGCTGGCAACTTCAGGCGAAGACACAATGGTTGTTTTGCCTACGTTTGAAGCAATCCTTGGGGATAAACTAACCGCATTTGCACCAAAAACAACCGGTATCCTTTA
>CAYWBV010000076.1:3900-14594 GCA_964455785.1 uncultured Maribellus sp.
GAAGCTTTCTTTTATTGGTATAAGAGCTTGAACAAAGGCTAAAAGAAGAAGGATAACAAAGAACTTCCTACCCATGCCATTTTCTCTTTCATCATCTCCTTATCTGTTTTCGCCCCCGGACAAACAGCGACAACCGAAGACTCCTTAACCACACCCAAACAACGCCTTTCAATTTAACCATAGGTTTGCGCAAGTATTAACCGCCGGGGCAGGTTTTGCCCGGCATAAAATTGCAAACAAATGGTAAAAAAAGTAATCTCGTTTTTCGTATTTGCCCTTTCCTGGGTCAGCCTTTTGGCCCAGGGGGATGGCAGCGCCGGAATCACGGAAGCTACCCAGATGGTCACTTCATACTTTGACCCGGCCACCAAATTGATTTACGCTATCGGCGCCGTAGTTGGCCTCATTGGGGGCGTAAAAGTTTATAACAAGTTCAGCAGCGGGGACCCGGACACTTCAAAAGTTGCAGCCTCCTGGTTCGGGGCGTGTATTTTCCTGATTGTGGCAGCTACCATTTTAAGGTCATTTTTCCTGTAAGCTATGGCAGGATTCACAATCAACAAAGGCATAAACAAGCCCGTTGAATTTAAGGGCTTAAAAAGCCAGTACCTGTTCATATTTGCAGGCGGGCTGCTTGGTATCATCATCCTTTTTATGGTGATGTACATGAGCGGTGTTCCGCAAACTGCTTGTTTTGGGTTCGCTTTAATTACCGCCCCATTGCTTATCTGGCAAACTTTTTCCCTTAACAGGAAATACGGCAGCCATGGGCTAATGAAACTACAGTCGGTAAAACGATACCCCCGCAGGTTGATAAACAGGCGAAGAGTTCAGAAACTGCTAAACCGTGCCAGGTTACAACAATCGCATTAAAATTACATTCATCCAAATGAGAAGTATTTTAAAAAAAAGCACACTGGAACAAAAATTCCCGCTGCTGGCAGTAGAAAACGGGTGTATCCTTTCTAAAGACGCGGATATTACTGTTGTCTTCAGGGTACGCCTGCCCGAACTCTTTACTGTCAGCGACGCGGGATATGAAACATTGCACTCTGCGTGGTGCAAAGCCCTGAAAGTACTGCCCGATTATTCGGTTGTCTTAAAACAGGACTGGTTCTGCAAGGAAAATTATACCCCGGAAATACCGGAGTCAAAAGAAATATCTTTTCTTTCACGAAGCTTCCAGAGGCATTTTAACGAACGGCCTTTCCTGAACCACTATTGTTACCTGATGCTGACAAAGACAACCAAAGAACGTTCAAGGCAGCAAAGTACGTTCAACAGCCTTGCCCGGGGTTTTATCGTCCCCAAGGAGGTTAGCGATAAGGAAACTGCAAACCGGTTCCTGGACGCGGTAAGCCAGTTTGAACGCATTATGAACGATAGTGGGGTCGTAACACTGGAAAGGCTTTCCTCAGCAGAAATAACCGGAACAGATAAAGAAAGTGGTATCATCGAAAAATACCTTGCCCTTACCCAGGACAACAATCCGGTACTAAATGACATGCGTATCGACCCTGGGGAAATGCGTATAGGGGACAATGCCCTTTGTCTGCATACCCTTTCGGATGTGGGCGATTTGCCGGGAAAAGTGGCTACCGATTGTCGTTATGAGCGGCTCTCGACGGACAAGAGCAGTTGCCGACTTTCTTTTGCATCGCCCATCGGGCTGCTTTTGCCCTGCAACCACATCTACAGCCAGTTTGTGTTTATTGATAACCATGAGGAAAACCTGAAACGGTTTGAGAAAATGGGGCGCAACATGCAATCGTTGGCCCGGTACGGGCGGGGCAACCTTGTAAATAAAGAATGGATTGACTTATACCTGAACCAGGCACATGCACAAGGTCTGGTTTCGGTACGTGCCCATTTTAACGTGATGGCATGGTCGGACAACCCACAGGAATTGAAAATGATAAAAAACAATGTGGGTTCCCAAATCTCACTGATGGGATGCCAGCCGCGCCATAACACCGTCGATGTCCCAACCCTTTATTGGTCGGGCATCTCTGGCAATGCAGCAGACTTTCCGGCAGAAGAAAGCTTTTATACATTTATAGAGCAAGCCTGTTGTTTTTTTACCGGGGAAACCAATTACCAAAATTCCCTGTCACCGTTCGGGATTAAAATGGTTGACCGGTTAACCGGAAAACCCCTTCATGTGGATATTTCCGATTTACCCATGAAAAAAGGGATTATCACCAACCGGAACAAGTTTATACTCGGACCGTCGGGAAGCGGTAAATCCTTTTTCACCAATCACATGGTCAGGCAATATTATGAACAGGGCACGCATATTTTACTCGTGGATACCGGGAACAGCTATAAAGGGCTGTGTGATTTAATCCACTATAAAACAAGGGGCGAAGACGGGGTTTATTTCACTTATACCGAAGACAGCCCGGTTGCTTTTAATCCTTTTTATACCGATGACGGGGTGTTTGATATTGAAAAAAGGGAATCCATCAAAACGCTTATCCTGACCCTTTGGAAAAAAGACAGCGAAGTCCCCACGCGAGCGGAAGAAGTGGCCTTGTCCAACGCTGTGAACAGTTTCATCCGGCTTATAAAAAAAGATAAAAGTACCGTTCCCTCGTTCAATACTTTTTACGAGTTTGTCAGGGGAGATTACCGGGAAGAACTGCGTTCAAAAAATGTCCGCGAAAAGGATTTTGACGTGGATAATTTCCTAAACGTGCTCGAACCTTATTACAAAGGGGGCGAATATGATTTTCTGTTGAACTCGGACAAGCAACTGGATTTACTCAACAAACGTTTTATCGTATTCGAGCTGGACAACATCCGTGACCATAAGGTTTTGCTCCCCATCGTGACCATTATCATCATGGAAACTTTCATTAATAAAATGAGGAGGCTGAAAGGTATCCGAAAGAAGATATTGATTGAAGAATGTTGGAAGGCGCTGACTTCTGCCAATATGAGCGAGTACATTCGGTACCTGTTTAAAACCGTCCGAAAATACTTCGGCGAAGCGGTGGTGGTAACCCAGGAAGTGGACGACATTATCAGTTCTCCCATTGTAAAGGAAAGTATCATCAATAATTCGGATTGCAAAATATTGCTTGACCAGCGTAAGTACATGAACAAGTTCGATGCGATACAGGAACTGCTTGGATTGACCGAAAAAGAACGCGACCAAATTCTTTCCATTAATATGGACAATGACCCCGGCCGGAAATACAAGGAAGTGTGGATTGGATTGGGCGGGGTCCAATCTGCCGTCTATGCCACCGAAGTTTCTGTGCAGGAATATGTTACATACACAACCGAAGAAACAGAAAAACTCGAACTCACCCGCCTGACCGAAAAGCTGGGCGGGAACATTGAAATGGCCATCAAACAATTGGCTGAAAGAAAACAGTAAACTTTTACACATTAACATTTAAAACTTTATGGTATGCGAACAAGATTACTATTAGCAGGACTGTTAATCCTGCTCGGAACATCCGGGCTAAAAGCACAGTTTGTGGTTACCGACCCGGTAAACCTTGCCCAAAGTATTGTCAACTCAGCCAACGAGATTGTACAGACTTCAAGCACGGTTTCCAACGTCATAAAAAATTTTCAGGAAGTAAAAAAAGTTTACCAGCAGGGAAAGGAGTACTACGACAAACTCAAAGCGGTTCACGACCTTGTAAAAGACGCCTATAAAGTGCAGCAAACACTGCTCATGATTGGTGAAATTTCCGATATATATGTCAGCTCTTTTGAGTTGATGTTGCAGGATAAATATTACACCGCAGAGGAGTTGGGGGCCATTGCCTTTGGTTATACCAAACTGCTGGAAGAAGGGGCAGCTACCCTTAAAGAGATGAAAGATGTCATCAGCAGTACCGGGCTTTCCATGACCGATAAAGAGCGCATGGATATTGTTGAGAGGTGCTATAACGTAGTGAAACATTACCGGAACCTCACCCGGTACTATACCAACAAGAATATTTCCATATCGCTCATCCGGGCAGAGCAGGAAGGTGACAAAGCACGGATACTGGCGTTATACGGAAATGCTGAAGACCGGTACTGGTAAAATTTTTGTTTATGGACACATTCGATAATTTACATCAGGCACTGCGGGTGCTTTATAGCGAAATGATGCCCCTTTGTTCGGATATGACAGCGGTTGCCAAAGGCATTGCAGGGCTGGGCGCCTTGTTTTATGTTGCCTACCGGGTATGGCAATCGCTGGTACGGGCAGAACCGATAGACGTTTACCCCTTGCTACGCCCTTTTGCCATCGGGCTGTGCATCCTGTTTTTCCCCACCATCGTCCTTGGAACAATGAATGCCGTATTAAGCCCAATCGTGCGAGGGACAAACGGCATACTGGAATCGCAGGTGCTGGACCTGGAACAACTGAAAAAGGACAAGGACACAATTGAACGGGAAAAGATGCTGCGAAACCCGGACGAAGCTTACCTTGTGAGTGATGAAGCATTTGACAAGGCCATCGATGAACTGGGATGGGGGCCAAAAGACCTTGTAACCATCGCCGGAATGTATGCCGAGCGAAGCTGGTATAACCTGAAAAAATCTATTCAGGAGGCTTTTCTCAACCTGTTGGAACTGATATTCCAGGCTGCCGCTTTGGTAATTGACTGTCTGCGGACTTTCTTTTTGATTGTACTGTCCATTCTTGGGCCAATTGCATTTGCATTCAGTGTCTATGATGGTTTTCAGAATACACTTGTTACCTGGCTTACACGGTACATCAGCATTTACCTCTGGCTACCGGTGGTCGATATCTTTTCTTCCGTACTGGCTAAGCTTCAGGCATTGATGATTCAAAAAGACATTGCAGAAATGGCTGCCGACCCGAACTATATCCCACAGGGTACTGACGGGGTGTACATTACTTTTATGCTTATCGGGATTGTCGGGTATTTTACCATCCCAAGTGTGGCCGGATGGATTGTACAGGCCGGTGGCATGGGAAATTATGGAAGAAACGTAAACAGCGCCGCCATGAAAGGGGCTTCTGTTGCATCTGGAACGGCTGGCGCTGCCTCCGGGAATATTACAGGAAAAATATTAAAACGATAATCGAATCATTTTAAATTATGGAATTTAAACCTTTAAAGAATATAGAAAGCAGTTTTAAGCTGATACGGCTGTTCGCCATCATCTTTGTTTGTGCCAGTACAGTTGTAACTGTTTATGCTCTCTGGAATTCCTACAGCTATGCAGAGGCCCAGCGTCAAAAAATTTACGTGCTCGACCAGGGAAAATCGCTGATACTGGCCCTTTCGCAGGATTTGGCACAAAACAGGCCGGTAGAGGCCAAAGACCATATCAGGCGTTTTCATGAACTTTTTTTTACACTTTCGCCCGACAAGGATGCCATTGAACACAACATCAACCGCGCCCTTTACCTCTCTGACAAAAGTGTTTTTACCATTTACAAGGATTTGGTAGAAAGCGGGTATTTCAACCGCGTGATTTCGGGCAACGTAACCCAAAGGATATGGGTTGACAGCATCTCCTGCAACTTTAATAACTATCCTTACGAAGCTACGGTTTATGCACGGCAACATATTATCCGGGAAATGACAGTTACTGAACGCAGGCTGGTTACATCCTGCCGGTTGCGCAATACTTCGCGCAGCGACAATAACCCGCACGGGTTTATCATTGAAAATTTCAATATAAGGGAAAATGAAGATATGTCAACGTGGGACAGATAAGGGTCTTGTAGAGAAAGAAATATCCGTGACTGCTTTTCGGCGCAGATTAAAGAATACCTGTGAAAAGCTTACACAAAGGCAACGCAAGTTAACTGTTTGGGTTTTGCTTATTGTATTTACTGTTTTGGTTTTGGGTTCCGTTTCGGACATTTTCAGAAATGGGGCACAACTTTCAGAACCAAAGCATATTGTTCCTTTGAAAACATTGGAGAACTCCAAGGACACGGTTTCACATAAAATCACAAATAATGAAAGAGAACAACAATAAAACGGGTCAACGCAAAATACTGACCCCGGAACAACTGCAGAAACGAAAGAAAATGGTCATTTTTCCGCTGATGTTCATCGCTTTCGCAGCGGCAATGTATTTTATCTTTATGCCTTCGTCCCGGCAAGGGAAAGAAAAGAAAGGGCTGAACACCGATTTGCCGATACCAAAAAACGAAATCATCGGGGACAAAAAAACAGCTTACGAGATGGAACTTTTCGGGCAAAAGAAAAACCGGCAGACACTGTCCCTCGAAGATTACGGAATTAAGCCTGACACAGCAAAAAACAGGATTATCACCAACAGCATTGGGAGAAACGCTTCACAAAAAGCACCGCAATCCTCTATCCGTTCATCGGCTGAAGCTTACAAAAAAGTAAGCAGTGATTTAAACACCTTTTACAACGAGCCGAAGATAAGCTCACGGGAAAAAGAACTGGAAGGGCAGGTTGAAAAATTACAGGCGGAATTGGACGGCAAAGAAAAGGTTGACAGTGTCAGCCGGATAGAACAACAACTCAAATTAATGGAGGAAAGTTACAAATTGGCTGCAAAGTATATGCCACAGGGGCAGGTAGAACAATTGGAACAACATCAGGATAAGGACTTATTACCGGAACCTCTCCTGAAAGAAACCAGAAACATTGTCCCGGTTGCTAAATTGGGAACAACTGAAACAAGCGCACTCCATCAACAAGTGGAAGATTCCGTTTTCTTAAACAGATATTCCCAGCCTGTGAATACCGGCTTTTACACGGCAGGTGAGAACCATGTTAGGGTTTTCTCAAACACGGTTAAAGCCTGTATCCATAATGACCAGGTAATTGTTTCAGGACAAAATGTAAAAATACGTTTGCTTGAACCTGTAAAGGCAGGAGGGATAATAATCCCCGAAAATGAAATGGTTACCGGGATTGCTGTTATCCAGAGCGAACGGTTGGATATTACCATCAGCTCGCTGGAATACAGGGGCAGGATAATCCCTGTGGAAATTTCGGTATATGATACGGACGGGCAGCCGGGAATTTTTATTCCCGGCTCTGTGGAAACCAACGCCCTGAAAGAGGTTACCGCATCAATGGGACAAGGCGCAGGTACAAGTATCAGCATCAACCAGGGGACAACCGCTGGTCAGCAATTGGCTGCCGATGTAGGCAGGAGTCTTATCCAGGGGGCTTCGCAGTATGTTTCTAAAAAACTGCGGACACCTAAAGTCACCCTGAAAGCCGGACACCGCCTGTTGTTAATGCCTTCCAATTAAAACCAGATTGTATAATTCAAAAATCCATCAACATGAAACAATTATTTCTCACATTTGTATTTTTTGTAACCTTGACACTAACATCGTTTGCCCAAAACAGTTTTACCAAAGCTATCTCAAAAGAAAGGGTTATCCCTTCGTATTGTATCGAAGTAACCTTTGATAAAACTACCCATTTGATTTTTCCTTCGGGTATTTCATACATTGACCTCGGTTCGTCCAATATTATTGCAGGCAAAGCGGATGGCGCTGAAAATGTGGTCAGGGTAAAAGCTGCCATTAATGGTTTTAAAGAAGAAACCAACTTTTCAGTGATTACCGATGAAGGCAGTTTTTACTCCTTTATCGTGAACTATTCGGAAAACCCCGAAAAGCTGAACATTGAAATGAAAGATTTTCTTCACAATAAAAAGCCGGGCAATAAACCGGAAAATACGCAAGAGGTACATCTTTCTGAGTTGGGGAACGAGTCGCCCCAAGCCGTTCGTTCTGTAATGGAGAAAATCCATAAAACAAACCGAAAGCGGATTAACCATATTAATAGCAAACAGTTTGGCATTGAGTTCCAACTCCGTGGGATTTTTAGCCACAACGGACTTTTATTTCTGCATACCGAAATCAGGAATACCACCGCTATCCCATTTGATATTGATTTCCTTGTTTTTAAAATAGTCGATAAAAAGGTTGTTAAACGGATGGCGATACAGGAAACTGTTATAGAGCCGGTGCGGGCTTATAATTACCTGACCTCAGTAAAGGGCAAGGAAACAGAAAGTACCGTTTTTGCATTTCAGAAATTTACCATCCCTGATAAAAAACAACTGGTTGTTGAACTGTTTGAAAAGAATGGGGGAAGGCACCAGCGGTTTGTTGTGAAAAACGGGGATTTAGTGAAAGCCCAACCAAGCAGAAAACTGTGACCGAATCCTTATCCGTTTTAAGGGCTAACACGAAAGGCAACCCGGCAGTTGTCTTTCGTTAATTTATCGAGGGTCGCTACATTTCCCCTTTATCAGCGAGGGAATAATACGATTCGCTGGTAAAAATAATGTGGTCCAAAACCGGAAGGTCAAGTACTTTACCGATTTCAACAATTTTGTTTGTGAGTTTTAAATCGGCATCACTTGCCTCCAGGTTCCCACTTGGGTGGTTGTGGCATAAAATAATCGAGCTTGAATTACATTTCAAGGCAGTTTGAAATATCAGCTTTGGGTCAACAACTACTCCTGACAAACCACCGGTAAACATGTTTGAGATTCCAATTACCCGGTTTGCCCTCGACAGCAGCAATATTTTAAACGACTCGCGGTGGTCAATATCTACAATCCAGGAAGGATATACCAAATCATATACATCTTTTGAACAGGTAATTTTTGGTAAATCCGTCAACTTTGATTTACGTGAATAAGAAACTGTAATTTCATTAAGCGAAAATAAATTAGTCATTGAAGTTACCCATGCCTTTGGGATTTATTTTGGCTTCCGGCACGCCATTAAATTTTGGCGTACCTAATTGAGCCGGATGGATACTTGTCAAGAGTGCATGTCAGTTTGTTTAGAGGAACGAAAAACAAACTGAACGCATCCGAAGGACGGCTGGCAATATAAAACAAACAAAAACAGCCGCCCTTGACTTTTCCGGACGGCGATGAATAACTTGGCCAAAAGTTTAATGGATTGTAATAGTACGGTAGGCTTTGAGAATTATTTATAATGAATTACTTCTTGCTAAAAAAAAGGCACAAGGGACAAGTAAGCTGGAAATGATAAAATAGTTACATATCTATGTAACTTCAACTTTAATAAACAGGATGTTACTTATTAAAAAACCAGGGACAAATTCCTTATCATCCGTATAGGAAACGCAACCAGACCGACAAACAAGGATAAGACCGCCTTTATAAAAAAATAAAGCACCCATCCCAGCACCGGCAGAAAAAGAAATATTTGCGGCGTTATCCGTGTTAGGGTTTTCCATCCGGATACAATGCCAAGCCCCATATAAATTAAGAAAAAATGGCTTTCCCAGAAGCTGTCAGGGGTTTTATAAGTATCATTTGCCAACAGCTCAATGATAATACCTATGGGCAATCCTATTAAAAGAGTCAATAGTATCTCAGCTACAACTGTTCTTTTTTGCTTTTGCCGGGAATCTGAGAAACAATCCGGGCAAATTGGTTTTGAAAACTTATTGGTACATTCAATACACAATCCCTTGCCACAAACCTGACATTGAGATACAGCAGTTTCGGATGGATGGTTAATGCAATTCATTGACAATTGAATTCGAGTAAGTGTTTTAAAGTTACGTAAAATCTTTCTATACAAAAAAAATAATAACTACTGAGTTCGTTACTTTTCATCGTTCCGACAATTAAAGTTTGAGTTTCTTTCTTTGCGTTTCTGCATTCATAAAACTCAATACAGCATCGTAATCTTCAACTAAAAAGTTCGATACTTCTCCGCTTGGGTTCACGAAAGCGGGGATTTTATCAATTTTGATAGAATCCCCCTTTTTTTGTCCGTTCAAAACCCTTGCTAATTCAGGGGTTGGTGAAAAAAATATTAATTCCGGGGTCCCCACCTGAACCCTGGGACTGCTGTTTATGAGTTTTAATTTTGCCGGGTTGCCGGGCTGGTTGTAATGTTCGTCAAATACCAGAGTCCTTTTTCTGAATTTTATTCCGGTATTCTCAAAGACGAAACAAATAACTTCTAATCCATCCGTTACTCGAAAAAACATCATGGATGATTGCACAAGGAAAATAACTATCTGCAAAAAAATAATGGCTTATCGTTCGAGAATGATGGCGTAATGCACAAACATGAAGGCTTAATGCCCGAACATCATCGCTTGTTGTTCGAGAATGATGGCTTAGTGTTCGAACATCATGGCTTATCGTTCGAGAATGATGGCGTAATGCACAAACATGAAGGCTTAATGCCCGAACATCATCGCTTGTTGTTTGAGAATGATGTCATAATGCACAAACATGAAGGCTTAATGCCCGAACGTCATAACTTAGTGTTCGAGAATGATGGCGTAATGCGCAGAGATGATGGCTTAATGTATAAAGTTGCCGGCATTTTAATAAAACCGGTTATTCATTCGTTTGTGAATGGATGTTCTTTTGCAGAACCCGGTCTTTCGGTTGTAGAAGAAGGTTGACATTTCGTCAAAATAAGGGAAAATACAGGGTACAACCCCGAATTGCCGGGTTGCCGGGTAATCCTGATGCAGTAGTCAGAATTTCGTCTCGACGCTGCGGTTACCATTTCGCTGTGTCTAACTTGATATCTGAAATTTGTTGCCTGACTTTTATTCCCTCCTGACGGGCTGAACAGCGGGTGTCAATGGTGGTGTGAGCCGCAGTACAATTTTATTTTAAGCTCTCCTTAACAATCGCCTCAACGTGGATACGGGTTGTATTTAAAAACGGGATATTCAGGTATTCATCGTTTC
>CAYWBV010000077.1:0-14395 GCA_964455785.1 uncultured Maribellus sp.
ATCAGAAAAGAAAGCGTTAAGAAAAGGATTTTCAGTTTCATCGTTTTATTTTTTTTATCATCGTTTCCATATCCCTGAGTTGTACCCGGGACTTCCTCACTCGCAACCCGTCACTTCTCCAAATCTTTTTTTCTTTTTAGCGCTTCAAGAAAATAATAATCGGCATAGTTAAGCGGAACGTCGATTTCGGAATTGTGAGGAATACTACCCACCGAATGTTTCAGGATAAAATTACCATTTTCGCCCAGGTTTGCCCTGTAAGCAGGACTGGCAAGATTTTCGGTGATTTTATCGGCCCAGCCCTTGTAATATTCGCTTTTCGAATAAGTTGATAATTCGTACAATGCCGACGCCATTATTGCGGCCGCCGAAGCATCTCGTTTTTCATCGGGAATATTGGGAGCATTGTAGTCCCAGTAAGGAACTCCGTCCTCTGGCAAATTGGGATGGCTGGCTACCAATTCAAACGCTTTTTCCGCCTGTTCGAGGTATTTGGGATCGCCGGTTTCGCGATAACAAACGGTGTAACCATAAATGGCCCACGCCTGGCCGCGCGCCCAGGTTGACTCGTGTGCAAAACCCTGCGCGGTATGTTTGTTCCGGACAGAACCGTCGGTGAGGCTGTAATCGATAACATGCCAGGTGCTGTAATCGGGCCGGAAATGATTTTTGATGGTATTGTCGGCATGGGCTACTGCAATGTTGTAAAATGTAGAGTCGCCCGAAAGTTCCGTGGCCCTGAAAAGTAATTCGAGGTTCATCATATTGTCAATAATTACCGGGCATTCCCAGCCTCGTTCGGCCTGCCATCCGCCCGCCACATTCCACGATTGTATAATTCCTGCATTGGGCCTGAAACGGGTGGAAAGGGATTTTGCCGCCTGCACAATGACCTCTTTGTAAGCTTCGTTTGACGAAAGCCGCAGGCCGTTTCCATAACTGCACCCTATCATAAAACCCACGTCGTGGTGATTGGTCAGATATTTCACGGTATCGAGCGCTTCTGTATATTTTTTGCCCAGTGTTTCCCACTTTTTATCGCCAGTCAGTTCATACAAATACCACATACTCCCCGGGAAAAATCCTGAAGTCCACTCCTGTGGTTTGATGTATTTTATTTTCCCGTCGATAAAACTTTTCGGGTTGAGAATTTTCCCTGATTCTTCAATCAGTGCGGTTTGTAAACTGTATTGTTCTGCGGCAAAACTGATGTTCTCGTTTACCAATCCAACCTTTTTTACCGATTGGTTTTGGCAAGATTGGACCATAATAATGGTGGCCAGAAAAATTGTAATCAAAAAAACATGTTTCATTTCAGCTTATTTTTTTAGTTTATACAAATACAACTGATTGGGTTCGGGCCAGGGCTCCGGACGAGGCTTGTCGCGGTTACGGTTCAGCGTTTCCCATTTCAGGATGTACCTCTCATTTTCCTGTTTATTTTTCCCGATATCACTGCTGGTTTGTATTTGCAATCCCGGGAAAGTTCCTTCAATTTTCAGGTCAGTACCAAAGGGTTTTGATTTCAGCACAGTTCCGATATTTTCGAAACGGCTGTTCAGCAAAATCGTTCCATCGCCATATTGAGTATGCCAGTAACCCACTTCATAATTTCCATCATTTCTTTTTCTGAAATCTTTCAGCCAAATTTCGCTGTTGATGCTGCCACCACCCGAAAAAAACCAGCGATAATCCCAGTTGGTGATGGTGTGATACTGCCATGTATTATTTTTGATTTGCGCAATGTACAACTGTGTATTTCCGGCCGGATCGAATTTGTGGTACACAAAAACCGGACTATTGTTTTCATCCAGTACAAGTTTAGCTGCCAGGTTGATAATACCTCCCTCTACGGGAATCGGGTCAACAATCAAAGATTTTTTCTCCAGTGTTGCCGGCAATTGTATTGGTTTCCCGAAAGCATCAAACCAGTGTTGAAGATCGGGGCTTTTCATGTATGAAAGATCGTGGTTGGTCGAACAATCGGGTGTGTCGCGCCAAACCCAGTACATGTGGTACCATCCGTCTTTCATCAAAGTAGGCTGGGTCTGGTAGGCGTTCATCAAACCCTGTCCGTCGGTTAATGGTGTATCGAGCAGGCGTTTCCAGGTTTTGGTTTGGGTTGAGTAAATGTTGTAAATTTCATTTCCATTACCGCTGCCTCCATCCCGGTAATGATATAAAAGTTCGCCTTCGCGGGTGAGCATAAAATGCGGGTAAGTTGTTCGCTTTTCTTCGGCACCCACCATTTCAAAAATCTGCTCCATCGACGAGATATCGTGAGGTTTAGTACTTCGAAAATAGGTTAACGGGTTCACATGCACATTACCGGAAAGGTGAATAAACCCTTCCTTGTCAATGCCCAGCGTCAGAAAATTGTGGCTGTCCCAGCCAACGACGGTGCTTGTTCCTCCAGCAGTTTCTCGGGTTGTGGCCGGCAAAACGTGTAAATCGAACTTGTCGTCGGCAAGATTTCGTTGTCCAAGAACCATGCGGCGTTCGGCATTGTAGTAGGCAATGTACTGGCGGTTTCCGCTGGTGTATAAGCAAAAACCTACCGGGTGCCCCGCCCAGACTTTGTCGATTTTTATGGTTTGAACAATGGTTTCAGTTTGACTGATTTCGTCGATGACGACTGGTTTTGCAGGGGTTTGGACAAAACCTGCCAGCGAAATCAGCAGGAGAGAAAGTGAAAGTAGCAGTTTCATTGTTTTTTATTTTATTAGCGTTAACCCTTTTTCTGAAGAACTGAACCTAAATGAATAACTGGTTCCCTTTTTTCCGAAAAAAAGCGAGAGGTTACCCGATTGATCCTGTTTCAGTTGTTTCGAAGCGGCAACTGACCGCGCCTCCTCCACACCAGCTACAGGAAGGATCACCGCTGCCACCGTGGTTTTTTCAGATTTTGCGATCAGTTCGGTATCAAAATAGGGAACCCAGGAGAAATCTTTGGTGGCATTCACATACTGAACGGCATGTTTCCCTTCTACCATTTCGAAATCCTGCAAAGCAACCGGAATCAGCGCCATTTTTCCGTTGTCGTTTTCGAGCAGCACAAAATCATCATTTATGTCAAAATCAACCCCCGGATGATACCGCACCTCGATCCGTGAACCGGGGTTGGCTTTAATTTCATCCAGAACGACCGTGATTTCAGGTTTTTCAAGAATAACATGACGGCGCCAGTTTTTCATTTCTTTTTTGGGATAAGCGTTGGTGGGATCCATCAAAACGTAATCGCGTTTTTCAGAAGTGGTAAATTCCAGCACTTTCCCGCCAATTTCATAATTGTATGGCTGTTTGCGCAACTTTCCTGGGATTTGTTTCTCGCCATTCACAAAAACCACATTATGACCTATGCTCGAAGCTTCGGGATATTCCCAACGGGCATCATCGAAAAACTTCTCATCGTACCCGGTATTTTTGCCTTTATCCTGGATGAAATAGTCGTTTTGCCAGTAAACCACAAACTGGCCAACATCGAGGTGCCCGTGATGCGGGTCATCGTTCATCCCTGCTTTTCCTGCGACGAGAACCTTATTCGGGTCTTTAAAATCGCTGCGCATCACCCACCAGTCGATGGTGCGGAAATGTTTCGACGGATTTTGTGGAGGTTCCGGCGTTAAATCCGGTTTTGGCCAGATGATATCGAAAATATCGGTACCGGCGCCATACATTTCGCTGCGGTACCAGGCAGCCTGCGGATTACCTGTTTCAGTGGCCAGTTTGTTGATCAGGTGTGTGCTGCCAACCAGACCGCCGCCGCCCGAATCCTCGAAATTGATGGATTTTTTCCCGGGAAGAGAAATGTACAGCGGAAAAGTGGCCGGATTGTTTTTTAGCCTTTCATTTTCAAAAAGATTGTATTTACCGTTGGTGGCACGTTTTAAGGCATCGGCAAAAAAAGCAGAGGTGTGCACCCCGTAATTCCAGTAGCCGCCTCCTTCCTGCCAGCCGCCGTCGAGGCCCAGTTCGTTGAACATGCTGTTGATCCGGTTATACGACTCGGCCACAATATCGGTCAGTTGCGGGTGTTCGGTGAGCAGCGCCAGCCCGGTTAATCCAATTCCCGAGTTGCAAACCCCGCACCAGTTGCAGCGATAGGCAGTCGCCCACCAGTGAAATTCGTAGTCGCCCCGAACCCGGGTAACCACTTTTTCGATCAGAGCCCCGCGGATACGATCGCGCTGTGCCTGGTTCAAACCGTTGTAAAGCCAGTCGTAAACCGCGGCCATCATCCGGCCGGCGTCTCCGTTGTAGTGGTCGAAGTTGAAGTTCACCTGGTCGTCATCCACATTCCACGGCATAATGCGCGAATAGATGACGGGAAATTCGTGTGCCCGCTGCGTCCAGGTGGTCAAGTCACAAAAAGCATCGGCAAACTCAAACGCTTTGTCGGCATACTTTTGTTCTCCGGTCAACTGGTATAAAAATGCCAGCGAAAATGCATTGTTCAGGTTGGTGCTGTAATATTTTCCATATTTCCCGTCGTTGTCGGCTTCCGACCAGCCGGCGCGGGTATTTTTTCCCTGAACCGGGATGTTTTTATCAACCGGCATGGCCAGCCACATCCTGGCTTGCGCTTCCAACCTGCGGAATATATCATTTGATTCCGGTTCATTCTGAATACGTTGCAGCAGTTGTGGTTTTTCAGCCTCGTTAAAATAGAGGCACGGATGTTTAAGACTTTTAATATCGATTGTTTTGTCGATATCGGATTTGGTAACCTGTGCCAAAACCAGTTGAGAAGCCAGCATCAAAACCGGCAAAAAAATGAAGAAAATACTTTGTTTTAATTTCATTTTGTTTTATTGATTTATTTGTTCTCCCATTTCAGCGCCGTCCCCACCAGTGCAGGGACTTTATCTGTTACTCCGTTACCGGCTTTTTCTACCATGCTTTTTTGCAACGGGTCGCCTGTTTCCAAAACAACCTCTTTTATTTTCAAATTCAAAACCAATTACCAGTTACTTAAAGATTTGTTTAACGGTGTGGCTTCGCCGATACTCTTTCCAGGAATCAGCATTACTTCTATATTTTCTGAAGTATTGGCCGGAATTTCACATTCGAAACCAACCATTACTGTTCCCGGATTGGCAGCGTCATAATCGTTGGTCGGCGCTGTGCTCCAGGTTTTCATAGTGAGACTGGCCGGTCCGTTAACCTTCAGATACAACTTTTTATCGCCGATAGTAAGTGTAGCTGACTGGTTTTCCAGTTCCACTTCCGCAAAAGTAAACATGGCCCACTTTACCTTTGTCGCCTTGTCCAACGTTTCAATCTCATCACGAACAATTACATATTTTTCATCCTTTATCGCAACGCCCCGCACTGCTTTTTTCAGTTGTCCGTTGTACACTGAGGAAATATCAGAAACGGCAAATCTAAAACCTTCGTTCCCCGATGTTTTATCAATTTTGGCGTAACCGGAAACCCGCTGCAACTCATCATTTATTGTTAAAACGTTGTGTGAATGGTTGTTCATCCGGTAAATCGTCCAGCGTTGGGCGTCCTGTGTGCGTCCAAAAATCGACATCCCTTTCGATTCGAGCGATTCGTAGTTTTGCATTCCGGGGTCTGAAGCCCAGCGTACACCGTCGGCCTCCATCACAAAAGAGCCGATATCCATGTGCCCGTGGTTGACGGATGGGGAACCAGCTTTGAATCCAAGATAGATTGTTTTTTCATCCGTCCAAGAAGTCCGCATCATGGCCACCGGATTGGGTCCCTGCCCTGGCCATATTTTTTCGGAAGGTTCTGAAATTTGTGCCAGCGGTATATTTTTACCCCAGATCATAATCGCCGGGAGAAGACGATCTCCGGCAAACTTCGAAAAATCGTCCATCTGCAAAAACTTATTCTCCGACCAAAGCAGTGAGGGATTATTTGCCTTTTCTGCAAACCAAAACATAGCAGCGTTGAGACTTCCACCGAGGCCGCAATCGCTGTAATTAAAACATTTACCGGAAGGCGCCAGGATATGCCCGAGATAACCGGCCGTTTCCTGAAACCCGGGGGTAGCGGTCAAACCTTTATCTATTCCGAGTGCCTTTTCCACAGCACTCAGAAACATAACGTTAAAAGAACTTCCGTAACCCCAATAGCCATAACCTTCGGGATAAGCGCCGTCGGGCTGGTAATCCTTCATAGGAAGAACGATGGATTCAAATGCGCGGTTGATGGTTTTTTGTGCCAGTTCCGGCTGCTCGTCCATCACGGCCAGCGCACCGTAGGTCATCCCCGCATTACACACCTGGTTCCAGTTGTGGGTGGCGGTTAAAAACCAGTTGTACTCGCTGTCGTACGAAGGATTTAACCCTTTAAAAATGATGGCGCTACTGATTTTTTCACGCGAACTTTCCGATAGTTTGTCATAAAGCCAGTCGTAACCGATGGCAAGTCCCATAGTCATTTCAGCAACGTCCAAAAAATGGGAAGGGTTCCAGTCGCTGAAT
Source organism: uncultured Maribellus sp. (assembly GCA_964455785.1). Taxonomy (GTDB): domain Bacteria; phylum Bacteroidota; class Bacteroidia; order Bacteroidales; family Prolixibacteraceae; genus Draconibacterium. Next base: position 6,456 of record CAYWBV010000077.1, read on the forward strand.
TCAGCAACAGCCAGCATTTCTTGTTCAGCTCTGATAAAATAGGCCTGTTTGCCGGTCATCCGGTAGGCATACGAAAGATAAAATACCCGTTTCAGACACTCACGCGATTTATCCAGCAATCGCCGTCCTATCAAAACCCTTTCAACCGGTGGTTTTGCCAATATTTTACTACATTCCGCCAGAATCGCCTGGTGCATTTTTTCCCAGGTCGGGTCAGACGCAATCAGTTCTTTAATTTGTTGTTCTTCTCCTTCCAAAAGCAAAATCCGGGGATGTCCGGAAGGAATGTCCCCATTTTCATCCATTTCGTTTTTATCACAACCAAACGAAGAAAACAAAAGAAAGAAACCTACATTCAATAAAAGGAATATTTTGTTCATTTTTACATTTTTAGAGTTTAATCGTCACGCTTTTCCCGGCGTAAACATCTTGCGGGAGTTCTACTGAAATATGGGTCAACCCTTCTTTCTCATTCCAAAAAGTGTTAAAATCATCGCCTCTTTTGTCTGTTTTTGCCGAAACAGAAAAATGAAACCGGCCCAACTCACGGTTTGGATCGGCAACGGAAACTTCGGTTATTTTTTCGCCATCCATTTTTACCATCACTATTCCGGGGTTATCGCAAATAATTTTCAGGTTATTGGAAAGCTGAAGTTCGCCGGCTTTGTAAAAAACGGCCTGGCATATTTGCAACCCAGTGTGTTTTACCGCCTGAATTTCAGACGAATTGGCCACAATTTCTACATCGCGGCTGACTACAGAACTCATTTCCTGTTCGGTTACAGCGGGCACAACAATATACTCATAACTCCCATTTGACAAGCGGGTGCCGTGATCGACCCACAATTTAAACACGTCCATTTTGACTTGCTCTTTGGGTGAATCGGACTGTTTGTTGATATCAAACCAACTCCCGGTTTGTTCCTGATTCGACAGGTTTATTTTCATTGGTTTGGGAAAAAGATAACCAATACCATCATGAAAAACCCATTTTACATTTTCAAGCTGATGTTCTCCCTTTTTCAGAATTGTATTTTGACTGCCTGTATTTACCGACACATCTCCTTTCAGCAAACACTGATTTACTGTGGTAACCACCGGTAGGCTGCTTCGGGCACTGATACCGGTTCCCAAACAAACATATTCCTCGTCAAAAAAGAACCAGGCTTTTTTTGCCGAAACCGGGTCGTGCGGACTTTTAAAATCATAAGCCACAGCGCCGTACAGTCCATCAGTAACGGCCCCCACAAAATCGGTCAGACCATCTTTTTGAATTTCATCAGGCGAAGGTAATTCAGGTTTCTGGAGAATCGTTGTTCCAGCAATTTTCTGCCAGTCGTACACCGGGGCAATGTTTAAATATTCGTCTCCGCGCAGCGAAACATGGTTAGTACCGTCGCCGCGGTGGTGATTTTTCAAACCTTCGCTGTTGTATGGAACTTCCATATTCCGGTTGCGGGAGGAATGCATCCTGACTGAAACATAATAATCGGGCCGCTGATGCGCATAATGTTCGGTTTGCCAGAAAAATTTCCCAAAAGACAAGGTTGGTGTCGCTTCTCCCTTCCTGATTTTTATAATTTCTTCAAGTTCCGCTTTTCTGTAATCGGTTGTAGAAAGCAGCCTTTCAGGAGTAGCCGTTCCTGACGCCCTGCCGCTGCTGCGCCTCGAAATATCCCGGTTTTTGGTTCCCGGATCGTCTGTTTTTCCGTAAACCATTTGTTTGCACATCCCGTCGAGAAAATAATCAACAAGCTGATTAATTTTTCCCTCCGAAAAAGAATATTCGGTACCTGCCACATAAGCCGCCCACTCGGCAAATGCATCTGCGTATCCCAAACCGTAGGAAAGGGTGTTGTTCACGCGGTCTTCCCGGTGGTGAAAACTAAAATCGTGCTGCATTCCACGTTGTCCGGTACTAAATTTTATTTCGCTTTCAATGACCTTAATAACTTCATCGAATTGTTGTTTATCGCCCAAAAACAAAAGGTTTTTAGCCAGGATTCCGGCAATTTTTATCCTGTCGCCACTTGGTCGCGCACCCGAAGCCGTGAGGTGCGCACGACCAATAATGGGCTGGGTTTTTGCCACCAAATCCTTCGGTAGTTCGTCGCCAATCAGCAACATCAGATGAACCAGGTTGTTGGGCGTGCCAATTTGATTGTGCCACCAGTTATCGCAAAAAAAGTCGTTTCGGACCCAAAAAGCAAGCGCTGCTTCGACAGTGGCTTTTACCTTTTTACTTTTAAAATATTCCGAAGATTTGGTTTTATAGGCGAGAGCCAGAGTTACCATGTTCCCGGAATGACGGGCATGTTCAAACCCCTCGCGCGAAACATCTTTATAGTTGATTCCGGGCCAGGTGCTGTCGGCCCTGAAAGAATTCAACAATGATTTAATATACGCATCGTCAGTTTCGCGTTGTAACAATGTTTCTGTTACCCGTTTTTTAATTACATCGAAACCGGAAGGAGCGCTCCTTCCCGTCAGCGCAAATATGGTCAGAAAAAACAGTATAAAAAATTTTGAAATGTTTTTCATTTTTTAGTTGGTTTTTAAAGTTACTCATCACCCAAAGGTGAAAAACAAAATATAAAGCCGAATATTAAAATTTTACAGTTTCACGCCAGTTGGCTTTTCTTTTTACGGACGTTTGTTTTTCCACAGTTTAAAATCGTCCCAGTAAATCTGCAGGGTTTTCCCCTGGCTTTTCATATAATCAATCAGTTGTTTCGAGGTGTACAGTTTGATGGGGTTAAATTCGGTTACTCCATCGGGGCTGGGATCATTCGAGTTGTGAGTAACCCGCGTCAAATCGAAAATCACTTTTTTGCTCTCCCCTTCCGGCTGAATGGTCATATAAAATTTCCCGTTTTGAGCGTCGCCTTCCTTGTAATAATATTCGAGCGTAAACCATTTTCCCACAGGGACTTTTAAATTCTGATTGATCTCTGACCAAAGGGTGGTATATTTCTGACTGCCATCTTCGAACAACTGGCAATCCTGACCGTCGATAATAAAATACAATTCGCCGGTGCCGGTTACCGGTTTTCCAATTCCCAAAGTAATCCGGAAACCATAGGGAACCTGCTGGCTCCAGGTAATGTTGTTCCAGAATTCTGCAATGGTAAGCCAGTGGATTTTATCGGGAAACGTGCGGACGGTGTTAAAATCTTCGGTAAGGAAAATGCGTTCGCTCTGGTAAAATTCTTTCAGCCCTTTTTCACCTCCGTAAATATTGGCCTGGATACGGCCTTTTTTGCCTTCCACATTGGGTTCGTTCAACCAAAAATACAGCACGTGGTTTTGTGGGTTTCCCGGTTCGGCAACAATTTTTGCAAACCGCTGCGACTCAATTCCACCCTGGTATTGCAGGCTGAAACTGCCTACTTCGGGATGTTTGTCAAAATCGAGTACCCAGTCGTTGGGCGCTTCCACCGACAAATCCTTTCCGGTTATGTCGGCTTCGGAACCTTTTGGAATAACGACAGAACCCGGTTCAAAACCCGACTGGAAAATCAGTTCAGCTTTTTCCTGAGGTTGATTTTCAGTTAAAGGCTCCTGTGCGCAGGCAACAAAAACAGAGAACTGCAAAAGTGATATCCAAATTATTTTTTTCATCAACATAAATTTTAGTTTTCTGAAAGCCGAACTTTCAATGTTGTTTTACCAGTTTCAATTGTCCATGCGGGAATACGGATTTCAATTCGCTTCAGGTTTTTGATGGTTTTGTCAAAATACAACGGTGGCGGATCGAGCGAAATCAAAGAGACCACAAATTCAGGATGAAAAAGGTTTTCGAGTTTCAATTGTTTCCCGTCCTGGAATAAAACCGCACCGCCTTTTACAATCTGAACATCGGCCTGGGTGAGCATTTGCCAGGTAATCCACTTTGTTTCTTCCGAAATCTCAATTTTATCTTCAATCACCAATGAAGACTGACTGTCTTTTACAAACCTGCGTTGAGCACTTTTCAACTGACCGGCAAATGCCGGAGATAAATCAAGAGTGGCTTCAGGTTGTTTACCATCCTTAAAATCAATAATCTCAGTCATTCCATCCACCACATGCAACTGATTGTTCACTGAAAGGGTGCTGTGCCCGAAATTGTTTTTCGTGAGCAGTTTCCAGCGATCGCATTCCTGGCAGCGGGCCCACAAATCAAATCCGGCGCGTTCCAGAAGACCATAACTTTGGTTTCCAGGGTCGATGGACCAACGAACGCCGTTCAGTTCAAAAACAAAAGAGCCGCCGTCCATATTGCCATGATTTACAGTACCCCGGCCACCTTTTCCTCCAAAATAGTAGCCATTCGAACTGTTTTCACCACCGGTAAAAATTACCACAGGGTTTGCGCCACCGCCTTTCCAGGCTGTGGGAAGAGGAGTAGTTTTCTTTTCAGCAAACTGAGCCGTCCAAACCAATCCTGCCCCGGCCAGACGTGAAAAATTCTCTGTTTTTTCAGGCGAAGACATGAAGTATTTTTCATCCAGAAAAGTTTTATTTCCTGTTTTGGCTGCAAACCAGCTTAGTGTAAACGTTCCGTAGCCTTCTGCTTCTTCGTTGCAGTCGGCATAACTGTATAATTTGTTCGTGGGCGAAACCGTAAGCATCGCATACACCGCGCTTTCCATAAATCCCGGAAATTTCGAAAGGCCAAAATCGGTGCCGAAAGCGCTTTCGAAAATGGCGGCGGTAACCACCGAAAACTGGGTTCCGTAGCCCCAGTAAATAGGACCTTCGGGATAAGCGCCGTCGGGGCCATATTCACGCAGGGCGTTGTTCATACCATCGATTGAACGTGAAATTGTTTTGGCAGCCAGTTCGGGTACCAGTTCGGCAACAGCAACCGAAGCAGCAATCATACCGGCGTTGCATACCTGGTTCCAGTTGTTGGTGTTGTTCACCCACGATGGGGTGCTGCCATTTTCAGGCCAACTGGTTTTTATGCCTTTTTCGATCAATGATTTTTTTGCCAAAGCAATGGTTGATTTTGGCAGGTCGCCGGCAGTCCAGTCAAGTGCCAGCGCAATCGCCAGCGACATTTCGCCCACATCGAGGAAATGTTTTGGATTCCATGTTGGGAAATTACAGGCTGCAATTACTTCGTCGTTCAGCCGTTCGAGCATCCGCCGGTCCTTTTCCATACGATAAACCATCGCCAGCATATTCACCCGGAAGAGAAAATCGCGGGAAATGCCCAGTTGGTTTTTTTGAGAATTAGGATTGTCGGGAATGTCGAGCGTGATAAGCTCCCTTTTCATTAAACCCTCGGCATTGTATTTAATGGTTTGATAAATGTTTTGAACCATCGGATCGGATTTCAGCTTTTCCCGCAGGTTTTCTTCAATTTCATGGTTCAGCACCAACCGTGGCGATTGTTTTTGCAGGTTCTTTTTAAGATAAGAAACTGTAATGGGGTTTTCAAGTTTGTATTCAGATATTTGCTGATTTTTTTCGGCAAATGAAAATGAAAAAATTAAGATAAAGGAAAAAAAGAGGATCGTTCTATTTTGAAAAGATTCCATAAAAATTTCATTTTAACTGTTCATCAGACCTTGAAGGTTTTAGAAACCTTCAAGGTCTTGTATAAAACACCAAATTACTTTTTCAATTTTCTGAAAGTCTTACTTTCAATGTTGTTTTTCCATTTTTAACGGTCCAGGCAGGTATGCGGATTTCAATCCGTTTCAGCCCTTCGATCTGGCGATCGAGTTCGAGCGGGGCAGGATACAACGAAACCACTGAAAGAGCCAAATCAGGGTGCGACAGGTTTTCCAGTTTTAATGATTTTCCATCCTGTTTTAATACCGCTCCTCCCTTTACCAGTTCCACATCGGCAGTTGTTAACAGTTGCCATGTAATCAGCCTGGTTTTTTCCGAAGTTTCAAAATTATCTTCGATGACCACCGAAGCAGGACTGTCTTTCTGAAATTTACGAATAGCTTTTTTTATGTTTTCACCGTAAACAGCGGTCAGGTCGAACGTAGCTTCCGGGGTAACTCCTTCTTTAAAATTGACCAACGGAGCATATCCGCTGTTGATAAACCTTTCGTCATTAACAGTAATGGTGCTGTGTCCGTGATTGCCTTTGGTGAGAAGTGTCCAGCGCTGGCAATCCTGACAACTGCCCCATAAATCGAACCCCGCCTGTTCGAGTGTATTGTAATTTTGATTTCCGGGATCGATGACCCAGCGTACACCATTTAGTTCAAAAATAAACGAACCGGCATCCATGTTTCCGTGGCTGGTAGTTGCCCTGCCACCTTTCCCTCCGAAGTAAAAACCACGCGGGTCGTTTTCACCTCCTGTAAAAATGACGATCGGGTTGTCGCCTTCGCCTTTCCAGGCTGTTGGTATTTGCACATCACTTTTTTCGTTATACTGCGAAAGCCAAACCAAAGCCGCTCCTGAAATCCGCGAAAGTTCTCCCAAATTAGAAGTAGGGATCAGAAACCGTTCTTTTTCAAAAAAGGCTTTATTTCCGGTTTTTGCAGCAAACCAGGCGAGGGTAACATCACCGCCGGCGCTACGTTTGTCGCCGCAATCGGCGAAATTATAATACCATCCGGAAGGAGTGTTCATCAACACCCTGAAGATTGCACTTTCTTTGAACGACGGATAATCGGCGATGCCGAAATCGGTTCCGAAAGCGCTTTCGAGCATCGCTGAAGTTACGACAGAAAAGCTGGTTCCGTAAGCCCAGTAGGTAGAACCTTCGGGATAAACTCCGTCGGGAGCGTATTCAACCAGGGAATGGACCATCCCGTCTAATGCGCGGGAGATGGTTTTTGCCGCCAGTTCGGGGTCTTTTTCAGCAATGGCGATGGAAGCCGCAATCATTCCGCCGTTACACACCTGGTTCCAGTTGTTGGTACCAAACGCCCAGCCCGGATTTTTGCCACTTTCGGGCCAGCTTGGTTTGATACCTTTTTCAATGAGTGCAGTTTTTGCCAATTCGATGGTTGACTTCGGCAATTTGCCGGCAGTCCAGTCGAGTGCAAAAGCAACAGCCATCGACATTTCAGCCACATCGAGATAATGCGACGGGTTCCAGTCCGAAAAATTGCAGACAGCCACCACCTCGTCATTTATCCGTTTTAAAATTACAGGGTCTTTTTCCATCCGGTAAACCATTCCGAGCATGTTGATCCGGTAAAGCATTTCGCGGCTTACACCCAGCAAACGGCGGCCTTCCAGTTTTCTTTCCAGAAAAGGTTTATTCAGAATTTTTTCCGTATTCAGTTGAATGGCTTTGTACATGTTCTGAACCACCGGGTCGGTCTTCAGTTTACTTTTTACCAGTTTTTCCAGTTCGGCATTTAGTACCAACCGGGGTTGCGATTTCCTCAGATTTGTTTTCAAATACTGCACTGAAACCGGATTATTGAGTTTAGGAATTTCGTTTTCGGGAGAACTTGCCTGTACTACTGCAGAAATAAAAATTGCCAGAAAAAAAAGGCCAATAAACTGATTCATTTTTGATTTCATTTTAGTTGGTATTAAGATTTTACAATTTATTCTGTTTTATAATGAATATCCGATTCTATCCTTCTTTCCATTTTCATTTATTTCGATAAAGAAATTCGATAACTCGTCATTCACTGCCTCAATTTTAATATTCGGGATTTTATTTTCATAAGGAGTGACTATGGTCACAAAACGGATTTTTTCCTGATTTGTTCCTTTTTCAAGCCGGTAACAAAATGCCGGTCGGGGTTCTTTTTTGGTGTATAAAAACGATACCTGTCCTTCTTCTTCCATCATTTCCAGCCCCGGTTGGGTAGTGGTCTGAACGAGAACATTCCAACCTTCTTTAAAATCAGAACGGACTGAAAAGTTATCGCGATTAAAAATCGCAGCACCCGGGGCGAGTTGAAAATGGATGTCAACATCACCAGTAGCGCCTCCGGTGGCTTCATCAACAATCACGAAATATT
>CAYWBV010000078.1:0-14311 GCA_964455785.1 uncultured Maribellus sp.
CCAGGTGGCCAGCAGGTGCGTTTTTTTGCTCACTTTGTTCCATCCGAAAAACATGATGGCAATAAAAGTAGATTCCATAAAGAAGGCAAAAATGCCTTCGATGGCCAGCGGCGCACCGAAAATGTCGCCCACAAACCAGGAGTAGTTCGACCAGTTGGTCCCGAACTCAAATTCGAGGATGATTCCCGTGGCAACTCCAATCGCAAAATTAATTCCGAAAAGGGTCATCCAGAACTTGGTGATTTTTTTCCACTCTTCTTTCCCGGTTTTTACATACAGCGTTTCCATAAACGCAATAATGAACGTAATGCCCAGTGTAAGCGGAACAAAAATCCAGTGGTACATGGCCGTCAACGCAAATTGCGCCCGCGACCAGTCAACTAAAGAAACATCAGCAATTTCAATCATTATTTTTTTATTTTGTTTCAGTTAATACATCCAGCACATGCTCGCTCCGTTCCTTGTCGGTGTCGAAATTCTTTTTCAGAAAATCGGGAAAGAAAAATATCTTCAAAATAACAAACATGATAAACAATTTCAAAAGGATAATAATCCAGACCTGACGCCCCCAACCGCTCATGTTTTTGAAGCCGCCAATATAAAAATTCCAGACACGGATAAATATGTTATTTTTTTTATTCGGCATTTCTGCTAAAATTAAATAATTACAAAGATTGAATGATGTATAACCTTTTCTTTTTTTTGTTTTTAACATTTGTTTGAGGGGAATGTTCTTTAGAATGATTATAAATTCGAAGTGTCAAAGTTCAGAATCCCTTACTGTACAAGATTTTCAGTGAATTAGACAAGGCAGTTTATGTAAAATATGTTGTGAAGCATTTTTGCTAAATAAAAGAGTTTTTGGTGCTGTTTTTTTCGGAAATTCCAAGATTTTCTACCGCCCGTTTTTTGTTTTGTCCCTTTATCCGCAAAATAAAAATGACACAGAAGACCTTTTTAATTTGGGAACGAACCCGTTTGCGTCAACCGCAAATATAAAATCTGTTTTGAATATATGTAAAATGAGTTCATCCGCAATAAAGCGCAATTGCGGATAAAAACATGATTAAAATGTTGTATAACCTTTAAACATTAATGACGGTTTGTCGTTTCATGTATTTGAAAAGTTGAACCGCTTTGTGTATATTGTATCGAAATGAAAGTTGAAATGTTTAAATCACAATTGAACTCTATTTATTTACTGATTTTTTCACTCTTTTTTCTACCGGCATTTTCCGTCTCCGGGCAGGAAACTGTCAATCCTGCCGCACAACAAGAGGTCGAGATTGGTATTGTCGAACATTTGGATGAATATCTTCCCGACAGCATTTCATTGATCAACGAGAATGGCGACCAGGTTTGGCTTTCGGATGTAATTGACAAACCCACAGTTATCAATTTTGTGTATTATCGCTGCCCGGGCATTTGCAGCCCTTTGATGGAAGCGGTTGCTGGTGTTATGGACAAGTCGGATTTAGTACCCGGAGAAGATTACCAGGTGCTTACCATAAGTTTCGACCCGACGGAAACCATCGATCTGGGAATTCGTAAAAAGGCAAATTACCTGAACCTGATGTCGAATAAAGTGGGGGAGGCTAAAACCGGATGGCGCTTTTTTGTGAGCGACAGTGCAAGTATCGCCAGGGCGACCAACGCCACAGGTTTTAAGTACAAAAAAACCGGGAACGATTATCTGCACGCAGCATCGTTGGCAGTTGTCAGCCCCGATGGAAAAATTACCCGGTATTTAAACGGAATGTACTTTTTGCCGTTTGAATGGAAGATGGCCATTGTGGAAGCCTCCGAAGGAAAATCGGGGCCAACACTGAACAAGGTTTTACGGTATTGTTATACTTACGATCCGGTGGGGCAGACGTATGTGATGAACGTAACCAAAGTGAGTGGAACTTTAATTCTGTTTTTTGCATTTTTATTTTTATTATATCTTGTTATAAAACCAAAACGGAAAACGATAATTTAAACTGAATTCTATGCATACAACACCTGCTGAAAACGAAGCAAACTACCTGAAATACAAAGGAAAATACAAAGGTTTGCTGGGATGGATATTGTCAACCGATCACAAACGGATTGGACTGCTTTATCTTTATTCCATAATGACGATGTTTACAGTCGGAGCCCTGCTTGGCCTGGCCATGAAGTTTGAATTGCTGGCGCCGGGGAAAACCATTATGGACGCACAGACCTACAATGCAACCTTTACGGTTCATGGCGTGATCATGATTTTTATGATTGTTATCCCGGGATTGCCAGCCGTTTTCGGAAACCTGATGTTGCCCATTATGATTGGGGCAAAAGACGTGGCGTTCCCAAAGCTGAATTTATTGTCGTGGTGGTTGTACGTTGCCGGGGTATTTCTTGTTTTGGCTGCGTTACTTTTGGGCCCTGGCACACCCGACACCGGCTGGACATTTTACGCGCCCTACAGTTTTAAAACCGGAACGAACATGTTGCCTGCTATTTTTGGGGCTTTTGTACTGGGTTTTTCATCCATTTTAACCGGGTTGAATTTTTTGGTGACCATTCATCGTTTGCGGTGTCCCGGTATGAAGTGGTCGAAACTCCCGCTTTTTGTCTGGACGTTATATGGCACCGCATGGATCCAGTTGCTGGCAACTCCGGTTGTCGGGATCACGCTCGTTTTAGTTGCGCTTGAAAGGATTTTCGGTGTCGGTATTTTCGATCCGGCGCTTGGCGGCGACCCCGTACTTTATCAGCACCTTTTCTGGATTTATTCGCACCCCGCAGTTTATATTATGATATTGCCCGCAATGGGCGCCATTTCAGAGATAATCCCCACATTTTCACAAAAACATATTTTTGGTTATAAAGCCATTATCGCTTCAACCATGGCCATTGCATTTGTAGGCTGGCTGGTTTGGGGGCACCATATGTTTACTGCCGGGATGAGCGGAACCGCGCAGTACTACTTCTCGTTGCTCACTTTTATTGTGGCCATTCCCAGCGCCATAAAAGTATTTAACTGGATTTCTACCATGTACAAGGGTTCCATCAATGTTCAAACTCCCTTTTACTGGGCGGCATCTTTTATTTTTGTTTTTATGATTGGAGGATTAAGCGGACTCGTTTTGGGGTCGCTGGCAACCGATATCTATGTCCACGACACTGCTTTTGTTGTGGCGCATTTCCATTATATTGTTTTTGGAGGAACAGGTTTCGCCTTTTTTGCGGCTATGCACTACTGGTTCCCGAAAATATTCGGAAGAATGTACGATAAGGGATGGGCTAACACTGGCTGGCTGGTCTTTTTTATCGGTTTTTTAACCTTGTATTCCCCCATGTTTTATCTCGGAATGATGGGAATGCCGCGCCGTTACTACGATTATCTCAAGGAATTTCACAGCGGAAATATACTGAGTACCTTCGGATCCTGGATATTGGCTACGGGGTTAATTATTATCATTGTCAACCTGGTGCGTTCGGCGCGACATGGTGCTCCGGCTGAAATGAATCCCTGGAAAGGAAAAACACTTGAATGGACGGTTCCATCGCCGCCGCCCGTCGAAAACTTTGATAAAATTCCGGTGATTGGCGAAAACGACGGACCATACAATTACGAATAATCTAAACCAGATATGGAAAAATCGACACAAATCGTACACGACCACTACGATGCGGAAGCGTCGAAAATAGGGATGTGGTTGTTTATTTTTACCGAGCTCCTGCTTTTTGGCGGCTTGTTTATTATCTACTCGGTTTACCGGTTTTTAAACCCCGATGCTTTTCATCTTGCTGCAGAAGAGCTGGATACATTTATCGGAGCGGTAAATACGGTTATCCTGCTGGTAAGCAGTATGACCATTGCAATGGCCACCACTTCGCTGCAAAAACACGATAAACGAACCACTTTATGGCTAAGTGCGGTCACCGTCATCCTCGGATTGGTTTTTCTCGTGAACAAATATTTTGAATGGGGTCTGAAGTTTGAACACGGCATCTGGCCAGGTTCGCAACACATGATGGAAACCATGGGACAGGGAGAAATCCTCTTTTTCGGACTTTATTTTATTATGACTGGGTTACACGCGCTGCACATTATTATCGGACTGATTATTATTATTGTTACCATGGCCAGGGTTTCCAGCGGAAGGGTTAATGCAGAAAGGGCTGCTCTGCTCGAAAACGCCGGACTTTACTGGCACCTTGTCGATGTTATCTGGATTTTCCTGTTTCCTTTATTTTATTTAATAACCTGATTAAGTACCAAATTATGTCAAACGAAAAACATCATATTGTACCGTACAAAACGTACATCGTTATTCTTGTGGCGTTGCTTATTCTAACCTTTTCTTCGATCGGGATTACCAGCATCGAACTGGGGAAATATACAGTCGCCGGTGCATTATTTTTTGCCACCATTAAATCGTACCTCGTTTTAACCTACTTTATGCACCTGAAATATGACAAACCCTATATTAAAATTATGGTGGCATTTGTTTTCGCCATTTTTGCCGTCACCATTATAATCACTTTTTTAGATTACTTATACCGATAGAATTAAAGTTATGTATAGTTCGGAAGTAACACAGGCATCGAATTTTGTACAGGGTGTTGACACTGTTTTCCTGATTATCCTCGGGATATCGTTCGCATTTCTGATCGGATTAACCGTTGTGATGTTGGTTTTTATTTACAAGTACAACAAAAAACGAAACCCGAAAGCTACCCAGTTGGAAGGGAGTACAAAGCTGGAAATTGTGTGGACAGTGATTCCTTTTGTTCTCACTTTAGTGATGTTTTATTACGGTTGGGCAGCCTGGAAACCTATGACAAAACCACCGAAAGATGCCATGGAAGTAACCGTTTACGGGCGAATGTGGAATTTCAGTTTTGAATATGAAAACGGGAAACGCACCGACACACTGTATTTGCCCAAAGACCAACCGGTAAAACTCAACCTCGTTGCCATGGATGTACTCCATAGTTTGTATATCCCGGCTTTTAGGGTTAAACAGGATATGGTTCCCGGGATGGAGAACAATTTTATGTGGTTCGAACCCCAAAAAGAAGGGGAATATGAATTGTATTGTGCTGAATATTGCGGACTCCAGCATTCCTACATGTACACCATGGTAAAAGTGATGCAGGACAGCGCTTTTACCACCTGGATGACCGACACCACACAAGTAGCTGTTTCCGATGTGGAATCGCCCACAGCCACCGGAAGGCGCATTATGCAAAATATCGGTTGTTTTGCCTGCCACTCGCTTGACGGGACCAAACTGGTCGGTCCAAGTTTTAAAGGAATCTGGGAAGGCACACACACCGTGGTTACCGGCGGACAGGAACGGCAAATTGCGGTTGACGAAGAATACATCCGGCGTTCCATCCACGATCCGAATGCCGATGTGGTGAAAGGCTTTGGAAAAGGATTGATGCTTTCTTACCAGGGACAGCTTTCCGACGACGATATTACCAATATTATAGAATACCTTAAAACGGTAAAATAAATTGTATTGAAAATATTTCTGAAAATAGTATTGGAGCTGGCTAAAGTGCGGATTTCGATGTCGGTAGCATTTTCGGCGCTCGCCGGTTATGTACTATTTGCTGGTAACCTTGACAGTCAAGGCTGGTGGCTCACACTCGGTGTATTTTTAATGTCGTGCAGTTCGAGCGCTTTTAACCACTGGCAGGAAAGGGACACCGACGCAAAGATGCCCCGGACACAAAATCGCCCCCTGCCATCGGGTAAAATCAGCGCTGCCGGTGGATTTGCCGTTGCGGCAGGATATGCTGTTCTCGGTTCGGTAGTACTGGCATTTACTTTGCCGTTAATCGCCCTGCTGTTGAGCTGGATAACCCTGTTTTTCTACAACGTGGTTTACACCCCGCTAAAAAGGGTGACTGCTTTTGCCGTTATCCCCGGATCGATGGTTGGCGCTTTGCCGCCGATGATTGGCTGGGCGGGCGCCGGGGGAAGTTTATCGTCGGAAGTGATTTTAATTGTTGCCGCTTTCTTTTTTATCGGGCAGATTCCTCATTTCTGGCTTTTGCTTCTGATGTTCGGCGACCAGTACAAACTGGCCGGACTTCCAAGCCTGAACCAGATATTTTCAGAGAACCAGATCAAAAGGGTAACTTTTACCTGGGTTCTTACCACTGCAGCTTCTGCATTCTTGGTTATCTTTTTTGTAATCGGAAGTAAATTGCTCATGTTTCTTTTGCTTTTTTATACCTTCTATCTTTTATCCTCTCTTTCGATGTCGGTATTTGTACATCATGAGTTTAAAGTGCGCCCCGCATTCTACAAGCTCAACTTCCTTTATCTTTTTATGATGATTTTTTTGGTGGCCGATGGTTTATTAAGATGATTCGGTTATACCTGCCTTGCGTATAAAAGTTCATACAAAACTCCTTCCCGTAAGGCAAAATCAGTCTGGATTATCTTCTGAATGCCAACCGTCCATATCAGTTGTTCGATGAGAATTACCGCCGGCACAATCAAATCAATCCGGACCATGTCCATCCCTTTTATATTGATTCGTTCTTTTCGTTTGGAATGAATTAGTTTTTCATAAACCCTGTAAAAATCTTCGGGCGAAATTTCCTGGGTGATCCGTTGTTTATCTCCCGGGTTTGTTTGGTCAATAATGTCGGCAATAGTATCGAACGCTCCGGAGCAACCAATAAGTGTTTTTACCGGCTCCGATTGACATCTCAAAAAAGCGTGCCGGTGTTCTTCCGCAAAATACTTCTTCAGGGTTTTTATTTCATTGTTTTGAATAGGATCCGAGATTTTAAACTGGTGAATAACCCGCGCCATTCCCGTGGGGCGGCTCTCTTTCCAAAGTATCTCTTTCCCGTTCGCGAGGATAAGTTCGTTGCTGCCACCGCCAATATCGAGAATAACCGTGGGTTCACTACACTCTTCCACCGCCAGTAAAACACCTTTAAAAATCAATTCCGCCTCTTTTTCTCCTGAAACCACTTTTACCAGCCAGCCGGTTTCTTCGGCCAGCTTCTCGAGAAAACCGATTTGGTTTGCCGCCGAGCGAACCGCCGAAGTGGCGATCGCCCTTACCTTATCAACTCCGTACTCCCGAATGGTTTTTTGATGAAGGGAAAACGAGTTCAGTGCCCGCGCCGTGGCTTCCTGGCTGATTTCATTCGACTTGATTTTGTCGTCGCCCAACCTGACCAGATGTTTGCTTTGGTGTACTATTTTAAATTCAGAAGCATTTATTTCTGCTATCAGTAGGTTACAAGTATTGGTTCCAAGGTCGATAACGGCTGTTTTCATTCGCACGTAGCGTATTGCTGATCGATACGCAAGATAAGTCAATCAGAGCAAACAACCAAGGCAAAATAAAATGAAATTCTCCCTGTTGTATGACGTAGAAATGAATTTGTTTGGAATCTCCCGAAACCTGAATTGGCAATCTAAAAACGATTGAGTATTTTTGGGATTATGGAAAAAATATCTTTTTCAAATCAACCGGAAAATCAACCTGCTGAAGATGCCGTCTATTTTAACCGTCAGGAAATTACAACGGGGCTGATAAAAATTCTTGCCGAAGAAAAAGATTCCGGCGACGCGATGTCGGGGGTATGCAATACGTTGTCGGGAACATGTCGTCCGGCAGGAATTGTACATGTGAGAATTTCGTTTGAGGACAAAGTTTTTACCGATACAGATTTTTCAGAAACCCGCGACTGGGTAAAAGACGATTTTTTATTGCCGAACCGAAAAAAGTGCGTCATCGAGATATTTCTCAGGACATTTGAAAATCATTCTGTTACGCCTGAAATTCTCAGGCAGGCTGACGCCACCCTCGATATTGCGGTTCCGCTGCTCGAAGGTATTTTGTCGAAATTCCAGTTAAGAAAAGTGTCGTACGATATTGGCGAAAGGCAAAAGGAACTGAACAGCATCAAACAGGCTGCCGATATTCTGAAAAAGGGCAGGTCCACCGACGAATTACTGCAGGAGGTGTGTTCTATTCTTCCGGAAGCAATGCAATTCCCTTCGGTTGCCATGGCCCGGATAACGTTTGGAAACAAAAGTTACACCAGCGCCGGTTTTTTGGAAACACCGCACCACATTGGGCAAACCTTTGAAACCCCTGACGGTACACAAGGCGCCATCGAGATATTTTACCGTGAAATACCGGTTCCGCCCGGCGAGAAAATTTTTCTCGATGAAGAACAGAATCTGGTTGAAAACCTTTCGTCGTTAATTGCGGGTTCTGTTTCGAAAAATGCGTTGCAAAAATTGCTGTATCTCAATGCCGAACGGCTAAAGGAACTCAGGGGAATCAACCAGACCTCCTCCATTCTCGATGAATCTGAAACGTTGGACGAAGCGCTTCAGAAAATTGCAGATATACTCCCTGCGTCGTGGCAATATCCCGATGATACTGCGGTGCGGATTAAATACAACAAAAAAGTGTTTGCCAGCCCGAATTTTGAAGAATCTCCCTGGGTAATGCAGCACAATTTTGAATTGCCCGGAAGGAAAAAAGGTTCGATAGAAATTGTTTATCTGAAACAATATCCCGAAGAATTTGAAGGGCCTTTTCTGAAAGAGGAACGCGAACTTTTGGTCAACGTGGCGGGCCTTATCTCGGGCTCGGCTACCCGAAATGTTTTTGAAAAACTAAACCGCGAAAACATTGAACGGTTAAAGGAATTAAAAGCCATAAACCAAACGTCAAAAATTATAGAAGAGGGAAAACCGGTGGACGAGACCCTGCAGGAAATCTGTTTGTTGTTGCCCAAATCATGGCAATATCCTAAATTTACGGCGGCTCGGATACGATTTGAAGGGAAAACCTACGTCAGTAAAGAATTTCTGGAAACAAAATGGAAACAAACCGAAAGTTTTGTTACCATCGACAATAAAAAAGGATTTGTTGAAATATTTTATTTGAGGGAATTTCCGGCCGAAGACGAAGGTTCGTTCCTTTACGAGGAACGAAACCTGCTCATCAACATCAGTAAATTGGTTACCGGCTATTTGAACAACTATAAAGGGCGAGGAATTATTCACCTGAAGGGGGTTCCGTCTCACGAAATCCACCCGACCGATGCCTTCCGGAGTTCGATGACCCGGAACAAAAAACCACTTCAGCTCTACTTCAACCAGCAGGCTATCGACAAGTACATTTACCTCGATATGATGCGGTACAAAATCAAACATATTCTGTTTGTTTCCACCTTGTACGATGCCTTTACGCTCGAAAGCGAAGACTCGTTTTTTGCCCGGTTTATGGGCGAAATTTATCAGTACAGCCTTTTTTCGGTGCCGCGGATTACCGGCGCTTCCACCGGCCAGGAAGCGCTCGAACTTCTCGAAACGACCAACTTTAACCTGGTGATTTTAATGGCGGGAGTAGATCGCGAAGCATCAATCCAGTTGAGCGAACAAATCAAAGGAAAGCACGAAAACCTGCCCGTTTATTTGCTGCTGAACCGAAAAAGCGATATCAAATATTACGAAGAACTGGTGCCTACCATCCGCTCGGTGGATAAACTTTTTGTGTGGAGCGGCGATTCGCTGATTTTGTTTGCTATCGTAAAACTCACCGAAGACAAGGTTAACGTGGAGAATGATACCCGCGTGGGTCTGGTCAGGGTGATATTGCTGATTGAAGATTCGCCGGATTATTACTCGAAATATATACAAATCCTTTACGACATTGTTTTCAACCATATCAAGCAGTTGCTGCCCGAAGTTGAAAAGAACGAACTCGACAAAATCAGCAGGATGCGGTCGAGGCCCAAAATACTGCTGGCGAGAAATTACGAAGAGGCAACCGCGATTTTTAACAAGTACCGCGATTTTATGCTTTGTGTGATTTCGGATATGGAATTCGAACGGGCCGGAAAACTCGACAAGGAAGCGGGCGTAAAATTTATCCGGTATGTAAAATCGCACATTTCCAAACTGCCCATCGTCCTGCAATCGTCGGAGGACAGCAATGAAAAAGTGGCGAAGGAACTAGATGTTACGTTTATCAACAAAAATTCGGAAACCCTTCTGAATGAACTCAAACATTTTCTGAACAACTATCTCGGTTTTGGCCATTTTGTTTTTCGCGACCGGAAAGGCGGGAAAATAGGTGTTGCCAAATCGTTGCGCGAATTTGAAACCCTGCTCAAGGAAGTTCCCGACGAGTCGCTCGAATTACACGCTTCCGAAAACCAGTTGTCGCTTTGGCTGATGCAACGGGGCGAAATACAGTTGGCGCGGACGCTGAACCCGTTGTCCATTAATATGTTTAAAACGTTGGACGAAACAAGGCAACACCTTCTTCAAACCATAAAATCGTACCGGAAAGAGAAGAAAAAAGGGAAGATTCTGAGTTTTGACGAAACATCCATCATCGACGAGAAGAATATTGTTTCTTTTGCCGGCGGCGCGCTCGGCGGAAAAGGCCGCGGTCTCGCCTTTATTTACACGCTCATTTACAACATCGAATTTCCTCAGTTAGCTGAACAAATCAATATTACCACACCCATTACCGTAGTTATCGGTACCGACGAGTTCCAGCATTTTATCGCCAAAAACAAACTGTTCGATAAAATCGTTGATCCCAATATCTCCTATCAAAAACTGAGGGAGCTTTTTATGGCCGGGCAGTTGTCGTCTTCGCTTCAGAAAAAGCTGAAAGTATTTGTCGCCCAAGTCGACAGGCCCATTGCAGCACGATCGTCGAGCAACTCTGAAGACTCAATTACCCAGCCTTTTGCAGGCGTGTTCGACACCTACATCATTGCAAACAGCGCCAATAAAAAGCTGGTTTTCGAGCAGGTTTCCAACGCCATCAAACTGGTTTTTGCTTCTACCTTTTCGCCCAAGGCCAGAAACTTTTTTTCGGTGATCCATCATAAAACGGAAGAAGAAAAGATGGCGGTTGTTTTGCAGGAACTGGTGGGTAATCAGTACGGCGACTATTATTATCCCCACATCAGCGGGGTTGCCCAGTCGTATAACTATTATCCCGTTGCGAATATGAAACCCGAAGAAGGTTTTGCGGTGACCGGGTTTGGGCTGGGAACTTACGTGGTTGACGGTTGGAAATCGTTCCGGTTTTCGCCCAAATATCCCTCTGTTTCAATGTACAGTTTAAAAGATTTGCTCAACAATTCGCAGGTGAAGTTTTATGCCGTCGATTGCCGGGCAACGGATGCCGATTTTTTGAAAGACGGAGAACTGGCTGCACTTGATATGCTCGAGATTTACGATGCGATACCGCATGGAACACTCAAACACTGCGTATCGGTTTATAATCCGAACAACGACAGGCTCGAACCCGGCGACAGCGGGACGGGACCACTGGTGGTAAACTTTGCCAATATTTTGCAGTACAATTATATTCCCTTGTCGGAAACCATTAATACCGTGCTGAATACAGTTCAGGAAGCATTTGGTTCGCCCGTTGAAATTGAATTTGCCGTTGACCTCGAACGGACAAAAAACGGGCTACCGTCGTTCTATTTGTTGCAGATAAAACCGCTTATCGGCGAGTATTTCAGTAAAAAGATGAACCTCGAAAAGTTAGATAAATCGAAGATGTTGCTCTATACCAAATCGAGTGTGGGAAACGGAAAAATCGAAAATATCAGCGATATTATTTTTGTTGACATCAACAAGTTCAACAAGCTAAAAACTCTTGATATGGCAGAGGAAATAGAAAGCCTCAACCGGATGATGACGGAGAACAACAGACCTTATATTCTCATTGGTCCCGGTAGG
Source organism: uncultured Maribellus sp. (assembly GCA_964455785.1). Taxonomy (GTDB): domain Bacteria; phylum Bacteroidota; class Bacteroidia; order Bacteroidales; family Prolixibacteraceae; genus Draconibacterium. The sequence goes on from CAYWBV010000078.1 coordinate 11,744, forward strand.
TGGGGAAGCCGCGACCAGTTTGTGGGAATCCCTGTCAACTGGTCGCAGATTTCGAATGCGCGGATTATTGTGGAAACCAGTCTTCATAATTTCCCGCTCGATTCTTCGCTGGGTTCGCATTTTTTCCATAACGTTACGGCCATGAATATTGGTTATTTTTCGGTGCAACACTCCTCGCCCACCGACTTTATCCGCTGGGACATGCTCAATGAACTGCCTCCGGAACACCAGACCAACTATTTCAAACATGTGAGGCTCGGTAAACCAGTTTCTGTTTTGATGGATGGGAAAAATAAAATATCGGCTATCGTTTTTAAAGAGGACATCGTTCCGGATGAACAAGAATAGTATCAGCAAAAGATGATTGACATTGCAGTTTTCGACGAGCACAACCTGGTTTTGCAGGGAATATCGGGATTGCTGGCGGGAATTTCCGACTTCAGGGTGGTATTTACCTGCCGCGACAGGGCAGTTCTTTCCGAAAAACTGAAACACGTTAAAGTCAATATTCTGATTCTGAATCTTCATGATATTTCGGTGCGGAACCTCAACCTGATGGCGCAGATAAAAATGGTCAGCCCCAACGTACGGATTCTGGTCATGTCGGTTATCGAGGGGGAAGAAATTGTTTTAAAAACCATCAAAGCAGGCGCAAAGGGTTTTCTGGGAAAGGATTCCACTCTCAATGATTTGACCGAAGCCGTTTACACCTTGCGGAGCGGACACGATTATTTCAGCAAATCCATCACTCAGATGGTGCTGACCCGTTATATTTCGGGAATCAGAAACGACGGATCGAGCGAAAAGGCAGAAATCAGCCAGTTGAGCGCCAGGCAGGTGGAGATTCTGAAACTGATGGGGGAGAGCCTCTCCAATCAGGAAATCGCCGAACGTTTGTTTATCAGCGTTCGCACGGTGGAAACCCATAAAAACCACATCATGCAAAAACTCAACCTGAGAAGTACGGTAGATATGATAAAGTTCGCCATCAAAAACAACATCATCGATATCTAACATTTTTTTTACATTTCCTTACGTGATCCACGTAATTCTATTTCAGCCTTACGGATGGTAATACTGCATCCATATTTTTGCAAACAAAGCAATAACATAAAGTATTTATTCATAAAAATAAAATCAGCTATGGCAGAAATTTTAAATGTAAAAGTAAGCGAGTTTATGGCGAAAGTAATTGCCAAAAACCCGGGCGAGTCTGAATTCCATCAGGCGGTACAGGAAGTGGTTGAGTCGTTGATGCCCTTCATTGAAGAAAACCCAAAATACCAGCACGCGAAAATTCTGGAACGTATTGTGGAACCGGAACGGGTGATGTTGTTCCGCGTACCGTGGGTTGACGACAGCGGGCAAATTCAGGTGAACCGCGGTTTCCGTATCCAGATGAGCAGCGCCATTGGTCCCTACAAAGGGGGGTTACGTTTCCACCCCACGGTGAACCTGGGTATCCTGAAGTTCCTCGCTTTCGAACAGGTATTCAAAAACAGCCTCACCACCCTGCCGATGGGCGGCGGCAAAGGAGGTTCCGATTTCGACCCGAAAGGAAAATCGGATAACGAAGTGATGCGTTTCTGCCAGAGTTTTATGACCGAACTTCAGCGTTATATTGGCGCCGATACCGATGTGCCGGCAGGCGACATTGGCGTGGGTGGCCGCGAAATAGGGTATTTGTACGGACAATACAAACGTATCCGCAACGAATTTACAGGCGTACTTACCGGGAAATCGCTCGAATGGGGTGGCAGTTTAATCCGCCCGGAGGCAACCGGTTACGGCGCGGTTTATTTTGCTCAGGAAATGCTTGCCACACGCAACCTCGACATCAAAGGGAAAATTGCCGTTGTATCTGGTTCGGGAAATGTTTCGCAGTATGCCATCGAAAAACTGATTCAATTGGGGGCCAAAGTAGTTACCGCTTCCGATTCCAACGGGTTTATATATGATCCAGATGGTATCAACGAAGAAAAGCTGGCCTACATCCTGAACCTGAAGAACGTTCGCCGTGGACGTATTAAGGAATATGCCGACAAATACGGGGTTCAGTATTTCGAAGGAAAAACCCCGTGGGGTATTCCGTGCGACCTGGCTTTCCCGTGTGCCACACAAAACGAAATTAACGAAGAAGACGCCAAAACATTAATCGGCAACGGATGTTTCCTTGTTTCCGAAGGCGCCAACATGCCATCGACTGCCGAAGCCGTGGAGGTATTTATTGAAGCCCGGATTTTGTATGGCCCTGGCAAAGCTGCCAATGCCGGTGGTGTTGCCACATCGGGCCTCGAAATGACTCAGAATTCGATGCGCCTGCCCTGGTCGCGCGAAGAAGTGGACGAAAAACTCCACGGGATTATGGTCAACATCCACAAAACCTGTGTAAAATACGGCACCGAAAAAGACGGGTATATCAACTACGTGAAAGGCGCCAACATCGGCGGTTTTATCAAAGTGGCCGATTCGATGATGGCACAAGGCGTGGTGTAACTCCGGTAATCAGCAAAGTGTCTTCTTCTAAAATAGCTTGACAAAAAAAGAAGAGTTATTATGGAAAAAATG
>CAYWBV010000079.1:0-4695 GCA_964455785.1 uncultured Maribellus sp.
GCAACATAATACCGGATTTTGTCTTCTTCAAATCTCAGAATCCGGAGAAAGCGACAGGCGCTTTCAGGTCGTAAAAACATAGAAAAATAAGTCGAAACCTCAAAGCGTCCGAAAGTCCTTTGAGCGTTTAAAAGCCGGGAAAATGATTAAACCGTAAAACCTCCTCGATTTCCGAAAAACAGGGCAGCTAACAGAACCCTGTTTATAACTTCCGCCGCGGGCAAAGCCGTAATTTTAGTTTCCGCCTTATTTTGCACTTATAAAATTGACCCATTAATAACAAAATTATGGTAGTAGCAAACCCGGCTTTCAGAAACACAAAAAGCAGGAAGAAGAAACTGAAATTAAAACGAAAAGTCCGCAACCAGTTGGTGATTTTTGGCGTGGTGGTTTTGTCGGCAATCATCCTTTATTTTCCAGTTTCGAGAAAAGTTGACCGCTTTCTGCATCCGCGCGACGTGGGCTCCATTCAGGTTGACCGCTACCGCGACCTCAACGCGGTCCATCTGAAACATGCCAAAGCCAACGGAATTCAGGGTTTTAAAACGGAAGAGGGGTTTCGTGAAAACCTTGACGACCTGCTCGACGACGACAAACTTGTAAAAATTGAAAATTCGAAATACTATGTATTAGAAGAACTTACCCACTCGCACCCGTACCTGACGCCCGAGGCCAAAGACCTGTTGGAAGACATCGGGAAACGGTTTCGCCAAAAGCTGGATGAAAAGGACCTCGGTACATACTCCTATATAATCAGTTCGCTGCTGCGTACCGGCGAAAGTCAGAAAAAGCTGAGCCGCAGCAATGGAAACGCCTCTTCCAATACTTCGCATTTATACGGAACTACGTTCGATATTGCCTATGGTTCGGTGATTAAAAAGCCACTTCCGTGGGTAAAATCCGAAGTCGTTCACGGCCCGGCCATCAAAGCGTTGTCAGAAGCCATCGGCGAGTTACGAAAAGAAGGCCGCTGCGTGGTGGTCACCGAGCGTAAAGAACGTTGTTTTCATATTACGGTCACCGAATAGATTTTGTCGCAGGACGAACTACATCTGACTTTTTCTTTTCGAAAAGTGTTTTGAATCGCCCCATTCGTTGTAGCCAATTTCGCTGCCGGCGAGTTCAATCCGGGCTTCGAGGCAGTTGCGGCAAAGTTCAGCGTCTTCGTCGAGGCAGGGTTTATCTTCATAAAGTAAATATTCTTTGCGGTATTCGCACGGCGTGAGGTTGGGCATAATCACATTAGCGCCCACGGCCAGCGCTTTTTCACGCCCGCCCGGATCGATAGCCTGAAGTGCGGTGGCCGCGGCAATATTGATGTCGGGCATCAGCAGGCGAAGTACGGCAATCATGTTCAGCGCCAGATCAAACCTTTCTTGTTTGGTTTTCAAAAGATGCCGGAACCGGTACAGCGGCGTATGTTCATGTTCGATGTACGGGCCCATTCCGCACATGTCGATGTCTGTTTTTTTGAAAAACAACAGGTCTCCGGCCAGATCGTCAACCGTTTGAAAAGGGAGGCCAATCATCACGCCGGTGCCCACCTGGTAGCCGGTTTCGCGCAGAAACTGTAACGCTTCCAGCCTTCTTCCGAAAGAATGTTTTCTGTTTTCGGGGTGAATTTTGTGGTACAGCTCCGGGTTCGAGGCTTCGATACGCAGCAGGTAACGGTGTGCCCCGCTTTCGAACCAGCGGAGGTAGGTTTCCCGGGTTTGCTCGCCGCAACTCAGGGTAATACCGAGTTCGTTGTGCGACAGTTGTTTTATCTTTTTCAGCAATCCATCCACACGATTCACAAACGCCGGGGAATCGCGTTCGCCCGACTGCAGCACTACCGAACCAAACCTGTTTTCCCAGGCAAAACGGCAGGCCGAAAGGATTTCGTCGTCGGTGGCATTGTAACGTTGCACATTTTTGTTGCTTTTCCGGATACCGCAATACAAACAGTCTTTCGAACAGATATTCGAAAACTCGATCAGCCCCCGAAAATAAACTTTCTTCCCCACGTTTTCTTCTTTTACCTGCTTCGCCTTTTTCAGCAACAAACTCCGGTTGTCGCCTTCCAACTGCAAAAGCTGCGCAATTTCGTCGCGCGAAAAATCTTTTTGTTCCAGTATTTCGGTTACCGCTTTCATAACCACAAAAATAGAAGTTGCCTTGTAAATGTTATCGGTTTGCCTGAAATTTATATTCAACAACATAAAAAAGAACAAACATAAATCATTTATTCTCAACCTATATCCGCTACCTTTATATCCAAATCCTGCGGGAAGGCGGCGGCTGACTTTAGGGAACGAAAGAGAGTTTGTTGATTGTTGAAAAATCATTGTTTTGATTCTTTATCACAATTTTCTCTTCTTCATGCTTCCATTGATTTCCGCAGATAAAAAGTAAAAAGGAACAAAACGAAAGGGTTTTGAAATAAAAACAGGATTCGTTTTCCTGCATTATCTCATTACCCAATGTTCCGGATTTTAAATCGGGAGATGATGAAACGATTGGGTTTTATAGGAATAATTATCGATGACCGGGAAAAAAGCGCCGGGATTGTCAATGAAATCCTGAGCCAGCACGCTGAGCTGATTCTTGCCCGGACCGGGCTGCCAAAAGCGAAAGGAAACACCTCGGTAATCACGCTGGTTATCGATGCCACTACCGACGAGCTGGGCCTCCTCACCGGAAAATTAGGCAACATTTCCGGTATTTCAGTAAAATCGGGACTGGCGAAAAAGTAAACGGTAAACAGTAGCAGTTTTCAGCAGAAATAAAGAAAATATAAAACGTTCAATATTTAATACAGATAACAATAACTATAATTCAACACCATGTATAACGTACCTGCCGATTTTATCAACGAACAAAAAGTATGGGAAATCCTTGAAGCCAACCAAAAAGCTGATTTTGGAAAAATTCGGGAAGTGCTTGCCAAAGCCCGCGAAATGAAAGGACTCAGCCAGGCCGATGTTGCCGCGCTCACCGGTATCAGCGATCCGGAAATGCTTTCGGAACTGTTTAACACCGCCAACGAGGTGAAAGAAACCATTTACGGGAAACGGCTGGTTTTATTTGCCCCGCTTTATATTTCGAACATGTGTTCCAACGAATGTCTTTACTGCGCATTCAGGGCCACAAACAAAGATATTGTAAGAAATGCGCTGTCGCAGGAACACATTGCGCGCGAAGTAGAGGTGCTGGTCAACCAGGGGCACAAACGTATTTTGATGGTGGCCGGGGAATCGTACCCCAACCAGGGTTTTCAGTACATTCTCGATTCGATAAAAACCATTTACAGCGTAAAATCCGAACATGGCGAAATCCGAAGAGTAAACGTAAACATTGCGCCGCTGCACACCGAAGAATTCAGGCAACTGAAGTCGGCCGGAATTGGAACTTACCAGATCTTTCAGGAAACTTACCATCGTGAAACCTACAGTAAAGTGCACCTCGGCGGTAAAAAGCGGGATTACAACTGGCGGGTCTGGTCGCTGCACCGGGCCATGGAAGCCGGAATTGACGATGTAGGAATCGGCGTTCTTTTTGGTCTTTTCGATTACCGTTTTGAAATTCTGGCCATGATGCAGCACATTGCCGAACTGGAAGACAAATTTGGCGTGGGGCCGCACACCATCAGCGTTCCACGATTAGAACCTGCAACCAACAGCGATATTGCTTCTCACCCGCCGTTCCCGGTTTCAGACATTGATTTCCGAAAAATTGTGGCCATTTTACGGCTGGCGGTTCCCTACACCGGAATCATCATGTCAACCCGCGAAACGGCACAAATGCGGCGCGAAACATTTGCGCTGGGAGTGAGCCAGATTTCCGCCGGAAGCCGCACCAATCCGGGAGGCTACGAAGAGGAAACCGAAGACGATCCTTCGGGGCAGTTCAGTCTCGGCGACCACCGTGCGCTTGACGAGGTTATAAACGATGTGGCCTCGATGGGTTATATCCCGTCGTTTTGTACGGCCTGCTACCGGCTCGGCCGTACCGGCCATGATTTTATGGATCTGGCAAAACCAGGCGACATAAAGTTGCATTGTGCTCCAAACGCCTTGTCTTCATTCAAAGAATACCTGCAAAACTACGCCTCTCCGGCAACAGCAGAAATTGGAAATAAACTGATTACGGAAACCATTGCCGGGATGAGTGGCGTTGCCCGCCAGCGTGCCGAAAAACTGGTGCAGCGTGTGGAAGCCGGAAGAGATGATGTATATTGTTAATAGTTAATACAATGCCAAAAATTTTTGAATACTTTGGAATTCTTATCTTCTTTTATTCAAACGAACATGAACCAATTCATGTACATGCGCGTAGAGGAGAAAATGAAAGTAAGGCCGAATTTGTTATTTTGGATGGTGTAGTTTCTGAAATACGGATAAAACAAGTGGAAAAATGTTACTCCATTGCCTAAAAGCGATATGAAACGTTTTAAAGAGTTTTTAGAAAAATTTGCCGATGAGATTGTCAGGAAATGGATTGATTACTTTATTTTGCATAAAGAAGTTGAATTCGAAAGAATTACAAGAAAGATAAAATGAAGCCGGTTTCACCTGTTCCTGTAAATAGAACGAAATAAACATGAAAATTGTAGAAGAATCATTAGTCGATTATATTGTAAGTCTGAAACTTATTTCAGCTGAATATGTTGAAGGGTACAAAATTCTTATAACCTTTAACGATGGTCAAAAGACA
>CAYWBV010000079.1:4795-12323 GCA_964455785.1 uncultured Maribellus sp.
TGAATATGTTGAAGGGTACAAAATTCTTATAACCTTTAACGATGGTCAAAAGACAGTTATCGATTTCAAACCATTTCTTTCAAAGTCCCAACATCCCTCAATTCGGAAATATCTTGATTTGGAAAGATTCAGACAATTTAAAATTGTAAACGGGAATTTAAATTGGCATGATTACGATCTTATTTTCCCATTATCTGATTTAAAAAAAGGACAAATTTCCTGATATGCAATTTCGTACTGAAACAGATTTCCTTGGCGAAAAACAAATTCCTGCTGATGTTTTGTGGGGAATCCATACTGCCCGGGCTATTGAAAATTTTCCGATTAGCGGGAAAAAGATTCACCCTGAACTTATTAAAGCATTTGGCGAAGTAAAGCTGGCCTGTTTTCAAATTAACCGGCAACTTGGATATTTTCCGGATTCAGGAAAAGCGGATGCCATCGAAAAAGTTTGTTTCGAGGTGCGCGACGGATTGTTAAACGAATATATTGTGGCAGATGCTTTACAAGGCGGCGCCGGAACTTCCACCAATATGAATGTAAATGAGGTTATTGCCAACCGCGCGCTTCAGATTTTGGGAGTAGAACCGGGAAATTATCACATCATTTCGCCGCACGACGACATCAACCTGCACCAGTCCACCAACGATACCTACCCTACCGCCCTGAAAATTGCAGCCATCCGGTTGCTTCGCCAGTTGGAACAAAACGTACTGAATCTGCAGGAAGCCTTTCAGCAAAAGGAAAAAGAATTTGCCCACATCGTAAAAATTGGCCGGACTCAGTTACAAGACGCTGTTTTAACAACTCTGGGACGGGAAATGGGAGCTTACGCCGAAGCTTTTAACCGCGACCGCTGGCGGATTTACAAATGCGAAGAGCGGTTGCGCGTGGTAAACCTCGGAGGGACAGCCATCGGAACCGGGCTGGGCGCGCCAAAACAATTTATTTTCAGGGTGGTTGACAGGTTGAGGGAAAATACCGGTATCGGACTTGCCAGGGCCGAAAACCTCATCGACAACACTCAAAATTCCGACGTTTTTGTGGAAGTTTCCGGAATTCTGAAGGCCCACGCTTCCAACCTGCTCAAAAGCAGCAACGATCTCCGCCTGCTTTCCGGCGGCCCCGATGCAGGGCTGAGAGAAATTAACCTGCCACAAAAGCAGGCCGGTTCGTCAATCATGCCCGGAAAAGTAAACCCCGTGATCCCCGAATCGGCGGCCCAGACCGCCATTTTTACTTTTGGAAACGACCAAATTATAACCCTCGCGTGCAGCTCGGGAAATCTTGAACTCAATCCGTTTATGCCACTCATTGCTTACGCTTTGCTCGACAATCTTACAGTTTTGAATAATGCATGTAAAATTTTCAGGGAACTTTGTATTTCCGGGATAACAGCCAACGAAGAAATATGCAGAAAAAATGTTGAAAATTCCACCGCAACAATTACGGCTCTTATTCCAAAAATTGGATATAAAAAAGCCAGTGAAATAGTATTATTTGCAAAAAACAATAACCTTTCAATAAAAGAAGCCGTCTTACAATCCCAATTGATTTCAAAACAAGAATTTGAGGATTTGATATCTCCCGAATCGGTTTGCCGGCTTGGAAGTTAACACAAAAAACGTTTAACACTTCATTAACAATTTTATCACTATTGATTTTCAGACGGTTATCAACCATAAATATAAAAAGATAAAAAAATCTTATATTTCCATTTTGATTGTTTCTGTTTTGTTATTAATATTGAATCTGAATTAATTTAGATGGATTTTTTATTGTATAACTCAAAATTTAAAGATTATGAAAAAAGTATTATTGGTGCTGGCATTAGTGGTAGCTTACGGAGTTTCTATGTCAACAGCTTCGGCAAAAGTTGTGACAATTGATGATGCAAAAGTTACTGTTGTTGCTGATGTAGCCGACGACAACAAAGTTGCTCCGGAAGGCGAAAAGGAAAAAACAAAAGCGAAAGAAGCAAAAGCAACAAAGTCGGGAGCGAAATCTGAAGGTTGCGCTACTGCAAAATCTGAAGGTTGTGCTACTGCAAAAGCAGAAGGTAAATCAAGTGGCTGTGCTACTGCAAAATCAGAAGGTTGTGGCGATAAAACCAAAACCGCAAGTAATGATAAAAAGTAAGTGAAAGGTTCAAAATAATTTTAGTGAATCAAAAGGCTGTTCTTATTTCGGGAACAGCCTTTTTTGTTTGTTTTAATTTACGATGTTTATAAATCACTTAAAATTTGTATTTTGCAATCCTTTACAAATCAAAATGATAAATATTTTAAACATAAGTAAAATTAAAATTCACATCAATCCTTTAAATTAAAGAAACATGAAAAAAGTAATTCTCATTTTTGCACTTGTAGTTGCCTACGGAATCACCAACTCAAACGTAACTGCAAAAGTTACAAACGCCGAAAAATCAAAAATTGAAGTGGTCAGTGCAGATACTGACAGTTCGAATATTTTGCTAAACGACGAAGACAAAGACAAAAAGAAAGAAACAAAAAAAGCAACAACAAGTACCTGTTGTGGAGGAAAATCGGCAAGCGCTGAAAAATCTGCATCAACAACCGGCTGTTCTGAAACACAAAAGAAAAGTTGTGCAGCATCGGGAACTACCTGTGGTGGAGAGACAAAGAAAAAAGAAGAAAAGAAATAGTTGTTTCGCAAACAATAAAGAGGCGCGCAAAGCGCCTTTTTTTTGCCTTTCATTGGAAGAGTCGAAATGAATTTGTACTTTGAACCCCGTTCAATATCAAAGGAATGAAAGCGCCAAAAACTTTTCGTCTTCACATCGGGATTTTCGGAAGAAGAAACGCAGGAAAATCCAGTATCCTGAATGCACTTACCCTTCAGGATGTTTCTATTGTTTCGGAGATTGCAGGAACGACAACCGACCCTGTGGAAAAGCCAATGGAATTGCTTCCGCTTGGCCCGGTGCTGTTTATCGACACTGCAGGTATCGACGATGCGGGTGTTTTGGGCGAAAAAAGGGTAAATAAAACGATAGCTGTTTTCGACCGAACCGATTTGGGGATTCTGGTTACCAGTTTTTACGACTGGGGAGACTACGAATACCAGATAATGACCGAATTCAAAAACCGTAAAATCCCCTTTATCATCGTTTTCAATAAAACCGATTGTTTTGAAGAAAATCATGATATTACTACGCAACTCGACAACGTAAAAATTAAATATGTAACTACAGCAGCCACAACTGGTTTTGGAATTTCGAAACTGCGACAACTGCTTTTACAATCCGCTCCCGAAAGTTTTATCGACCGGCAGGGAATTCTTTCCGATTTGGTAGCTCCCGGCGAGGCAGCGGTTTTGGTGGTCCCCATTGACAAGGAAGCGCCAAAAGGACGGCTAATATTACCGCAGGTGCAAAGTATCCGCGATTTGCTCGACAATGATTCGTTTTGTGTGGTGGTTAAAGAACGTGAATTACGGGAAGCTCTTTCCCGCTTTAACAAACCGCCGAAATTGGTGGTTACCGATTCGCAGGCCTTTTTAAAAGTTGCTGCCGATACTCCTCCTGAAATCCCGATGACCTCCTTTTCCATTCTTTTTGCACGGTTTCAGGGCGATTTAAATGAAATGGTTCGCGGCGCCATGTCCATCGAAAAATTAAAAGCCGGCGACAGAGTATTAATTGCCGAAGCCTGCTCGCACCATCCCATTGGAGAGGACATTGGAACGGTAAAAATACCACGCTGGCTCACACAGTATGTGGGCGGAAAGCTCGAAATTGAAAACACTCGCGGACATGATTTTCCAAAAAACATTGCAGATTACAAAATCATCATCCACTGCGGGGCCTGCATGTGGAACCGCCGCGAAATGTTAAGCCGCATTGTAAAAGCAAAGGAAGCCAACGTACCGATTACAAACTACGGACTTACCATCGCCTATTCGCTGGGTATATTCGAGCGGGCATTAAAACCGTTTCCCGCTGCTCTCGATATTTTCAGGGAAAGCCAAAAATCTCTGGCAGAATAAAAAATTGGTACAACGTCACCGGGAAATCCACTGCCGTTATTCGATATGTTTCCGTATCATTGCTTTGAGCTCGCTGGCGTGGCACACACCTACACCTTTCCACTGCGGAATACCGTTTTTGAAAATAATAATGGTGGGAATACTTCTGATTTGATACTGGGTAGCAATAAATGGATTTTTATCCACATTTACTTTGATAATTCTTACACCCTCTTTTAATTCGTCTTTCACCTCCTTTAAAATGGGCGGCATTTGTTTGCACGGTCCGCACCAATCGGCATAAAAATCGACTAAAACCGGACGATTCGAATTAATGATGTTCTGAAATTTTGCGTTCATCTGTCTCCTCCCCTCTTTTATTCCTCCTTTTTACGATGTCGGCAATAAAATCCCCCACAAGGTAACCAACGGCCGAACCCCAAAGCGTGCTCCAGTACCATACCGATTTAATAGCACATGTTCCGCTGGTACAACCCACTAATTTCCAATAGAGAAATCCGCCAGCCGCCCCTGCAAGGGTAAAAATAATCTGTAACTTCCTGCTTCGGAAAAAATCCTTCATCGCCATTTATTTAGTTGTGAAACAACAGATAAACAATTATAGTTTTAAAACTTTCATCAATAATTGTGATACCGGATAGAGAAAATTTAAAAACCGACGAAATTATCCACAAAAAATTGAAATCAAATTCTTTAATTCTTTATGTTTTATTTTAACTTCGTAAAAAACATTCATCAACCAATTTTTATATCATGAAAAATTTCAATCTCCTTCTCTTAATCGTTTTTTTTGTCGGCTTTTTATCTTGCGCAACCAACGATAAAAGCGAAGAAAAATTATCCGTTTCTTATGTCCAGTACCAATTGGAAAACGGATTGGATATTGTATTGCACCAGGACAAATCAGATCCTGTTGTTGCGGTGGCCATCATGTACCATGTGGGTTCCAACCGCGAAGTTACCGGGAAAACCGGTTTTGCCCATCTGTTTGAACACATGATGTTCCAACAGTCGGAAAACATAGGACAAGACCAGTTCTTTACCAAAATCCAGGAATCCGGCGGCACGTTAAACGGCGGCACCGGCAACGATCAAACCATCTATTACGAGGTGGTACCCAAAAATGCGCTCGAAATGGTTTTGTGGATGGAGTCGGACCGGATGGGATTCCTCGAAAATACGGTGACCCAATCGGCATTTGCCAACCAGCAGAATGTGGTACAGAATGAAAAACGCCAGATGGTTGACAACCGTCCTTACGGACACAACAGTTGGGTGGTTGCAAAAAACCTGTATCCCGCCGGGCATCCTTACAGTTGGACCGTCATTGGCGAAATGGAAGATTTGTTTAACGCCACTGTGGATGACGTAAAAGCATTCCATTCGAAATTTTACGTACCCAACAATACAACTCTTGTTTTGGCGGGCGACTTTGAAGTAGAAGAGGTAAAACCTTTGATTGAAAAGTATTTTGGCGAAATTCCGGCGGGTGAAAAAGTAACCGATCCGGAACCGCAAACCGTTACACTTGCAGAAACAAAAAAACTGTATCACGAAGACAACTTCGCCAAAACACCACAACTCACCATGATTTGGCCAACCGTGGAAGAATACAACAACGATGCGTATGCCCTGAGTTTTCTTTCGCAAGTGCTGGGTAGCGGCAAAAAATCACCTTTCTACCGTGTGATTGTAAAAGACAAAAAACTTGCGCCGCGAGCCGGCGTTTACAACAACGCCCAGGAACTCGCAGGGCAGTTTACCATCTCCATCAATGCGAATGCTGGCACCAGCCTTGCCGAAGTGGAAAAAGCCGTTTTTGAAGCTTTTCAGCTTTTCGAAACAGAAGGAATTACTGAAAAGGATTTGGAAAAACACAAAGCCGGCCTGGAAACACAGTTTTACAACGGAATCAGTTCGGTGCTGAACAAATCGTTCCAACTGGCCATGTACAACGAATTTGCCGGGTCGCCGGGTTTTATCGAACAGGACATTGCCAACATCCAGGCCGTTACCATCGACGATATTTTACGGGTATACGAAAAATACATCAAAGGAAAACCTTATCTCGCCACCAGTTTTGTTCCGAAAGGACAGGTGGATTTAATTGCTGAGAATTCGGTAAATGCCGGAATTATTGAGGAAAACATTACCGAAGCCACACAGGTTGATCAGTCGGCAATTACAGGTGACGAAGAAATTGTAAAATCAGCTACTCTTTTCGACCGAACTGTAGAACCGGCCAAAGGAGCCGACCCAGAAATCACGGTACCTACCGTTTGGACTGATGAAACTGCCAATGGCATCAAAATCTACGGCATCGAACAAAACGAACTTCCGCTTATACAGTATTCCATTGTACTCGACGGCGGGCACATTCTCGCCTCCAAAGAAAAGGCCGGCGTGGCCAGTTTCCTTGCCAGTATGCTTTTGGAGGGCACAGCCACCAAAACTCCGGAAGAACTGGAAGAAGAAATCGATTTGCTGGGCGCCAATATTAATATTTCATCCGGAACCGAAAATATGCAGGTGTATGTCAACTGCCTCACCCGGAACTATGAAAAGACGATGGCGCTGGTCGAAGAAATATTGTTGCAACCCCGCTGGGATGAGGAACAATTCGAACTGGTAAAATCGAGAATGATCAACAACATTAAACGCAACCAGGCAAACCCCGACTATCTCTCTTATACAGCCTTTCAGAAATTGCTTTACGGCGAGAATAATATTTTGTCGGTACCTACAGGCGGAACGATTGAATCTGTCGAATCGATAACGATGGATGATTTAAAAGAGTTTTATGCCAAAAGTATATCTCCTACGGTGGCAAAGATGCACATTGCAGGAAAAATCAGTAAAGATCGTGTGAAGGAAGGATTACAGAGTTTAACAACCAACTGGAAACCCTTCGATGTTGAAATGCCTGAAATTCCGGAAGCAGTTATCCCGGATAAACCGATCATCTATTTTGTAGATGTGCCCGGAGCAAAACAGTCGGTTATCAACATCGGGCATTCTTCGGTTCCGCGCACTTCCGGCGACTACCACCCGGCTACGGTGATGAACTACAAACTCGGAGGAAGTTTTAACGGAATTGTAAACATGATCCTTCGCGAAGAAAAAGGTTATACCTACGGCGCACGCACGTATTTCTCGGCCGGAAAAAATTACGGGTACTTTGTGGCAGCAGCAAGTGTACGTTCAACCGCAACAGAAGAATCGGTGCAGATTTTTAAAGATGAAATCGAAAAATACAGAAACGGAATTTCTGATGAAGATTTGGAATTTACCAAAAACGCCCTGATTAAATCGAATGCACGAAGTTTCGAAACGCTTGGCGCACTGCACGGAATGCTCACCACCATCAGCGCGTATAATCTGCCATTCGACTATGTAAAACAGGAAGAAGCTTTTGTAAAATCATTGACTGCCGACACTCACAAGGAACTGGCCCAAAAACTCATCGACCCGGCCCACATGTTTTATGTGGTGGTTGGCGATGCGGAAACCCAGCTTCCGG
>CAYWBV010000079.1:12423-14158 GCA_964455785.1 uncultured Maribellus sp.
CCTGTAAAAACAATGGCATACTGTTCTCCCGGTTCTGATATTGCCTGCCATTCCATACCCGGTGTATGTGTTACCACGGTAAAGTCGGGTCTCAATCTTACAAAATCCAGCGACTCCAAAAATCCGCGTAAAATCTTCAGTTGTTTTCTCAACGTGGTGCTTCCTCCGCCCGGTGCATTGTTTGCACCAGTCCCGTCTTCTTTCCCTACATAAAACGAATAATCGAGATTGTTGAAAATGGCGCCACCGGCAAGCATAAATTGCCAGGCCTGCCTCACATAGGTAGTATCCGAACTTCCGGCGAAACCCGATTCGTCAAAATTTACCGGCCGGTTCCAGCCGTAATTCAGCCACACCGTTTCTGGCCACACATAATGAAAATTCAGGATGGAAATATTCGGATCGACTTTATCAAGCGAGTGTTTAAAGTTGGTGTAATTTTGGGCAATCAAATGTTTTTTCGGAAGGCGGGCTTCCGTTTCCACAACAACCTCTGCCATTGTTTTTTGCCATACGAGTGAGGCATCCGAAGCCATTTCGGCCCATTTGAACCATCCACCCTGGCCGGGCTGAGGATCAAGCGTTCGTAAAGTACGCATCGCTTTTTGCGGATCATCGGCCCAGGGTTCATTCTGGATTTCATAAAAAACATTGTCGAAATCATTCAACTCCGTCACTATTTTTTCCACCAACTTTTTCTGAAATCCGCTCAGGTTTCCGTTTTCAAGTGTATTTGACTTTTTACGATCCAATTTTTCAGGCAGATTATTAACATTGTTTCCCGGGTTGAACGGACTTCTTACCCAGTAGTTGTCCTGGTATGTGGAGCAGAAAAACGTTACCTCAACCAGGATATCCAGTTCTTCGGCAAGCGCAACAAAAGATTTCAACCGTTCAAAATATTCGGGGTTCCATTCCCTGAGGTCAAACTTTGTCTCTCCCTCGTATAGTCCGGGTTCCTCTGTTCTTTTCCATGGCGCAAGGAAACTCCCCGCTGAAGGAGCCAGAGTATTATTCTCAATACCGAAACTTCCTGGAATCTCGACATACGAACCGGTAAAAATGCGGGTGTAATTCATTCCTTCGTCGTGCAGAATTTGCAGGTATTTTTTAAAATCAAAATCATTGTTCAGCACGGCTCCGTAATGTTCGGCAGAAGTAACCAGAACAACCTGATTCCCTTTATATTGCAGGTAGTGCGGGTTTTGTGGATGAAGTGAGAGAGGTTGTGCCGCAACAATTTTAACGCTCAGCGTCACAAAAAACAACAGGATTAGTTTGTTCATGGCAGATAGCTTTTATAATTTAGAAGATAAAAATAAAAAAAAATGAACCGAATTGAACTGTTCCGCGGCGACATTACAAAATTGAAAGTGGATGCCATTGTAAATGCGGCCAACACTACGTTACTGGGCGGTGGCGGTGTTGATGGAGCTATTCACCGGGCAGCCGGAAAAGATTTGCTTGCCGAATGCCGAAAACTAGACGGATGCCAAACCGGTGATGCCAAAATTACCAAAGGATACAACCTCCCTGCAAAATATGTTGTTCACACGGTTGGGCCGGTGTGGCACGGCGGCAATTCAGGCGAACGCGAAAAACTGGCTTCCTGCTACCGGAGGAGCCTGGAAGTGGCCAGCGAAAATGCAGTAAAAACCATTTCTTTCCCCAACATCAGCACTGGCGTTTACGGTTATCCCAAAACAGAAGCGGCTGAGGTTGCCCTTGCCGAAGT
>CAYWBV010000080.1:0-12676 GCA_964455785.1 uncultured Maribellus sp.
GGTAATTTTAAAGAAACTGACTTAAATCCCATGAGGTAAAGGTAAAAAGGAATTGTAAAAACGGGAATTCGTCAAAAAAAAAAATAAACGGATTTCGCAGGAAATTTAACTTCGGGTTGTAACGAACTGCTTTCCTTTTGCGTCTCATTTTCGGGAACAGAAAAACAAAAGCCCGTTGCCGGATTTCAAAAAAATAGGTAAAAACCGGATTTCACACAAAAAACACGGGCGTTTGTCGAATAAATAGGAACAGAAAACAGGGAATTCGTAAAATTTGAACTGAAGCAGAAAACAATAAAACAAATGACAACATGATCAGTCTTACCAATCTTCACAAATCGTATGTTACCGGCAGCAATTCGCTGCATGTTTTAAAAGGAATCGACCTCGAAATTGAACAGGGTGAATTTGTTTCCATCATGGGCTCATCCGGTTCGGGCAAATCTACGTTGCTGAATATTCTTGGAATTTTGGATAATTACGACGAAGGCGCCTATTATTTGAACGGGAAACTGGTAAAAAATATGAGCGAAAAACAAGCTGCCAAACTGCGCAACGAACTGGTGGGTTTTGTTTTTCAGTCGTTTAACCTGATTTCGTTTAAAAATGCCATGGAAAATGTGGCGCTCCCGCTTTACTACCAGGGAGTGAGCCGAAAAAAACGGAATGTAATTGCGCTGGGATACCTTGAACGGCTTGGGCTTCTCGATTGGGCCGAACACATGCCCAACGAACTTTCGGGCGGACAAAAACAGCGTGTAGCCATTGCGCGTTCGCTGATTTCGAAACCGAAAATTATATTTGCCGACGAACCTACCGGCGCGCTTGATACCCATACTTCTTACGAAGTGATGGAAATTCTGAAAGAGATTAACGCAGGAGGAATTACCGTTATCCTGGTGACACACGAGCACGACATTGCCGCCATGACCCAGAAAATCATCCGTTTGAAAGACGGTAACGTGGCCGAGGTAATTAAAAACGGCGATCTGAAACACTGGCAGCACCAGTATATGAAAGAACTGGAAACCGCGTGACCAGTAGGCAGTTACAGTAGACAGTCGCAGTTTTCTGAATTTTTAGTTTGAAACTTTGAACCGAAACATTAAACTTTAAACCGAAATGTTTGACATCGATAAATGGCAGGAGATTCTGGCCACCATCAAAAAGAATAAAATGAGGACTTTCCTTACCGGGTTTAGCGTAGCCTGGGGGATTTTTATGCTGATGATTTTGCTGGGTTCCGGAAACGGTCTGAGCAACGGCGTTTCTCAAAATTTTATGCGCGACGCTGTTAATGCCATGTGGTTGTGGAGCGGTAAAACCAGTATCCCGTACCAGGGAATGAAAGAGGGCCGGCAAATCAGGCTCACCAACAGCGATTATGATTTGATTAAAGACCTCCCTGGAATTGAATATACTTCGGGGCGTTACTATATTTCCGGCAATTTGTTCTCTTACAGAAATGAATACGGCAATTATACCGCTATCACCTGTCATCCCGATTTAAAGGATGTGGAATCCATCGAAATTGTGGAGGGGCGTTTTATCAACCAGGTGGATTATAAAGAGGCCCGGAAATCCGTGGTGCTGGGGAAAGATATTTATGACGCCCTTTTTAAAGAGGAAGAAGCCATTGGCGAGTATGTCCGTATTAACAACATCCCGTTTAAAGTGGTGGGAATTTGTAAAGAAGGGGGCGGCACCCGCCACCGTAATGCTTACATACCAGTTTCTACCGGGCAAAAAGTGTTTAACGGCTCCAACCGGCTACACAATTTTGCCTTGACCGTGGACGCCACCACCATTGAAGGAAGTAAGGCTATCGAAGCAGCCGTTAGGGAAGCGCTCGCCCGCAAACATAAATTCGATGTCGCCGACGAATCGGCGCTCGGTTCATACAATAAACTGGAAGATGTGCTGCAAACCATGAAAATATTTCAGGCCATAAAAATATTTATCTGGATTATCGGCATTGGGACTTTAATTGCAGGGGTTGTCGGTGTTAGCAACATTATGCTGATTGTGGTGAAGGAACGTACCAAGGAAATCGGCATCCGCAAAGCCATCGGCGCCAGTCCTTCGTCGGTTATCGGATTAATTTTGCTCGAATCGATTTTGATAACCACCATCGCCGGTTACATTGGGTTAGTATTGGGAACTGGTTTGATGGAAGGGCTTAACTTTTTTGTCGAGCAGCAGTATGCGGCATCGGCAGCCACCAAC
Source organism: uncultured Maribellus sp. (assembly GCA_964455785.1). GTDB lineage: Bacteria > Bacteroidota > Bacteroidia > Bacteroidales > Prolixibacteraceae > Draconibacterium. The sequence continues at coordinate 2,227 of CAYWBV010000080.1, forward strand.
GGTGGAAACGGCGAAACCATTTTCCGTAACCCTACCGTTGACCTGAATGTGGCTGCAATAGCTACCCTTTTGCTGGTAGTTGCCGGAACCGTTGCCGGGTACATTCCTGCAAAACGGGCCGCCCGTATTAAACCCATTGAAGCATTGAGAGATGAATAAGCCTCCCCTAATCCCTTCCCAGGAGGGGAAAAAGAAAACGAACAATTTGAATCCGAAACTTGAAATTCTGAACTTTAAACTTTAAACCGAGATGTTTGACCTGGATCTTTGGAAAGAAATAATCAGCGCCCTGAAAAAAAACCGGATGCGCAGTTTTATGACAGCCTTCGGAGTATTCTGGGGAATATTTATGCTGATCATTATGTCGGGCGCCGGGCGCGCGCTGGAAAACGGGATCATGGACGGAATAAAAGCCTTTGCTTCCAACTCGGCTTTTTTCTGGACCGAACCCACCAGTAAACCTTACGAAGGATTTCAGCGGGGCAGGAGATGGAACTACAAAAACAACGATATTAAATACATTAAAGCGAATATCAACGATATTGAATACTTGTCGCCTAAACTTTTTGGGCCCAACGCCTACGGGGGAGATAACACAATACGGGGCGAAAAAACCGGGGCCTTTAATATTTCAGGTGATTATCCCGAATTTTTTAAAATCGATCCGTGGACTCCATTAAAAGGACGTTTGATTAATGAAATCGACATTTTACAAAACCGTAAAGTTTGTATCGTTGGCGAGCGGGTAGTCGAAGTGATGTTTGACAAAGATGAGGACCCCATTGGCGAATACCTGAAAATTAACGGAGTTTATTTCCAGGTTGTTGGGGTAGTGCATCCCGAAACACGGGTAAACTTTAACGGCAACCGGAAAGAGGAAAATATAATGATACCGTTTACCACCATGCAACGAGCCTACAATTTAGGCGATGTGGTCCATTTTTTTTCTGTCACTTCTGCTGCGGGTGTCCCGGTAAGCCGTGTGGAGGAGCGGCTGAAAGAGTTACTTAAAGAGCGGCATCACATTGCTCCTGACGATCGGCAGGCTATCGGCTCTTTCAACATCGAGGTGGAATGGATAAAATACAACGGACTGTTTAACGGAATCCAGATATTAACTTGGATTGTCGGGATTGGAACATTACTTGCCGGCGTTATCGGGGTAAGCAATATCATGCTGGTTATTATTAAAGAGCGCACCCAGGAAATTGGTATCCAGCGGGCTATCGGAGCAACACCTTCGAAAGTAATTACACACATTGTAGCCGAAAGCGTTTTCCTGACCGTTCTTGCGGGTTACTTTGGCCTGGCGCTGGGTGTGGGGCTGCTTGAGGTGCTGAATATGGCGCTGGAATCGGGCGGGGACGAAATCTTTTTCCGCCGTCCGGAGGTAAGTTTTAAAATGGCCGTTTCCGCGCTTACTGTCCTGATATTTTCGGGAATTATTGCCGGGTTGATACCTGCAAAAAGGGCTGTCAGTATAAAACCCATCGATGCCATCCGTGACGAGGGAATTTAACAGGGATCTAATTTTCAGAATAACAGAAAAAAACAATAGTAAACAAGCCTGAACCTAAAGGCGAACAACAAAAAACAAAGAAGTCATGAAAAAAGTAGTTAGAATCACCATCATCGTAATTATTATTGGAGCATTTGGAGGAACTCTTTTTTTCCTTTACAACAAATCGAAAAAGAAACCGGATGTGTTTGAAACAAAAAATCCGTTTATCAGCAATGTGGTAATGAAAACTGTGGCCACCGGTTCGGTTGTGCCGCGTTACGAAATTGAGATTAAACCACAGGTTTCCGGTATTATCGACGAACTTTTTATCCAGGCCGGCGACCGTATTACAAAAGGACAGGTGGTGGCCCGTATCAAAATCATTCCCGATATGGTTACACTAAATACAGCAGAAACCCGTTTAAACAGGGCAAAAATTAATTTTGAAGATGCTGAAATTGATTACGACCGTCAGCAAAAACTATTTGACAAGAGTGTTATTTCGTACGAAGAGTTTAAAACCGCCAAAGTTGCCTTCGACTCGGCCAAAGAAGAATTAAACGCCGCTGAAAATAATCTGGAATTAATTAAAAACGGTGTAACAAAAAAGGCCCAGACGGCTACTAATACACTCGTGCGTTCAACCATCGAGGGAATGGTACTCGATGTACCTGTAGAAGTCGGGAACTCGGTTATCCAGGCAAATACGTTTAACGACGGGACAACCATTGCTTCGGTGGCCGACATGCACGACATCATTTTCGAAGGAAAAGTGGATGAAACCGAGGTAGGAAAAATTAAGGAAGGAATGCCCATCGAATTGGAAATCGGCGCCATCGACAAAGAAAAATTTGAGGCTATCCTCGAATACATTTCACCGAAAGGGAAGGAAGAAAACGGGGCGATTCAGTTCGAGATCAAGGCAAACGTACAGTTAAAAGAGGGCCAGTTTATACGGGCAGGCTACAGCGCCAATGCAAATATTGTTCTCGAACGAAAAGACAGTGTGATGGTCATTCCGGAAGGAATGCTGAAATTTGAAAACGATTCGTCGTTTGTTGAAGTTCAAACCGGGGCCGAACAAAAGTTTGAAAAACAATACGTAAAAACAGGGCTGTCCGACGGAATTAACATTGAAATTACGGAAGGGTTGAAACTGGACGACAAAGTAAAAGGCGAAAAAATAGATCCGAAGAAATTGAAGGAAGCGGAATCCACCAAAAGTTAAGTGTAGGTAGTACGATAGGTTTGTGTAAATTAGCTTGAAATAAAAAACAAAGTACAATGAAGAATCTTTTTGCCCTATTTTTTGGAATCATATCGATTTTTACCGGCACAGCCGGTTATGCCCAGGAAACCTGGTCGTTGCAGAAGTGTATCGAATATGCCCTGGAAAACAATATTCAAATTAAACAACAGGCATTAAACAACGAATACACACAGAACCAGGTAAACCAGGCAAAATCCGACCGGTTGCCCAACTTAAACGCCGGGCTGTCGAACAACCTGAATTTTGGGCGGTCGCTGGGATACGACAATACCTATAAAAATGTAAACTCGTCGCAATACAACGGTTACCTGTCAACCGATATTACGCTGTGGAACGGTTTTACACTCCAGAATACCATCAAACAGCGCGAGTTCGATTTACAGGCGGCTATCCAGGATTTCCAAAAAGCCAAAGACGATATTATGCTGAACATTGCGGCATCGTATCTGGAAATTCTGTTTGCTGAAGAGTTGGAGCAGGTTTCGCTTACACAGATTGAAGTTACCCGGCAACAAATTGCCCGGACCCAGCAACTGGTCGATGCCGGAAGCCTCGCCCGTGGCGCCCTGCTCGAAATTGAAGCGCAACTGGCACGCGAGGAGCTTCAACTGGTAAACAACCAAAACAGCGTCCAGTTGTCGTACCTGACGCTATATCAGTTTCTGGAATTGCCCATTGCCGAAAGTTTTAAAATAGAAAAACCCAGATTGCCCGAAATCAAAGCCAATGTTACCATGGCCAACTCGTTCGATGTCTATAAAAATGCCATGCAGTTGCGGCCCGAAATTAAAGCGGCCCAAATGAGGGTTGAAAGCGCCCGACGGCAGTTGGATATCGCCAAAGGTACTGCTTATCCGAGCCTTAGTTTTGGTGCCAATTACTACAACCTGTACAACGACAAATACACCGACCTGACAGGAGAATCGATAAGTTTTGGCGACCAGTTGAAAAACAACAAACGCTATTCCATGGGTCTGACCCTGAATATCCCGATTTTTAACAAATTCCAGGTAAAAAACGGAGTTGCCAACGCGATTTTGCAAATTTCCGACTATGAATACCGGTTACAATCGGCCGGCAACGTCCTGCGAAAAGAAATTGAACAGGCATACACCAATGCGCTCGCATCGCTAAACCGTTATATTTCGAGCGAAAAGGCGGTAAAATCGACCGAAGAAGCTTTCCGTTACACCGAAGAGAAATTTAACGTGGGAATGATTAATTCGGTGGAATACAACCAGAGCAAAAATAATTTGACGGTTGCCCAGTCGGAACTGCTTCAGGCGAGGTACGAATATATTTTCAGGACAAAAATCCTTGATTTTTACAACGGAATACCCATTGAATTATAATATGCTTGATGTTGGGATAAATCCCGGGGGATTGGAATTACTGAACTTTGTTTTTTGTGCCCGTGCCGGTTGGTACGGGCTTTTTTATTCAACCATCCCGATTATAACAGGTTCTGTTTTACCACAAATTCACCCTTTTGCGCCCCGATTTTTTTCCCGATAACCGTACATTTAATCATCAGCAGGAAAAAGAGCCGGGGATCGGTTTCATACATTAATCCTTCATAATTTCCCATTCCTTTCGAAATAATCAGGTCGGCTGAGTTGTAGATTTCCCTGAGTTTGTCGCTTACACGGTGCAGTAAAGTGGAAGGGGCATCGTCGCCGTTGTTGATAATGGATGCGAAATTGTGGATTCCTACCTCGCGGGCCTCTTTTTCAGTAGCATCGTTTAGAACCGGGGCACCACGCACCGCGAACCATACATTGGGATGCCCGACAGTTTCGAGGAACAGTTTGTCGAACACAATTTCCCCGCAATTATCACCAAGATAAAGGATGGTTTTCGCCATCTCGATCTCCCTTTTCAACCGCTGCGAATGGTCGATGGCAAAAGCACCGGTCAACACTTTTTGAATCGTTCCTTCTATATCAAACTGGTGGGTTGGCCCAAAATCGATGATATTCCCGGCGATGGCCAGTCGCAGTGCCGTGTCGAACGGATTTTTGGAGTTCCGCACCAGTTCCCGGAATTCGTTGTAACGAAGCAAAAGTTCGCGGTTGCTTTTTTCTTTTTCCTTTTGATATGGATCGGCAACCGTTGAAAAATCTTTCAGCCGTTCAATTATATTCCGCGTAATCTCAGGCGAAAAACTGTTGTCAAGATCAATGGTGGCTATATTTTTTAGCATTTCGCCTACTACAAAATTGCGGTTGGCTTCGGCAATTTCAAATTTTTCGAGCCGTTGCTGAAGGGAGTTCACCTGGCAAATCAAACATTCGTAATTCATCCTTCAAAAATAAACAAAGAGGCCGGAACCAAAAGATTTCGCTGAAAAGGTTAATACAAAAATTATATTTTGTGTTGTGAAGTTCTCTTCACCTGCGGTTGAAGTTTTTGATAAAAATTACCCGGTTTTTCGGTTTTCAGAAATTCCATCACCCGGGATAAAATGAAATTCCCTATTTTCGAAAACTAAATTGCAAAAAAATGAAAATTGTTATACTCGACGGATATACGTTAAACCCCGGCGACCTGAGCTGGGAAGGATTTGAAAAACTGGGAGGATGTGTCGTTTACGACCGCACTCCGCCCGAGCTCATCGTTGAACGCGCCCGCGACGCCGAAGTGGTTATTACCAACAAAGTGGTTTTCGATAAAAATGGGATTGCGCAGTTGCCGAAACTGAAATACATCGGTGTCCTGGCTACCGGCTACAACGTAGTGGATGTGGAAGCGGCCTCGAAAGCCGGTGTTACGGTTACCAACATCCCGGCGTACAGTACTGCTTCCGTTGCTCAGATGGTTTTTTCGTTTATCCTGAATTTTGTCCAGAATGTTTCGGTCCACGCAGACTCCGTGGCAACGGGGGAGTGGGCAAACAGCGCCGACTTCAGTTACTGGAAAACTCCCCAGACCGAGCTGGCAGGGAAAACGCTGGGAATTATCGGCTTCGGACAAATCGGGCAGGCTGTGGCAAAAATCGGGCTGGCATTCGGCATGAAAGTGATCTTCAGCAACCGTAGCCGGAAAGAAGTACAAATGGAAGCCATGCAGGTTGATCTGGATGATTTGCTTGCCAAAAGCGATTTTATAAGCATCAACTGCCCGTTAACCTCAGAAAACAAGGGGTTTATCAACAAGGCCGCTTTTGAGAAAATGAAACCGGCGGTTTTTATTGTCAATACCGGCCGCGGCCCGCTTGTCGATGAAAAGGATTTGGCCGATGCGCTTAATACCGGAAGAATTGCAGGCGCCGGACTGGATGTGTTGTCGGTTGAGCCGCCCCGCACCGACAACCTGCTGGTCGGCGCAAAAAATTGTTTTATCACACCGCATATCGCCTGGGCAACTCTCGAAGCCCGCACCCGGCTCATGAATATTGCTGCAGAAAATCTGAAGGCGTTTTTGGAAGGAAAACCACAGAATGTGGTGAATTGATTTTTACAGATATTTATCCTTCATTTTTGCCCTGAACCCGGAAGGTGTGTAACCGGTTTTTTTTCTGAAAATACGGGCGAAATACGACGGATCTTCGTAATTGAGTTTATAGGCCGCCTCTTTGTTGCTCAGGTCGGAGAACAGGAGCAACCTTTTGGCTTCGAGGATCAGCCGTTCGATAATCAGGTCGCTGGCAGTTTTGCCGGTCACCGATTTGATAGCCCGGTTCAACTGAATGGGCGACTCGCCCATAATTTCGGCATATTCCTTCACATGGTGGATTTGGTCGTAATACTTATCGACCAACTGGTTAAACTCGTAAACCGTTTTTTGCATCGTCCCGCCGGGCTGGTTTTGCGCCGTTATTAGCTTCGAAAAATTCTGCCTCAGTTTCAGAAAGAATATTTTTAGGTACGAGATAATGATCTCTTCCGAATCGGCGTCGGTTTCAGTTAATTCATTTTCGATGTTTTTGATGAGTTGGTAAAACTCGTCGAAGAGGAGTTTGTCGAGGTTCAGGATGGGGCCGTTTTCAAGTTTCGAAACCAGTGGGTAACCTGGAATTACTTCGAGGTTCTGAAACCGGAGGTTAAAAAATTCCTCCGAAAAAATCACCAGGTAGCCTTTGTAGGTTTCGCCCCGCCGGATCAAATGCACCTGTCCGGGCCGTAAAAAGTGGATGCTTGGCGAAACAATGGGCCGCGAAACAAAGTCGATTTCATGTTCGCCGCTGCCGCCGGTAAAGAAACACATCTCGTAATAGTTGTGTTTATGTGGTAGTTCAGTTTTATGCGGGTAATCCTTTTGATGGATTTCGCTGCCCTGTACCCGGTAAATTTTAAACCCCAACTTTTCATCTTCGGTAAAAGGCAATTCGTAAACCGGAATCTTCTCAAGCATCGTCTTTATTTTTAGGGGGTTAAATATACAAGTTTGATTGTCAAATAAAAAATAGTTAAGAATTATTAAACCCGGTAATTTTTCGATATGCGGGTTGAAACATTCGTACCTTTGATGTGTTTTACATGAATATTTATTTTTCGCAAATGGTATTTAAAATTTTGCATGTTATTGTTTTGGCGTCGGTAAAATATTTTGTTACGCTTCCGTATGCCATGATTATCGGGCTGGACTACATTCCTGCTGTTGCCGCGGTTTTAATAGGCGGGATTGGCGGGTTTCTGTTGTTTTACTACCTGAGCAAGCCGATTATCCGGTTTTTTGACGCGAAATGGCCGTGTATTTGCAGGATGGTCCCGTCGTTTGTCCGCGTTCGTCACCAACATTTTTGTGAACGCCGGAAACTGGTGAAGGCCAAAATTTTTACCCGGAGAAATCGTTTCCTTGCCCGTATGAAAACTTCGTACGGCTTTTGGGGAATCATTGTGGCGACCCCGCTTTTTCTGACTGTTCCTGTTGGCGCATTTTTAGCAAACAAATACTATTCTCACCGGAAACGCCTGATATTGTATATGATTTTGTCTTTTGTGGGCTGGGCAGCGGTTTTGTCAGGATTTATTCATTTATTTCCCAAAGTATTCTTCTAAAAGTTGTACATTTTGCACCTGTCGGATGAGTTTCCGGTCGGCAGCCGAAAAATCACATTCTTCCAGTTTATTCCACTCCAGCCACTCGAATCCGATATGTTCGTTGAATTTTAAACGTCCTTTTTTGATGGTACAAAGAAAAGGTATCAATTCAATTTTTTTGATTTTATAATCGAATTCAACCGGTGCCATCTTATGAATAATTTCAACTTCAACATCCAGTTCCTCCATAATCTCCCGTTTTATACAATTTTCAGGCGTTTCACCGGGTTGTATTTTTCCTCCCGGAAATTCCCAAAGAAACGGATGATTAGATTCGGGACCTCGCTGAACCACCAGAATTTTATCCTGCCAGGCAATTAATGCACATGTTACTTTTATCATAATTCAAAAATAAAAAGATTTTTCTCTTTGGGATCGGATTGCTTTATATTTGCAAAAAAGTGAAAAATGAAAAGGGAAGAACTGGCAGAACTCATCGATTCATGGGAGAATCTGACTTTTTTGATCCGGGAAATCGGAAGCGACAGTCAGCTTTTTTCAGTATTGATGGAGATTGTATTGTATGATTCCCGGCAAAAATCGTGGAGGGCTGCTTATTTGGCGGATAAAATCAACGATGATTTTCCCCGGCTCATTTTACCATATATTGAAAAGATAATTCAGCAACTTGGAGAGGAGAAGAATTCAAGTAAAAAAAGACATTTTCTGAAACTTTTAAGTATGAATGAAATCCCCGGTGTTTATTACGGTTTTTTGGTTGACTACTGCCTGAATGTGATGTCGTCGGCAAAAGAACCGCCGGCAGTTCGCGTTCATGCCATGCAGGTTTTGTTTAATATTTCCGAGGAAGAGCCTGATTTAAAACCAGAACTGCTGTCGGTTATCGGGCACGAGATGGAATATCATGCAACCCCGGGAATCCTTTCGCGGGGGACAAAACTGGTGAAAAAGTTACAAAAACAGGTGCAGCAAAAATTCTAAAACAGGCCGGAAGGTCCGTTGCCAATTTTATGAACCGGTTTCCTTTTGAAGTTTCTCTATCAAACTTTTTAGTTTATCGTCAATTTCTTTGTTGAGCTCCGTTTGTTTAAAATTGCGGGTGATAATAACCAGGTTTTGCAGCAGTCCCATTTCGCGGTTTTGCAAATCACTCACGGCGGGCGCAATATACTCGGGCAGCGAGATGTAATATTCGAGCAACCCAAAACTGTTTTTGGCCAGTGTGCGTACCAGGTTGTTCGCTTTTTCGGTTGCATTGGCCTGGTAATATTGTTCGGCTGCCGGAAAGGAATCGTAACTGAGCGGGATTTTTTCATCCGGGAAAATTTCGAAAAGTTTATCAAGCACTTCGGTCGCTTTTTCGTGTTTTCCTTCCCGGTTCAAAGCTCCGGCCAGCCGGGCAAACATATAACGGGCCTGGAGGATCAGAATTTCCCTTTTGTTGTAATCGTCGAGATAAACGTCGGGGTCGTTTACATTTCCCCAGACAAATTTATTCATCACGTTGTCATACAGAATATCTGTATCAATTCTTCCGGTAAACGCGCCCTGTTGCGGAGTTTTTACCGGGACAAACCGGTAGGCCAGACCTTCAAACTGAAGCCAGTCTTTGAAAAAAATACTCCCGACGTAAATTAAACTGTGATCGATATAAATGGGCCTTTCCCAGTTGTTGGCCGCAATCATGTTCAGTACCGCCATTTCGCTTTTGGTGATATAACTTTTGTCGATGCGAAATTCAACGCGGTCGGCAATCAAGGTTGAATCCTGGAGTTTTACGGTACCGGTTTCGAGCACTTTTTGTTTATCTACGGTGATATGAAAGTCACGGGAGGGCAGAAAGTCCATCATTTCGCCACTGCTAACTTTTACTTTTGATCTCACATCGTCGCTTCCAAGAAAATTCATGGCTTCGCTCAACTCTACTGAGTTTTTGATTCGTTCCTGAAACAGAACAGCGTCCATCCTTCCCATATAATAATGTTCCTTTTCAAACGAAAACGGCATGGGCGCCGCGTCGTTCGAAGCCATCCGGTGCTGGGTGATGTACCAGTCCATCCCGAGGTAACTCAGGTTAATAATTTTGATGTCGGGGCGCACACCTTCCACTTCCTGAACATACCACAACGGGAAAGTGTCGTTGTCGCCATAGGTTAGTAAAATGGCGTTCGGGGCGCACGATTCCAGATAGTTACGTGCATAATCACGGGCCATGTAGCGTCCAGAGCGGTTATGGTCGTCCCAGTTTTCGGAGGCCAGTACACCGGGAACCAGCGCCAGCGAAACTACAGTAACCACAACGGCGCCCGGAACTCCCCCGACAATTTTTTTCACTGCTGCATACAATGCCGGGACAGCCAGCCCGATCCAAATGGCGAAAGCATAAAACGAGCCGGTGTAGGCATAGTCCCGTTCGCGGGGCTGCAGCGGGCTTTGGTTCAGATAAACAATAATGGCAATACCTGTAAAAATGAAAAGCATCAGGGTAACCGAAAAACCTTCTTTTCCCTTTTTCCCCTGATTGTATTGATAGAACAATCCGATTAAACCAAACAATAACGGAAGAAAATAATAGGTATTCCGGCTCGGATCGTTTTTCATAAAATCGGGCATGGTATCGCGCGGCCCCACTTTAACATCATCGAGGAAAGATATCCCGCTAATCCAGTTTCCGCT
>CAYWBV010000080.1:12776-14156 GCA_964455785.1 uncultured Maribellus sp.
GTTTCCATTTTAGGTTCGTATTCTGTTTTTGCCGAAAGCGTGCCTGTCATTTTGTATTTCCCATCCACCTTGTTATACTGCGGTTTTTCGCCAACCGTTCCGATAGCCGGGGCATTGTAATACTGTCCATACAACAATGGCCTGTCGCCGTATTGTTCGCGGTTGAGGTAGCGCAGCAAGGCAAACGCATTGTCAGGATGGTTTTGGTTCATGGGCGGGTTGGCAGAAGCCCTGATAAGGATGAGGGCGAACGAGGAATAACCGATAAGGATAACAATCAGTATGGTTACCGCCGTATTCCAGATGACTAATTTTTTCTTTTTTGTATAACGGATAGCCCAAACCGACCCGGCAACAAGCAGGGCGATAAAAAATAAAATCCCCGAATTGAACGGTAATCCCAATCCGTTCACAAAAATTTTATCGAAAATAAATGCTACACGGGGAATACCGGGAATAACAACAAACTGAATTCCCCCGAGTATGCCTATGGAAACGGCAAATGCCAGGAATGCTCCTTTCCATGAAAAATTATATCTCCTGAAATAATACACCATCCCGATGGCAGGGATGGCGAGGAGGTTGAGCAGATGGACGCCTGTTGACAAACCGACGAGATAAGCAATTAATATCAGCCAGCGACCTGAATTTTTTTCATCGGCTGTGTTTTCCCATTTCAGAATGGCCCAAAATACTGCCGCTGTAAAAAATGAAGAAAGCGCATACACTTCGCCTTCAACCGCTGAGAACCAAAACGAATCGGTGAACGTAAATGCAAGGGCGCCCACCAAACCGCTTCCCCAAACGGCGACCTGTTCTCCGGCTGACAACACAGAAGAAGGGAAAAGTTTTTTTGCCATATGCACAATACTCCAGTACAATAACATGATGGTGGCCGCGCTTGCGATGGCCGACAAAGTATTTACCATTACTGCAGCCCTGGCCGGATCAGCGGCAAAGAGCGTAAAAAACCGCCCGAGGATCATGTGGAGCGGGGCGCCGGGAGGATGGCCCACTTCAAGTTTAAAAGCACTGATAATAAACTCGCCACAATCCCACCAACTCACTGTGGGCTCCAGGGTGAGAAAATAAGTCACGGAAGCAATAACAAACACAACCCATCCAAGGATATTGTTAATCAATCTGGAATGTTTCATTACAATGGCATTATGAACAGTCGCAAAGATAAGGTTTTATAAAAAGAACCGGCAGAAGTATTCCCCGGAATATACATCCATGTTACCCAATTTTCAAAAAAAAACAACTTAGCGCTATGAAAAGAAAAAAATTTATATTTTTGCACCGTCCTTAAAAAAAGGCACTTAATGATTGACCTGTGGTGTAATTGGCAACACGTCTGATTTTGGTTCAGAAGAGTCC
>CAYWBV010000081.1:0-14147 GCA_964455785.1 uncultured Maribellus sp.
CCCATTTCAATAAACCACTTTTCGTTTGTCGTATTTTTTAGTTTAAACACACACCAGATTGCAGATGAGGATGGGCCCAGGTTTATTCTTCCGGAAGGATTGATTTTAAATTCAGAGAGGCTGTCCCTGATTTGTTCAAACCCAAGATTCGCTGATTTATCTTCGAAGATGAGCGCTGAAATCTCTGGCCTGTATTCCTGCCCGGAATTGTTTAGAACAAAAACAGGAATTTTCTCCAGAGAAGACTGGTCTCCTGCAAAAGCAGGCTGTCCGACAAACAAAATAAAGACAAGAAAGAGATGGAATGTCATGTGGCAGTAAAAATTTGTTTATTACTCTGAAACAGACATGTAGGAAACAAAATATATTTACAAATGGTTTATTTCCAGACGATTTTTTTCAAAATCCTCTCGCGGATTCTGGAGATTTGATGTTATAATTGCACTTCCTGCCAATTATGAAAGAATAAGATTCCACCATCCAAATGATAGGATTCTTTTTTGTCCGATTCAAAGTAGCGTTTGACTCGATGGTAGTCAAAATCGCTTACCATATCTTTATCTATCCTGGAAAATTTGTGGCCGATTGGGAATCCAATTCGTCTTTATAACCTATTTCACAACGTTTTTCTTATTTTATCGCCAACCACTATTGATTATTGTATTGAAAAAGAACTTTTTAAAGCAGTTTCCGAACTCCCGCCAATCCACAAACTAAAATCTCCCGGTTCAGTCACTTCTTCCATTTGCTGGTTAAAAAATGACAAATCATGGGTGCTGATTTTAAATTGAATCTGTGCTGATTTATTAGGTTCAAGACGAATTCGTTGGAACCCCTTCAATTCCTTCACAGGCCGGGTAAAGCTGCCTGCCAAATCTCTGATATAAAGCTGGACGACTTCATCCGCTGTATAATTCCCGATGTTGGTAACGGTAACGGATGCACTTATCTCGCCGCCCATCTCCACAACGGGTGTTTCAACGTTTAGTCGCGAATATTCAAAGGTTGTATATGATAGCCCGTATCCAAAGGGATAAAGAGGCTGATAACCCAAATCCAAATAATTCGAGGTATTCCCCAGCGATGTCTGAACGGCATTTACAGGGATATCGTCAATATTCACCCAGGAGCCAGGGACAGTTGGCCTACCCGTATTTTTATGATTGTAATAGAAAGGTATCTGTCCGGCCGATTTGGGGAATGTCACCGGAAGTTTACCGGAAGGAGAAATGTCTCCCAAAAGTAATTCGGCCAGCGCAGCTCCCCCCATACTTCCAAAATGAAAAGCATACAATACAGCATCGGCATATGGAGTTATATCCCCGATTGCCAGGGGCCTTCCGGCAATTACGACCAGAATAACCGGTTTGCCTGCAGAAGCGACAGCCTTAATTAAATCATTCTGCGCACCGGGCAGTTCAAGACTGGCGCGACTATGTGCCTCGCCGGAAAGAATGGATTCTTCTCCAACGCATAATATAACCACATCCGACTTTGCAGCAGCATTTATTGCTTCGTGAAATTCCCGCTGGTTTTTGGCGCGGCTGTAAGGTAATCCCTCTGCAAAAATTACATTTTGTGTTCCCATCCTGGCTTGCAGCCCTTCCAAGGGTGTTACCGATAAATCGATATCGCCGTCAAAAATCCAGGTTCCGAGTTGCTCATAATTTTGGTTTGCCATGGGCCCAATCACAGCAATTTTTTCAACCTTTTTCGAAAGAGGTAAAATATTTTCTTCATTTTTCAGCAACACCATACTTTGTAAAGCCGCTTCTTTTGCCGCATCCAGATAACTTGCAAGACCAAAATGGTTTTTTCCATCTACTTTTACATATGGGTTTTCAAACAGTCCCAAATCGAACTTGGCCTTTAGAATGCGGTAAACGGCAGCATCTATTTTTTTTTCGTCAATCACACCCTCATCCAATAATTCTTCTAAATGATCCCGATATGAAGTTGAAACCATTTCCATATCCACACCGGCACCGGCAGCTTTAAGTGCCGCTTCCTTTTCGTTGACAGCAAATCCGTGATTAATCATTTCGGTAATCGAATTCCAGTCGCTTACAACAAATCCGGTGTAATTCCATTCGTCCCTTAATACTTTCTGTAACAGAAACCGGCTTCCTGTTGCCGGCACTCCGTTTAAATCGTTAAATCCCGACATAAAACTTCCCACGCCGGCTTCTTTTGCGGCCTGAAATGTTTTAAGGTAAACGTTTCGCAATTCTTCTTCAGGAATTAAAGTCGTACCGTAATCCCTACCCCCCTCAGCCGCGCCATAACCGGCAAAATGTTTGGCACAGGCCAGCAATGACCCATCGCTTTTAAGGTCCTCTCCCTGAAAACCCTTTACCATAGCTGCTCCAAGTTTTGAAGCCAAAAAAGGATCCTCGCCAAAACTTTCAGCAATCCGGCCCCAGCGGGGATCACGACAAATATCCAGCATAGGTGCAAAAGTCCAGTTTATTCCGGTTGAAGTTGCCTCGAGCGCAGCAACTCTGGCCGATTGCTCTACAATTTCAGGATTCCAGGTTGCAGCTAATCCCAGCGGAATAGGAAATACTGTTTTAAAACCATGAATGACATCGCGGCCAATCAAAAGCGGGATTCCCAAACGGCTTTCCTCAACGGCAATACGCTGAAGCTCGTTGATGGTTTTTGTTTCCACTTCATTAATCACCGAGCCAACTTTTCCATCTTTAATATCCCGCCGCAACTTCTCACCGATTTGCCCGTTATCCCCGGTCACCTGACTCATTTGCCCGATTTTTTCTTCAAGGGTCATCTGTTGAATCAAATTTGTAATCTTCTGATTGTTCATCGGTTGACTTCCCTGTTTTATTTTTTCACAATCTGTAAAAAACAGGATGATCAACATCAATGAAAGGATAAATTTTGTCATTTGTCTCTTTTTTATTTTTTCTGATAAATTCTTACTTATAAAGCCGGATTTACTTTTCAGCAATATCTTATTCTGATTCCTGATAAACCCTGACATAATCAATTTCCATTTTTTGCGGGAAAATGGTATTGTCAATTCCCTGTGCGCCCGCCCAGTTGCCGCCAACTGCAACATTCAGAATAAAAAATGCAGGTTTGTTAAAAGGCCAGGTTTCGCTATTTTTTGCTGAGGATGAATATGTATATTTTATATTTTCCGGTGAATCGATATAAAAACGAACATACTTTTCGGTCCAGATTATTCCGTAATTATGAAACTCTTCTTCGCAACCTGGCAACGAAATTGAAGTCCCGCTGCCCGAACTTCCGTAACCAGACGATGTATGAATAGTAGTATAAACCTT
The DNA here is from genome assembly GCA_964455785.1 of uncultured Maribellus sp. Lineage (GTDB taxonomy): Bacteria > Bacteroidota > Bacteroidia > Bacteroidales > Prolixibacteraceae > Draconibacterium. Next base: position 3,309 of record CAYWBV010000081.1, read on the forward strand.
ATTGGGGCTGTAACCCACATATTCCATAATATCTATTTCCCCGCAGGCTGGCCAACCTGTTGTTTTAAAATCGCTGCCGAGCATCCAGATTGCGGGCCAGATTCCGGTACCTGAAGGCAATTTTGCCCTAATTTCCATCCTTCCGTAAGTAAATTCCTGTTTGCCGGAAGTAACCAACCTTGAAGAAGTATAAGATCCTGTTTCTTTTTTATCGTTTACCTTTCGGGCAGTAATTATCAGATTACCGCCGGTAACCTCCGCGTTCCCGCCATTGGTATAGTTTTGCAATTCGTTGTTTCCCCATCCGGTAGCCCCGGTCTCAAAACTCCAGTTATTCATGTTCACCGCATCTCCGTCAAACTCGTCGCTCCATTGAAGTGAAAGGTTGTTCACATAGTTGGGATCGTCGCCGGAGATGGTTATCGTCTGAGATTTTGACAAAACATCAGCTCCTTTGCTTACCTGAAGTTCAATTGAGTATTGTCCTGAAAAAGGGAAGTAAGCTACTGCATGAATTTTATTCTCAATGGTTTTACCCCTGTAAATCCATTTTAAAGAATCAAAATCGCCGGATGAGGTGTTCTCCAAATGGACAAGATTGGGGTTGGAAGTATCGACAGAAATAGTAAACGACAAAACCAAACCAGATTTTGAAATGGAGACTGTTTTGTTTACTTTGTTACTTTGACCGGTAAAGTCTAAAACTTTCAGTGTTACATTGTAGTTGCCAGCCTGTGGATAATAAACCTCAAAAATCTTGTTCTTGTCGGTTGTTTCCTCAACCACTCCATTCCCGAAATCCCACTGAAGAGAATAATATTCTCCTTCTGACTGGTTGATGAACTGAACATGATTTTCATCGCTGAATCCGAAACTGAAATCAGCAATTAAATTGTTTTCTGTACTTTTTTTGCAACCACTTGCCAACAATAAACCACCAAAAAGAATTAACAAAATCCAGGTTATGTATTGTGCCTTTTTAATGTATTTATTCATTGGCTTCTTTTTTATCATTTTATTCAGATGGTAAACTGATTTACTCCGGAAATTTAACGACGCAACAACTGGTTATCAAATGAAAAATAAAAATTACCGGCAGGAATAAACTTATCATTTATCTGAATATAAAGATTTTATTTAACAACTATTTTGTAAAAAGAGGGTGCTCAGAAAGTTGATTTAGTTGTTTTGTTAACGCTTTTTTATCCCCACTAAATAACTGCCGGCAAACGACAACTTTTTGAACACCCTCTTATGAACTAAACGATGAACGAATAATGGTTTTCTGAATCTGAATCATCCATGGTAACCATTTACCGTTACTTTTCCCTGTCAATTGCTATTCTTCGGGCCTGAAAACCCAGGTCCAACCGGTACCACCGGCATTATTTGAAACGAACAGCACCAATTTATCTTCAGCAAGTGAAACGATTTGGTACAATCCATCAGGATTACCACGTGGTTCTTCCGCTCCTAAAATGTTTGCTCCGTTAATTTGTAATGTTTGATTTTCCACATCAAGTACAAAGCTTCCCGTTACAGGCGAGGCATCGGGGCCACTGTAATAAGTGAAGTTTGCAGCTCCATCCAAATCGAAACTCATTTTCCCGGCAGCATCGACCGGAGGACAGCAGTCGCCTGCAGCATTCCACCATAGCCCCCAGGGATTACCCGGATCAGCCATAAACCACCACATTCCACCATCAGGCGTAGGACCACCATCAAATACCCAGGTTTTACCTTCTGAGGTACTTTCGCTCACCAGGTCGTACCAGTCCTGATCGAGTGGAGTGTCCAGTACATCGATTTGAACATCGATTGTTTTCTCAAAAAACTCGGCTCCCAGGGTTCCCACAAAAGTAAAGGTTGATGTTCCCGGAATAGGATAAACAATTTCAACTTTATTTGTGAGGGCTTTGCCCAGGTTGTAGTTCCAGTAACCAGTTACACCAGGCGTATTCATACTCAGTTCAATAAGATTCCCTTTGGCTGAGTTTTGGGTTGCCACCAGTTCAACTCCTTCAACAGTAGTACTGTTTTCAAGAAACTGTTCGTTCACTATCGAATCGCACGACACCATCAGTATCATCAATCCAATGAACAGGCTGAATATTTTATATCTTCTTTTCATATCTTTTTTAAATATTAGCATTAAACCTTGTTACTACCATCCCGGGTTTTGTTCATAAACCCCGTTCGACAATCTCATTTCAGTTTCCGGAATTGGAACTAATCCCTTGGTTTCCGGTCTGTAAGTCACCCTGTATTTAGCTTCAGATCCTGAATTTCTCACGTCAATTACATCGTTAAATGCATTATTAACATCTCCCCAGCGTACCAGGTCGAACCAACGTAATCCTTCAAAAGCCAATTCATGCAACCTTTCCTTCTTAAGCGCTTCGAGCGAATATTCCACTGGATCCAAACCTGCCCTCGCTCTTACTACATTCATACCATCAGCAGTTTGACTAATTTCTGAATGCATTAATAATACATCGGCATAGCGCATCAGAATATAATCCTGTGCGTGCATCAACTGCATGTCGCCATTACCCCATTCGTACAATTGCACAAACATACCTTTAACAGTACCCGCGTCATCGGCATACTGCAACGAAGTATATTTTTTGTTGAACAGTCCGGTTTCATGGTCTCCTTTATCTCTCTGATAACCATCGGTGACTTGATCGGCCTGACCAACCTGAAGAATCGAACCAAGTTTTCGTGGATCTTCATTGTCCCATTGACTAAATAACTTGGGATTGATAGTACACCAGCCCCAGCCCTGCCCGAATGGTACCATCGAGTTATCGCGGATGGCAGTAAACAAGGCATATCTGTTGGTATAAATGTTTCCATTGGTCCATCCCCAGTCACCGAAAGAATAACGTTGAGCAAACATAGTTTCATAGTTACCGCTTCCGAAGGTGGGAGAGTGGCCATCCTGACCAACCCATTCCAACCCTTCGGCTTCGGCCCATGGAAGAACAGTTCTGCCGGCGGCAGTATTCAGGTAAGAATAGGGCCACAGATTTCTGAAATCAGTTGCTAGTTTATATCCGCTGTTATCCATCAGGTTTTCCAACTGGGCGAGAACATCTGATGCTGAAAGCGAACCGCCTTCAACCAGTGGTAAATCGGTGGTTGACTGACCTTCCATGTTGGTCATATAACCGGTGTAGAACAAATAAACCCTTGCCAGATAGGCTTGCGCAACCCATTTATTGGCGTGTCCGTACTGCGATGTAGGAATTTGAGGGAACGGAATGGCCGGCATGGTTTCTATTGCAAGTTTCAAATCGGATGCAATTTGTGCAAAGGTTTCTGTAAAAGTAGAGCGGGGTGCATCTCTCGGATCGTCGAGTGTAACAATCAGTGGCACACCTCCAAAAAATTTACCTAAACGGAAATAGTAGAAAGCCCTCATAAACAGAGCTTCACCAATTGCCTGGTCCTTGAAAGACTGAGCTTCCTCCGGGCTGCCGAAAAATTTGCTAAAATCAGCTTCAGCGGTCTTTTCAATAATCCCGGTTGCTCTGACGATACCGTTGTAGGATTGTACCCACAAATCGCGATAGGTATCTTCGGCGGGATCTTCAAAATTATCAACCCACTTGGCCGATTTATCATCGGGGCCACCGCCGCCAAGCATCATATCTGACATTAAATTGGCGGCAACCGCTTCGTCGCTGTGTACGTTCGGAGTATAGATTGCATTATACACCCCGGCCATGGCTTCTTCGATGTCCTGAGGCGTACTGTAAAAAGTCTCCAGACTTTTTCCGTACAGATTATCTGTGTCCAGTAAATCCTGGCTACAGCCTGATGCAAGAACCAGTCCTGCAAAAAATGTAATATATATTAGTTTTTTCATCATCGTATATTTTAAATATTAAAAGGCAACACTCAATCCAACCATCACTGTCCTGGGCAACGGATATAATCCGAGGTCAATTCCTGATGCCCAATCGGCATCGTGTCCGAACCGAACTTCCGGATCCATACCGTCATATTTTGTAAAGGTGTACAGGTTATTTACAGCAGCATATACTTTCAGGTTAGAAATAGCTTTGTAAGAGGAAAGCATTTTGCTGAAATCGTAACCAATAGTTAAGTTACTTACTCTCAAATAGTCTGCATCATGCATATAAATATCCGAAATGTACTGTTGGTTTCTGTTTGAACCATAGGTCAGGCGTGGCATCTTGGTAGAAGTACCCTCACCGTGCCATCTCTCGAATACACTTGATGTATAGTTCTGTGTAAAGTTATCTGCAAACGACCTGTATGACTGCATCACCTGCATACCGAATTTCCCGGTCAGAGTGGTATTTAAATAAACGCCTTTATATTCCAGATTCAACTGAAGACCCATTTCGAAATCAGGATTTGGATTGCCCAAATAAACCTTATCTTCTTCATCAATCAAACCATCCTGGTTTTGATCCACAAAACGAACATCACCTGGTCTTTGATCATTAAAATAGGGCGTTCCGTCAGGTCTTACATAAGCATCTACTTCATCCTGATTCTGCAGGATTCCATCCGTTTCGTAACCATAGAAATATCCGATTGGGTGGCCGACTTCCACTCGCGAAACTTCTGATGTCCCCTGTGACAAAACGTGTGAAGGTCCGTGAATGATTCCATCGGTGTTGGCAATTCGGGTCACCTCGTTTTTATTGTAGGCTCCGCTTAACGTTACACCATACCTAAACTCGCTCACCCTGTCATTCCAGTTCAGTACTACTTCGAAACCGGTGTTTTCAATATCACCGCCGTTGATGTATGGAGCACCTGCTCCGGAGGTTCCAAGAATAGGCGCCTCGAGCAACCAGTCTTTTGTTGTTTTCTTGTACCAGTCAAAGGTAACACCCATTCGTGAATCAAACATTTGCGCATCAAAACCGATGTTTAGCTGTTCCGATGTTTCCCAGGTAACGTCAGGATTAGGCACTCTTTCAGGATAAGCAGTTGTACCTGATACCGGTTTGGTATCGCCGAAGAAATATCCCGGAAAAACGTAAGCAATTTGCGATGAGTAGATAAAATTAGGAATGGATTGGTTCCCATTCTGTCCCCAACTAACCCTGACCTTTGCAAAATCAATAATATCCGTTGTACCTTCCATAAAATCTTCACTGGTGATTACCCAACCGGCTGAAACCGAAGGGAAATAGCCCCATCTATGCCCTCTTGCAAAGTTCGAAGAACCATCAGCACGCATGGTAACTGCAAGAAGATATTTTTCCAGATAGTTATACTGTGCCCTGGCAATGTACGACATCAAACCACCGCCACCTGCGGCCCAATCAGCACCCCACGTGTTAATATCGCTGATAGATGCCGGACTTTTCGTATTATTCACATAGGCGTAGCGCGGATCTCCCGGAAACAGGAGATTAGTTCTTGAACCGCCTACCTCGTTATTGATCTGATTCTGAAGCAACTCGTAACCTACCAGCGCATTCAGATCATGGTCACCGAACCGACGTCCGTAAGAAAGTGTGGTTGTCCAGGTCCAGTTATTACCAAAATACTGGCTTTGTTCAGCACCGTTCACGTCGTCAGTGTAAAGCGTTCCCAGTGCGTAGGTGGGATTCATCGATCGGTTGTGTCCAAACCAGGCGTCAATACCATAAGATGACCGCAATTTTAAATCCTTAACCGGTTCCAATTCTGCGAAAAAGTTACCAACAACGCGGTTTCCTTTACCATAGCTGTAATTCGAAGAATAATACATCGATGCAATCGGGTTGGTATGTTGATTAATGCCGTCCATTGTGGGTGTAAAACCAAACTCATTGATGTTTTTATCGATGGCCGTTTGCCAGTAAGCAGGCATAATCGGATGTTGCACAAGCGCGTTATGCAGGTCATTCCAGTAAATGTCCCCTGTTCTTGCACTTCTGTTTTCGGTGTTTGTATAGGTAACATTCTCACCAACGGTAAGAATATTGTGTTCCCCGTTCTCTTTCAACACCATCTGCGTATTCAACCGCGTCGTCAATCGCTTATAACCTGCGTCGGTTATATCGCCACCGATTATACTTTTTTGATCGAAATAGGAAACACCCATTGCATAGGTTAGATCATTGTTCCCGCCCGTGATATTTACCGCGTGGCTTTGAACCGGTGAATTCTTGGAAGTCATTTCATCTATCCAGTTGGTACCTTCCCAACCATTTTGCAGTTTATTCCAAACTTCTTCGCCCAACTGGGTGCCTAAATCGCCTTCAAAATTATTATTCAACCAGTTGTTGTTTTTGATCATGGTTTCCCAGTCAAATGGAACCAGACCGTCATTTACCCTCCCTTCATCCATAATATACATATACTCCTGGGCAGTTAACGGATCCAGGTTCTTGTAGATATTCTGAACTCCATAATACGTATCGTAGGTGATTTTGGCATGGTGATCCTGACCACCTTTAACAGTAGTAACCAAAACAACGCCGTTGGCTGCCCTCGACCCATAAATAGCTGCTGATGCTGCATCTTTTAAAACATCAATGGATTCAATATCCGATGTATTCAGATAATCAATGTCTCCAACCGCCACGCCATCAACAATGTATAATGGATTTGAATTGCCTATGGTTCCTAAACCACGAATGGTAACCCGGGTCCCCGAGCCCGGCGCACCGTTATTTCTGGTAATACTTATACCCGCCGCAACTCCTTGCAGGGCCTCCATTGCCGAACCTGTATTCATTTCTGCAATGTCTTCGCCTTTTACATTCAGGTTTGAACCGGTGGTTAAGGCTTTCTTTTGTACGCCGTAACCTACCACCACCACTTCATCAACGTCAAATGCGTCGGCTTCCATGGTAACATTAATTTCAGTGCGGTTGTTAACAGCAATTTCCTGGGCACGCATTCCAATAAACGAAAATTGAATAACAGCATCAGAAGGAACCTGCAATTCATAATTCCCGTCGATATCGGTAACCGTACCGATTGTAGTTCCCTGAACTACCACTGATACCCCCGGAAGAGGCTGACCATCATCGCCCGAAGTAACCACACCGCGTAGTGTGATATTTTGGGCAAATGTTCCAAGAGTGAACAGTGAGCATAGAAATAAAAAAAGAATTTTTTTCATAAGATTTGATTTAATAATTTATACAATTTTTAAATTTCTTTGATGACGAAGTTGTTGGAATTCTAACATGATTTACGAAAATTCGGGGCTACATTAATACTTCACATAAATTTGTAAGTTACATCAAAAACACATCACAAAATATTTAGATTCCTTTAAATCAGATATTTATTATATAAAAATTGCAGGATAAGAATACTACAAACGAAGACATGTTATATAACACCCCGCCGTTCTCGTGTCAAATATGGGATAAGTAGGTGGATAAACTGGTTTCGCGTGGCAACTCCAATTTTTTCCGTAAACGGTAACGGCCAATTTCCACGCCCCTGTCACCGATGTTAAGCAGTGCAGCAATTTCTTTTGATGAGAGATTCATTCGGATGTATGCACAAAGTCGCATTTCTCTCGGCGACAATTGCGGAAATTGTTGTTTCAGGCGTTCAAAAAACTCCTCATGAACCTCATCAAAATAGGTTTCGAATATCTGGTTTTGTTGTTTGTTATCGATTTCCTTATTTATTCTTTTGCTGATGACCGAAAATTTGGTTTTAAGCTGTGCATCAGGTGTCGATTTCTGAATCGACAGCAATTCGTCTTTAAGTTTCGTTAAAAATTTATTTTTCTGAATGATGCTCATGGTTTGATTTGCCAGTTCCTTGTCGCGGTGCAGCATTTCATTTTTTAGCTTCTCGTTTCTCAACCGGATGATTTCTTTTTCCGAAACCAGTGTCTGGTGCTGAAATTGTTCTTCTTTCTTTTGAAGTTCCAGTTTATGCTTTTGCTCTTCTTTCTTTTTGGATAATTCGAGTCGGTACAGAATATATTTAACACTCAGGAAAACAACAACACCGGTCAATAAAAAATAGATATAATAGGCAATTGTTGAACGATGCCACGGGGGCAGTATCGAAAATTTGAAGGTTGAGACATCACTTTCGACGCCATAAATATTTTGTGCTTTTAACTTAAAATTATATTTCCCTTCCGGTAGATTTGTAAAATCCTTGTACCTGTCTTTTGTCCAGGGAGACCAGTCATCAGAATAATTTTCCAGGAAATAACTAAATTTTAACTGCTCCAGGTTTTCATAAAAAGGAGCTGTGTAGTAAAAACGAAAGGCATTCTTTTTAAACGGAAAATGAAAATCAAGACTGGAATCGATACTTTTCAACGTTAACGTTGAATCAATATACGGTAATTCTACTTTTGTAATAAATGAAGGAAATAACTTTAAATACGACTTAGGAAATTTGGTGGAATAATGTGCAAATCCATTGTCAAGCCCGATAAATACGTGTTCGTTACTGTACGGATAAATAAATTCAAATTCATTTACATATTCCCCATCCAGTTGTTTAAGAGGCGCCGTAATTTTAGTAAAAGTCATATCTTCATTCAACCGCAACACACCCGATTCATGTTCAGCAATAAACCAGATACTTTCTGAATCGTCGGTTTCAAATGTTTTAATCCGACCGGAAATATGAAATCGTTCCATCATTTCGGGGTCTTTGAAAAAAGTATCTGTTTCGGCGTCATAGGAATAAATTCCGTTAGTAGTTGAAACATACTCTTTTCCTTTATATTCAAACAGATTATTATTTTCCGTTGAAGGTAACCCATCTTCTTTCGTGTATAATCTGAAATGAATGACACTATCCATATTCTCGGAAAGGGTAACTTTAAAAATTCCCTTTGTGCCGTGGCTAATCCATATCAATCCATCTTTATCTTCGAATAAAAACCGGCTCGATTCGTTAAATCCTTTTATTTTTCGATCAAAATTCCAGCCCTGATTACTTTCTTTTAAAAGTACCAACCCGTTGTAATGCCCGCCAAGCAAATACCCGGGATGATTTTTCAGGGGAATGTATTTCCAGGCACCTGCCTCATCGCTAATTTTTTTGGCAAGCTGATTTTCGATAATAAATGTTCCAAAATTATGTCCGCAAATTAACTGTCCATCCATTTCGGTAAGAGACCACACCTGCCCGACACTGTTTTTCACCAGTTCAAAATCTGCATCGTTGTATGAAAAATTATCAAATGGCTTAACATAAAGTCCCTGATTGGTTCCGAGATATATTTTCCCGTCAAAAATACGACAGCAGTAACCGGTTCCCAATCCTTCAAATCCGGAAATAAAAGTAATGGGTGAATTAATTTCAACATAATCAATCCCGTTATCGAGTCCCAGCCACAGGTTGTTACCCTTGTCGGTACAAACGCTTAAAACCGTATTGTTTTGTAACCCTTTATCTTTGTTGATGTGCTGAATAATATTCCCCTTGTTATCAGAAATAATAATCCCGCTTAAAATGGTTCCAAACACGTAATTGTTGTCTGCAATTTTTGTGGCGCTGTACAGTTTGTTTTGCTCAATGAGCCGGTTAACAGGGGTATCCCATTTTTCGAGTTTCCCGTTTTCAAATTTATAGATACCGTCTCTCGCTGTTCCAATAAGCAAATAATTCTCACGTAAATCCAGAATTGTCCAGATTTCGCAGTCGTTTAACGCATCGGCCCAGGGAACTTTATTGATCAGCCCGTTGATTAACTCGAACAAACCTTCTCCGGGTTCGTGCAGAAAAAGCCTCCCGTTGACATAAAAAGTGAAGTGAAACTTCTTTTGCGGTCGAATCACTTTCATTTTCCCGTCTTTCAGGATAAACAGGTATTCATAAGTTTGAAAAACAATACCATATGAAGTATCATAAATTTTCCAGATATCGTTAAAATCACCAATGTTATCCGGAATCAATGGCCGCAGGCTTTCATACCTGACTTTACCGGAAGCATCGGTTATTAACCGGCCAAAATCGTTGAAAAGACCAATATATACCGAATTGTTTTTGTCGATACAAATGGAACGTACCGAAGATGAAAGTGCAACCGGAATTAATTGCCAGTTGAGGCCGTCAAAAACCAGAACCCCGTCGTTATTGGCGAAATACATAAATCCGTTCTGATCCTGACTGATGCCCCAGTTTTGGGTGCCTGCATTATAATCCGATTTTGAATAATTGTAAATATGGGGAGTTCCGATGGTTTTTATTTGCGCAGAACCTGCCACCGGGATTAAAATAAGAAGTAGTATAAAAATTGGTCTATACATTTGAATATTTAACGCTTTTAAAATAAGCATTAATTTTAAAAGATACAATGGGTTGCCGGATTCTGCCAACTTCCGGATTGTTCAGTTTTGTTTGTTGGGGCCTGGTTGATTTGTATATTTTTTTTTGAGTACGCCTGCCGGATATTCCGGTCGAATCCGACCCCTTTTTACGATCCAACCGTCCCTGTTTTCACTTCTCCGGCCCTCTGGTAAACGGCAATAATAACTCCGCACGGGGTAACCACACTCTCTGTTAATGTAAATGCTGCCGGAATCGTTCCATGCCCAAAAAGTTTTTTCCCGTTGCCCAACGTCAGGGGGTGAATTTTAAGCCGGAGTTCGTCAACAAGGTCATTCCCGAGCAGCAACTGAACAAGCTCACCGCTGCCCCAAACCTGAATGTCGGAGCCTTCGGAGTTTTTAATCTTTTGGATGTCTGACACGTTGTTTACAACGACCGAGTTTTTCCACCCTGCCACTACCGGGTCAGCGTTTTTCAAATTTTTGGAGAACACGTATTTTGTGCCTTGGTTGATACCCGGCCAAAAGTCTCCGTGTTCAGGCCAGTAGCCGGCCCAAATCTCAAAAGTTTTTCTGCCCAAAAGATAATCTGCAG
>CAYWBV010000082.1:0-9479 GCA_964455785.1 uncultured Maribellus sp.
GGTTACTATTCGTTTCATTTTACTTCGTTTTAAATTTTTTCCAGTGTAAAAGTATCGTGGCATCATTAGAGAGCGGTTAAAAAAATATTACACTTTTGTTAATCGTGGTTAGTATTTCCGTTCGTTCACCACTTCGCCTTTTTCGTTGTAGTTTTTCCAGGTCCCGCTTTTTTCGCCGTGGTTATATTCAAGCTGGTACAACAGGTTTCCGTAGTCGTTCCAAATAAACCACTTGCCGTGTTTAACGCCGTTTTTGTAACGCGCCACCGATATTTTTATGTTGTGGTCGTTGTACATCACCCATTTATTGTGCATCTGATTGTTTTTGTACGACCGGATTTCGTGCAGCAGGCCGTTTTCAAAATAAATTTTGATTTTGCCTTCCTTTTTGCCATTCTCAATGTTCATGGTCATTTTTAGCTGGCCATTGTCGAACCGCGTTACATATTCGCCGGAGTAGAGTTTGCCGTTTTTGTAATAGAGGCCGTCAGTTTCTTTTATATCCTGTGCTTTTGCGGCCGCAAACAGGAGCGAAAACAGGGCTGTAACCCATATTATTTTTTTCATTTTATCTGAATTATTTATTTTAAAGATTTTAAGGAAGAGACCGCCGTTTCCGGCAGCCCCTTCCATCAAAATGCGGGTAACTTGTGTTACCGGGTATATTTTTATGAGTGTTGTTTTGTTTTTCATTTTGAACTAAAAAGAGTAGCCCAGTTTGAGCTGAAAGGTAGTTCCGGGCGAGAGTTTCGAAAAATAACGATCGGCGGCTTCGTACGATTGATACACCGATTCGCGTTTGTCGCCCAGGATATTGTCGATTTTTAAACCCGCCTGGAAACGCTCATTCCGGCCAAAACTTTTCCCGAAGTTAAAATTGAGGCTGTGAAAAGGTACGGTGTAAATATCGGGCCGGTCAACAATGCCTACATATTGAAGGGTTTGCCCCTGCACGTTGTAATAGAGGCCGGCTTCCAGTCCGTTCCAAAATCCGTTTTCACCGCCATCGTAGGCCAGCCCTGCGTTAATGATGTATGGCGCCTGCCCGGCCATGTCGCGGGTTTTCCCAACCGGTTGCCCGGTGCGCGCATTATCGAGCCGCGATGTATATTCGGTGCTGCTCAGTTCAATTTGCGATTGGGTAAAGGTAAGGTTGAAACTCAGGCTGAAATTCCTGAGCGATTCTGCCACCGGTTTAAAACTCTGGCGGACTTCAATTTCGGCGCCCAGAACCTCTCCGTCGCCCACATTCCGCGGCTGAAACGAACCAACCAGCGTAAAATACTGTACCATCTCGATGGGTCTTTTGAACTTCTTGTAAAACAAACTGGCCGAGATGGTTTGCCCCGCACTGTGAAACCATTCCCATCTGAAATCGAAGTTATGAATATCAGTGCTTGTAAGATTTCCATCCCAGTATTCCACGCCTGCAATATCGTCGGCATCTCTGAACAGCCCGCCAATAAATGTCCGTCCGCTGATGGGGTCGTAAATTTCGGCATACGACAATTCTTTAAACGACGGCCGTGCAATGGTTTTCGAGTAGGAAAGTCTCAGGTTTTGATTTTCCGAAAGACTGTAAATCAGGTTGACGGAAGGGAAAAAGTCGAAATTGTCGAGTACCTTTTGATTTTCCAGAACAATGGTCCCCAATTGATTCTGACCGGTGTAGTGCTGAACGTAATTTTCCATTCTGATGCCAACGATCGCTTTCATACGATTGAAGGGAGTCAGTTCGGTTGAAATATAACCGGCCATATTTCTGACATTGGAATCAAACTGATTGGGGTTTGCCGGGATAAACGAAGCATCGTAGGTTATTCCCCGCGAATAGTTTCCGTTATAGGGCCACAGGTTTTCGGGGAAAAAGAGTTCATCGGGATCGCCCGTTAGCGGGATATTCCGGACGCCAATCTTAAATTTCTGAATTACAAAATTTCTTTCCTTGTAGGTGTAAGCGCCGCCAAATTTTAATTTGGCCACTTCGCCGTTGAATTTAAAATCTTTGGTTATGTGCACTACTCCGGCAATGTTGGTTTCCTCCAAATCGCGCCAGATTCGTTCGGGGAAACCGACTTCGGTGCCAATGGAATATTTCCCGTCGCGGTCGAGGTAACGGGTAAAACGAACGTCGGGGTCTTTAATTCCCGAAAGGGTAGGCGAAAGTTTCCATTCAACATCCCATCCTTTTTCGTAAAATGAATGTTTTCCGTCAATCAGCAGGTTGGAAAGCGAACGCTGGCTGTATTCGAGGTTGTGCTGGAAGCCCGAAAATTCGGTTCCGAGATTGGACTTTTCGTAATTAAAAATGCCGGCCTGCGATTCGCCGTTTTGAAGATGAAGAAGATAAATCCGGTATTTTGAATTTTTTGTTTTTAAGGCAAATCCGGCAAGGCCACTGACAAGAACATTGTTAACGCCGTAATTTCCAACCTGATGCTCGCGAACTTCCATTTCGGTTTCATCGGGGTTGTTTAACAGTCCATATCTCCCGTATTCTGCGCCTTCGTAAAAATCAGTGTTGTTTTTGTAAGAAACGGAAAAGGTGTAGCCCAGTGTATATTTTCCCGCTTCAAACTGGTTTCCCAGCGAAGCTCCCAGACTGTAATCCATAAAACTTTTTTGTTTTGTGGCAGCCATGTTGGGATTAAAACTTTGCAGGATTTCTTTGTAACGCGTTCCGTTTTCCCCTTCCGGGTCGCTGATAGCGTCGGTAAAAAACGGAACATTTTCAGTTGCAGGGATGTCGCGCGTACCATCGTCAAAACCGACCCAATCGGTTTTTCCTCTTTCATAATCCAAGTAGTTATTGTTAAAATGGGCGCCCGGATTGTAGCCTGCGCTTATGGAGATACCCGCTGTTTTGGTTTCAGGAAAATCCTTGAGGTTGATATTGATTACGCCGCCTGTAAAATCGGCAGGCAGGTCGGCGCTGAATGATTTGTTAACGACCAGGTTGTCGATAATACTGGTGGGGAAAATATCCATTTGTAACGTATTCCGGTCAGGGTCAAGGCCGGGAATGTCCAAACCGTTCAGCGTGGTTTTTGTATAACGGTCGCCAAGCCCGCGGACAAAAACATATTTTCCGCCTTCCACCGAAACTCCGGTAACCCTTTTCATTGAAGAAGCCACATCAGTGTCGCCGGTTTTTTTTAACCCTGAAGAAGTGATTCCGTCCAGTACATTGCCCGACTTCTTTTTTATGGTCAGCATGGCTGTTTCGGTATTTCTCAGGTAACTCGCTGTAACTACCGCTTCCTCCAGTTCGATGGTGGCCTCCTCCAGTTTCAGATTATCGAGAATGGTGGCTTTATTCGCTTCCACCACCACCTCTTTTATACTTAAGGTTTCGTACGAAATAAATGAAACCCTTATCTGATAGTTTCCCGGCTCGATATTCAGGTTAAACTTTCCGTCTAAATCGGTGATGGTGCCGAATGTGGTTCCTTCCACAAAAATGGTCACTCCAGGCAAAAATTCACCTGTTTTCCCATCGAACACCGACCCCCGGATAAAACCTTTCTGCCCGAAAGCCAGGGTAGTTGTAAAAAAAATCAGAATGGTAAAAAGTAATTTTGTTCCCCGCATAATTGATCGTTTTTTTTGAAGTTGAAACTTTTACCCGATAACATTTCAGAACTTCAGCGTTTGTATAATTAAAAACTCACAGGGAAATAAGCACCCTGTGAGTTTTTTTTTGAAATCAGATGTGTAATAAATTTTGCATTTTTAAAAATCGTTCAGTTCTCCGGCAACGGCAGCCCACGACCAATCTTTAAATTTTGAAACATCGGCGCCAACAGTGTTACTGCCTGCATTAACGGCGGTTACAAAAGCTTCCGAACCTCCTTTAAAAAAGTCGGTCACGGCTGTTTCCGCAGGAAGCGTTACTTCAAAACCGGTAAATGTGCAGGTATATTCGGTTGGAATCTGGTCAAAGGTTTGTCCGGCTTTCAGGTCGAAAAAATAGATTTTATCCATATCCACGTTTGTATTTGCATCGTTATCGACCAATCCGGCGGCGTCTGAAGCTTTAACCGTTCCGTTTTTTATCATATAATTTGCTGTTGCTGCGGCGCCTTCCGGTCCGTCCAATTCAAAACATTTGTCGCCGGGATTGATTATTACAAAATTGTTCAGGGTTCCTGTCCATGCCATATCGCCGTCAATGGCGTCGTCACCGGTGTTCCATACCAGCGCGTTGGTTACATTCACCGTTCCGCCGAACCATTCAATACCGTCGTCCTGATTCGAAATAATTTCAACGTTTTCAATCACTGTGCCTGAACCTACGCCCCCTAACGAAAGTCCGTTAATTTCGTTGCCTTCTCCTATGTCGGCGCCACCGTGGCGGATAGATACATATTTAATAACACCGGAATTGTCGGCAGGGTCTGTTCCGCCAAATAATCCATTTTGATCGGATGGAGGTATTCCTTCTATCTGTGCTGTTTCGGATGCTGCAGAAATAGGCGCTTTCCCAAGTATCAGCAATCCTCCCCACAATCCGTTCATCGCAGGGTCGAGGTTCGGGCTGGCAATTTCGCCCGGCATAATTTCGTCGGCAACCGATGTGAAAATGATAGGAGAATCAGCGGTTCCTTCGGCCATTAATTTGGCGCCACGTGCTATAATTAATGCAGTTGCGTTGGCCTCTGCACCCGCTTCTCCCTTCACAATAACGCCCGGTTCGATGGTCAGCGTAACTCCTGCCAAAACAGCAATACGCGATTTGAGAATATAAACTTTCCCGGTTTCCCAGGTGGTATTGGCGCTGATGTTCGCGCTTACCTGAATTTCTGTTTCTTCTTCATCGACGGTCAGAACTGCGGTTGCGTTGTCCGATTTTGTGTTTTTATCGGTAACGGTTAATGTAACCGAAGCTGCGCCACCGGTTGAGCCGGCTGTAAAACTGATAACTACCGTTCCTGTGGTAGCGCCCGACTCGGGTTGGCTTGAAACGGTTGCAGTACCTCCTTCTGCTGCTGTCGCTGCCGACGCATATCCGCCCGGAACAGCCACGTTGAACGTAACTTCCACCGTTTGACCGGCTTCTACCGCCGATTGCGAAGACGGTGCAGTTACTGATGGAGCATCAGGTATAACTTCATCCTCTGTACAGGAATTCAGAAAAGCCGCCCCAAACAGGAACGACACAATCAATAATCGTTTCATCATTTTCATTGTTATAAATTTTGACGTAATAAATTGTTCAACATTTTGTATGAATTACCGACCGCGAAGCACGGATAATAATGTTACAGGCCGATTAATTTTGATTTAATCGTGGGTTACATTTTTGTAACAAAATTGTAATAAAATCCGGAGTTCCTAATGACAGAATGAGTTAAGGAGGTTAATGGCGTTTTACGGAAAGGGAAAACTATTTTCCGCAAAAAACCACGGCTTCGTAAATAAAAACCTCGGCATTTTTCCATCCGTTCCAGCCCAGCCCGGCTTTGTCACGGGCACAGTGACCCAGGAATTCGGTTACATTCCAGCCCGTTTTTGTGGCCACCTGCGGTAAAAAGGTGCCGGTATTGAATCCTTTTTTGATATAAATTCCGTGTTTGCCCAATTGAATTTCGTCGGGCGAGTTTATTTTTTTCAGGGGCGACAGGACCGAGATTTCGAGTTCCATATCTTCGGCTTCTTCGAGGGTGAGGTTATCGAAACGGCTGTCGCAGGCCGACGAAACGGCCATTGACTGCACCATTTCGTTGAGCGTTTTTTCGCGGGCAAAACCGCCGATACATCCGCGTAATTCATTGTTTACGTAAATACTTACAAAGGCTCCTGCCACTTCATTTAAAACCGATGAACCGGAGGGGTTAATTTTCCCTCTTTCGCCGGTTTTCAGAAAATGGATGATGGAAGAACGGGCGTTGGTCAGCAGTTCCTTTTTTTCATCTTCCGAAAGAAAAAACTGTTCCTTGTTGCCGGTAACCGCAATTGCCCAGTATCCAACCACCCGCCGGTGGTCGCCGAAAGGTTTTGAATCGCCTGAATTCTGATAATCCAACGAGGTGTAAACCACATCTTTTTTTGCCGTTAAATACAAAAGTGTCAGAACCGAAGTCCAGCCACAAAGCGAAGTTGCCAGGTTATTAATTTTCATTTTCTCGTTTTTTTCCAGCGTCCGGAGTAATACTTCCGGCTGGTTTTTGCCGATGGCTTCGGCGGTGAGAAAATCAACCTTGCTGGCATCGGAATATTCGGGGTAGTGCGAAAAGTCGGTACTCACGACAAACAGATTTTCGGGAGTAAACCACGGTGCCAGTACTTCTGCTATTTTTTTACATTCACTGGCATTGTTCGTTCCCAAAATAATGGGAACCAGCTTAAAATGTCCCCCCAGCTTATGCTGTAAAAAAGGCAACTGAACCTCGAGGCTGTGTTCCTCTTCGTGCGCCTGGTCATTTTGAATAAAAAGAGGGGAAGCCGCCATCAATTGTCCGGCAATTTTGCTGTCAACCTGGATTTCGCCGAGGGGCGTTTCGTAGTTCCGTTGGTAAACGACGGCCCCGTGAAAAGAAAACCGGTGGCTGGACGCAATCACAAAAACATGTTGAAAAACTTCTTCAGAAATCTGGTTGTATGCCGAAGCGGCTACCTTCCCGCTAAAAATATAACCAGCGTGCGGAACAAGCAAAGCCCTTGTGTGGCCGGCAGTGTTAATCCGCTTTTTGGCATTTTCAAACAGGCCGAATAGTTCCTGCGAAAGCTCGTATTTTGATTCGGGATAAAATTTTCCTGAAAAAACGGCTTTGCGATTGTTGTTTTTTTGAAGATGCCTACTTTCCATTGTTATTGTTTTAAAGTGGCAAAATCTATCCATAAATTACTCCGGAACCGGCAAGGTAAACCAAACGGTCGTACCCTTTCCGGGAGCGCTGTCAATACCGATTGTACCTCCATTGTATTCGACAAATTCTTTACAAAGAACCAGTCCGAGCCCGTTGCCCTGTTCGTTTTCGGTGCCCAGTGTCGATATTTTGGTGTCAATCTGAAATAAGTTTTCAATCCGGTCGGGCTGTATGCCCACGCCGGTATCGGTTACCGAAATTTTTACAAAATCATCCGATCCGGTTACGTCAATATTAATATTTCCGTTTTTGGGTGTAAATTTAATGGCGTTGGAAACCAGGTTGCGGATGATAAGAAGAGTCATGTTTTTATCGGCAAAAACCGGACTGCAGGTGTTTACCGACGAAGAGAGATCAATGTTCTTGTTGCGGGCAATCTCCTTGTAAGTTATCAGGATTTCAGCAATCAAATCCCTTGGTTTCAGTTTTTCGGGCGAAAATTTAATTCGTCCGGTTTGTGCGCGTGCCCATTCCAGCAGGTTTTCGAGCAGGTTGAGGGTATTTTTTGACGTGTTTCCAATGTCGTCGAGCAGCTCGTCCAACTCTTCGGGTGTTATCACTTCCCGGTTTTCCTTGATAAGTTGGACAAAACTCAGGATTATCCCGAACGAACCGCGGAGGTCGTGCGAAATAATGGAAAAGAATTTATTTTTTGCAGCCACTTCTTCCTGAAGAATTTCCTTGGTCCTTTTCAGCGAAAGATGTGTTTTTACCCTTGCCAGCAGTTCATTTCCGATAAACGGTTTGGTAATGTAGTCGATGGCGCCGAGTTCGAAGCCTGTAATAATATCTTCGGTTTCGGTTTTTGCGGTAATAAAAATGATTGGAATGTCGCGGGTCTGTTCCGACTTTTTTAGCCGGCGGCAAACTTCGTGTCCGTCCATAACGGGCATCATTACATCGAGAAGGATCAAATCAGGTTTTACCCTGGCCACTGTATCCAAAGCCTGCTGTCCGTTCATGGCTACCGCCAGTTCACAATCGATCTGGTTTAACAGTGTCCCCAGTACCTGGATGTTTTTGGGGATGTCGTCAACGATTAAAATAACGGGTTTTTTTTGTCCTTTTAATTCAACGTCTTTTTCAACCATTGTTCGTTTTTTTATTTTTTATAATATTGTCAAAACCGGCTACTATTTTTTCGTATTGCCGGAGTGTTGCCGGCAGGTTTTCCATATCGAAACTTAACACCTGTTCTTCCAGCGATTCGCTCCATGCCGTCAACTGAGGGGCGTTAAACGCTTTTCCCACTTTTTGGAGTTCCCTGGCAAACGATGTTATTTCGCTCAGCACAAAAGTTGTACGAACCGATTCCCATTTCGCTCTGAATTTGCCTTCCAGCAAGCCGACAAGGTCCGGTAAGCGGCTCATAAATGCTTCATCCATCATTTCGTGGGGGGGAGTCTGGTAATCGGTATCTTTTTCTGTCGATGTCTTTTTGAACTTCAGATAACGCATCAGTTCGGCGGTTAATTCTTTCTGGGAAATGGGTTTCCGAAGATAATGATCGAAACCTGCACCAAGAATTTTTTCTTTTTCCTCTTTCATGGCCGACGCCGTAAATGCAATTATCGGGATGGATTTCAGGTTGCTGTCCGATTTAAGGATCGCAGTAGCTTCGTAACCATCCATTCGCGGCATTTTAAGGTCCATGAGGATCAAGTCGGGTTTCACTTTCCCAGCAATTTTTACTGCTTCGGCCCCGTTTTCGGCATCAAAAATTTCAAAATCAAATTTTTTGAGAAAACTGTTGATTACTTCCCGGTTATTGGAAATATCGTCGGCTATCAGGATTTTGGCCGGTTCGAAAATAACACCGGAAACATCGATGTCGTTCATTTTATCGTCGGGCTCAATCAGTGACCCGATTTCCACATCGTTTAGTGAAACAATAAAACAACTTCCTTCGCCATGTTTACTTGTTACGGCAATTTCTCCTCCCATCATCTTTACCAAACGGCTGGTAATGGTTAGTCCAAGTCCCGTTCCGCCATATTTGTTGAGGTTTTGATTTTTTTGTTGTTCAAATGCCTCAAAGATTTTGCCGATCTGTTCCTCCGGGATGCCAATCCCTGTGTCCTGCACTCTAATCTGAAGATTTATGGTTTGACTGTCGGGGTTTACTTTCTCGCGGATAACAGAAATTTTTACAAAACCGTTGTCGGTGAATTTTACGGCATTCCCCACAAGGTTAAACAAAATTTGCCGGAAGCGGATGTCGTCGAGGAAAACTACTTTTGGAATGGAGGGTTCAATATCGAGAATCAGGTTTATATTTTTTTCGGTTGTTTTATGGGTGAATATTTGCACCACCTCATTCATCAGCGAGAACAGGTTAACGGCAACATACTGGAGGTCCATTTTTCCGGCTTCTATCTTCGAGAGATCCAGAATATCGTTGATGATATTGAGTAACGCTTTTCCGCTTGATGAAATGGCCGAAAGGTATCTTAAATGGTTTTTGTCGGTAATTTTACTTTCCAGAATTTCAGTAAAACCGAGGATGGCATTCATCGGGGTTCTGATTTCGTGGCTCATATTGGCGAGGAATTCACTTTTGGCCTTGTTGGCCTGTTCGGCCTCCTGTTTCGCTTTTTCAATGGCTATCGC
>CAYWBV010000082.1:9579-14049 GCA_964455785.1 uncultured Maribellus sp.
GCCGAAATGGTAGTTCCCTTGCCGGGGATTGAATTGATATCGAAGTTGTCCATCAAACGGCGGGAACCACTTAATCCTACGCCCATCCCTTTTTTCAAAGTGAAAGTTTCCTGTCCGATCGAATCAATATCTCCGATACCGTTTCCCTTATCTTTAAAAACCATTACAATTCCCGGGATATTGTCATTTCGCCGGGCAACAAAAAAAACAACTTCGCCTCCGTTTGCATGTTCAATCATGTTGCGGCTAAGTTCCGAAACTGTTGTTCCAATACGAATACAAGTGGTATTGTCGAACTGCATTTCCTGAGCCAGCATCGAACCGAGATTTCTGGCCCTCACCACATCCGATTCTGTTCGAACGGAGATATTTCCCAATTTAAATGTGGTAGCGAATGATAAGAACGGTTGCATCATCGTTTTGTCTTGAAAAATGATTTACAATATATTCCGCATTCTGCTGGGGATGTTCTTTCCAGTTCAAATCTTCACTGTTCCAGCGCGAAGTAATTCCATCGGAACAGAGACAAACAAAGTCTCCGGGGCGGTAGTCAAATTCAAAAATCCGGGGTGTTCGCATATTGTGTCCAATAATTCCTCCGAAAGAAATGAGATTTTTTTTCCCCTCAGCCGTCAACAGAAAGCCTTCAATATTCCCGATGCCGGTGAACAGCAACCTGTTGGTTTCGGTGTCAATTTTCAGAAGGGCGGCAACCGTTCCCCGTGTACCGCGTGTGGCGTTGTGCAACTGGTACATCATTGTATCCAACGGGAGATCGGCTTTGAGTATAATTTGTTCTTTGGTGAGGTTCGAAGCCAGATGGGCTTCTTTGCCGTGACCTAATCCGTCGATGACCGCTGCGATGGTTGTGGTGGAGCTGAGGTGGTTTATCACATAAGTGTCGCCGTTCAACAGTTCGCCGGGTTTACTTCGCGAGGCAGCCCCGATTTGTAAACTCCGGTTGTTTCCCATCCATTTTGAAGAAGGAACCCATTTCAGGGTACGGATACAGTGTTGGTAACCCTTAAAATTTAATAGTTGTGTATTTTCAAATTCGGCGGGTGTAACCGGATTGATTTCAAATTCATCGGAGAACCGCCGGATAGTCCCCAACCCAATTCCCAGCGAATTTTTATCAGTATATCCGTCGGCAACCGATTGTTCAAGGTTTTGAATACCCTCGCCGCTGTCGCAACACCAGATTTCAATCGCCTTTTGTTGTTTGTCGCTGGTCAACTGGCAAATCAGCATTTTGCCTTTTCCCCCGCCATGTTTAATTACGTTGGTAACCAATTCGGTAGTCATAATGGCAACCTCACCTGATTTTATTTCATCGAAACCTATCTGTCTGGCCAGGGTTACTGATTTTCGCCGGCAAACACCAATATCCGATTCATTTTCAATGTGCAGACAGATAATATGGTTTCGGGTTACCTCCATTTCATTACCCTAACAATTGTTCCTTTATTTACTACCGAGTAGATTTCAAATTTGTCCACAAGTCGTTTTGCCCCCGGCAAACCGTATCCCATGCCCATGCCACTGCTGTACCCGTCAACCATTGCCATTTCAATATCCGGTATTCCGGGTCCCTTGTCGATGCAGGTAACAATAAGTGCAATATGCCCGTCGACTTCACCTCTTTCAATAAGTACTTCACCTCCGTTGGCATAGTTGTACATGTTTCTGAAAAGTTCGGATACAGCGGTTGTAATGCGGGTTTGTTCAACAATGCCCATTCCGTTTTCCCTGGCGTAATTTCTAACGGTTTGGCGAACCTTTACAATGTCAAATTCCGTTTGTATCGGATATTTTCCCAGCTCTTCCCAACTTTTATCGGAGATAATTTCGTGCATCCGCAATCCGTATTAAAGTATTACAGGGAATCTTTTACCATTTTTTCGAGTAACTCCATCCCTCTTTCCATATTTAACGCCGTATTAATGCCTGGCATTTCCAGCCCGAGTTCAACCAATGTGATAGCAACTGCGGGCTGCATACCCACAATAACAACCGCCGCATCCATAATGGAGGCCATTGAAGCCATGCCGGAGAGCATCCGCCCGATAAATGAATCGACCATTTCCAAAACCGAAATATCGATTAACACTCCTTTTGCCCCTGTGCGTTCGATTTCATGAAGTATTTGCGACTGTAACTGAACAGCCATTTTATCGTGCATATCGACCTGAATGGATACGATCAGGAAGTCGCGTAGTTTAATGATCGGAATTTTTCTTTCCTGAAAATTGATGTTCATTTGTCTGTCTCTTCCGGTTCAATTTTATTAACCTGAATTTTACCATTAACCAACTGGTTATTTTTTTTCATGGCAAAAAGCATGGCATCCTGAAGTGTCGCTTTGGTACGGATGGCAGAGAGATCGATCCCAAGGTGAACAATGGTTTGGGCAATGGCCGGACTGATTCCGGAAATAATACAGTCGGCGCCAAGCAGTCTCGCTGCAGTAACTGTTTTTAGCAAATGATTGGCTACCTGTGTATCCACTGTCGGGACGCCGGTAATATCCAGAATAGCGTTGGTACAACCGGTCTCTACAATTTTTTGCAGCAGGTTTTCCATCATTATCTGTGTACGTTGGCTGTCGAGGGTGCCAATTACCGGAAGGATGAGGATATTGTCCCATACTTTTGAAACCGGGCTCGAAAGTTCAAGAAGATCTTCCTGTTGCTGCAAAATTGTTTTTTGTTGTTCCTGGATTTTTTTTAGCTTTTCCTCCAGCTCTTCTTTTATTTTTTTACTTTGTTTCAGTTCGTAGGTCAAATCATCAATCAGGATATTGATGGCTTCTTCAATTCCTGTCAAATCATCCTCGATGTCCGACTCTACCCTGACATCCAAATCGCCGGCAGCCACCGACGACAATACATCTTCAATATGTTCGATACGCTTTGCGGCGTTTTCAAATTTTATCTGTTCTTCCATTTTATCTTCTTCTTTTTAACCAATTAACTGCATCTTCCGTGGTTTTAAAAAAATCGCCCTGCGTTTTTATGGCTCCGGTTTTAAGAAGCACTTTTGCAATCATCCGGTTGGCAGCATTACCGCCAACAAAAGCAACATCGGTTACACCGGCTTCCTTTAATGCCTGGTTCGATTTTTCACGGGTTTCACGGTTTTCCACTTTGGCAATATCACTCATCCTGATAATCAACTGCCTGTATGGTTTCCCATCAAGCAATTCCTGGATTTTTGCCTTTATCGGTTCCACATCATCAAGCAGATAATCACTGGTGAACTCCAGAAAAACCAGTTCGTTGCTGCTATCATACCACAAGTTATGCTTCATTTTTACTGTTTTTAATGTTCGTTGACAAGCAATGGTTTCTTTTAATAATGGCATAAAAATAGATAAATTCAAATAATATAACGTCGATTTGCAATTAA
Source organism: uncultured Maribellus sp. (assembly GCA_964455785.1). GTDB lineage: Bacteria > Bacteroidota > Bacteroidia > Bacteroidales > Prolixibacteraceae > Draconibacterium. The sequence goes on from CAYWBV010000082.1 coordinate 12,988, forward strand.
GTTTTTCGCTTGTATTACAAGTTGATAAGTAAACCGGTTTTTGTATTTATCTGGTTTTCATATTATGATAACGGGAAAGAAGGCCGCTAGAAATATGCTGAACCTGATCAGGCAAATAAAAAAAATCATAACCTTAAATTTCTCCTGAAAGTTTTGTTTTCTGCTTGCTTCAGGTATTTTTGCCAAAAAGCAACGCCAACGATGGAAGAAAAAATACCGGTATCCGTTTTTAATTTACTAGTTTCAGCCGGCGATGCCATTCTGGAAATATATCAGAGACACGATTTTGATATCGAGATAAAGCCTGATAATTCGCCGGTTACCCGTGCCGATAAAATTTCGAGTCGAATAATCAATAAAGGATTAAACCAGCTTTTCCCGGATGTTCCGGTGATTGATGAAGAAAACGCTATTTCGGCTTACGAAACACGAAAAAACTGGCGCCGGTTTTTTCTGGCCGACCCATTGGACGGGACCAAAGAATTTATCAGCAGGAACGGTGAATTCTGTATCAATCTTGCACTTATACAAAATGGTTTTCCGGTTGAAGGATGGATTTACCAGCCGCTGACAGGCACAGGCTGGTACGGCAAAAGCGGAAAAGGAGTCTTTGAATTTGATAAAAACGGGACGGTCGAAAAGGCTGAACTTCAGACAAAAACCCCGGAAACCCTCCGGATTGCTGCCAGCCGTTCATTTTTCAGGCGGCGCGAAGCAGAATTGATCGATAAAATCAAAAAATATTTTCCAGTAGAAATTATACATAGAGGGAGTTCGGCAAAACAGGTTGCCGTGGCGCTCGGGCTGGCCGACATGTACCTGAAGTCGGGACCCTGTTCGGAATGGGATACCGCCGCAGGACAGATTATTGTGGAAGAATCGGGAGGGATTGTTTTCAGACAGGACAATTTTCAAACAATGCAGTACAACAAACCGGACCTGCTCAATCCTCATTTTGTAATGTTGTCGAAAAACCTAAACAACCCTGAATTTATCGGGTTCATAAAAACCATTATCAGGGAAGGTTCTGATTGAAATTGATTTTTACAGAAGAACTTTTTT
>CAYWBV010000083.1:0-13966 GCA_964455785.1 uncultured Maribellus sp.
TGTTTTTTTCAAAGATAATTATTTCAGTGCCTTTTTATCAACCTAAAACCGTTTCCGGATTTTTCCGAATTCTAAATTTTGAGATTTCTTTTTTGATAAAATGCAAGCGTAGCAAAAATCCAGTTGCCAGAATGACCAGGTATGGAATCCAGTCTCCATGTTCCAAAAGTGCAACATGTAAAACAGCGAGAATACCTGTCAAATAAGCAAACCGATGAAGTTTTTTCCATGATTTCCTCAGGTATTTCATTGATCGTGTATTTGAAGTAATGGCTAATACCAGCATCACCAATGTTGCAATTAATCCCAGAATGAAACCAACTTCCTCGAAAGTTTCCATCAATCCTTTGTCGATGCAGAAAAACATAAAGTGAAAAGCAGCGTAGGCGAATGCGGTTATTCCTGCTGCCTGCCTGACCCATAATGATGGTTTTTTGCCCGTTAAAATTGAGAATGGAGTCAGGCTCAAAACAATAACAATCCAGCGGATGGCCCATTCCCCGGTTTCTTTTACCGCAAGATGAGCGCCGGAAACTTCGCGGGGCAGTTCCCCCGGTCGTCTCCCGGGTATGGTAAATGAGTCCATCGTAATCCAGTATTCAGCTGATCCCGAGAAATCAATATTGATCATCCTCATTACTTCTGTCAGGGGGAGTAATCCGATAATAACTACAGTGATCCATCCCCAGTTTTTCTTTATCCAGTTCATAATTAAATATTTACAATTTAAACATTTACAATTTATCATTTATCCTGCCCATCAAAACACAAAAGTTGTCAAAGGCAGACTACGAATCGTCAATAATTCAGCTTATTCGTACCTCAGTGCATCGATCGGGTTGAGGTTGGCCGCTTTTTGGGCAGGGTACCAGCCAAAAAATACGCCAATTACTGAACAAACCAAAAACGAAAGCACAATTGCCTCGGTCATAATAACCAACGGGAAACTAAGCAGTGAGGCCGCAACATACGAAATAAGCAGTCCGAGCAATATTCCGAGGGCGCCGCCAATAACGCTCAGCATCACGGCTTCAATCAAAAACTGGATCATAATATCTTTACCACGGCCCCCGACTGACATACGCAGTCCGATTTCGCGGGTACGTTCGGTTACCGAGACATACATGATATTCATGATGCCGATTCCGCCAACCAGCAGCGAAATACCTGCAATCGCACCTAAAAGCATAGTTAGCATATCGCTTACCGAAGTAAAGGTCTGAATCATTTCGGCCTGCGACCTCACTTCAAAATCGTTCTCTTTTCCATCCTGAAGTTTGTGTTCGCGCCGGAGAATGGTTTCGATTTCCTGGATGGCCAGTTCCGATTTGTCTTCGCTTACGGCCGAAGCCGAAATGGACTGAATATGCGTTATCGCCAAAATCCGGCGCTGCACTGTGGTGTATGGCGCAATAATCAAATCGTCCTGATCCTGTCCCATTGAATTTTCACCTTTTTCTTTTAATACGCCGATTACTTTTAACGGAATGTTGGAAAAGCGGATGGTTTGCCCAATGGGATCGACACCATCGACAAAGAGGTTTTCAACCACGGTTTGCCCAATAACGCATACTTTCCCGAGGGTTGAAATTTCTTTGTCGGTAAATATCCGGCCGTCTTCCAGTTCATATTTCCGGATGGATAAATAGTCGGCATTCACCCCATAAATTGAGGTCGGCCAGTTGTTGTTTCCCCGCACCGACTGTCCGCTGGACGCCACCTGCGGCGAAATGGCCGAAAGGTATTGCGACTCTTTTTGCAGAACCTCCACATTTTTCAGGGTGAGACTTTTGGAATCGGAATTGCCCATCATCACGCCGCCCCTTCGTTGTTGTCCCGGCATCACAAAAACCATGTTCGACCCCATACTTGAGATTTGTTCCTGGATACTTTTTTTCGAACCCTGTCCGATGGAAAGCATTCCGATAACCGAACCAACACCGATGATAATGCCCAACATAGTTAAAATTGCCCTGAACTTGTTTCTCAGCAGCGCATTGGAAGCAATCTTTATAAGATTTTTGTATTTCATTTTTCTGAATTTTTAAAGTTCATCTTCCAGTACCGGAAGTTGTTTTATCATCTCGGAAGCGTTGAAACGATTAGTAACATTCGTTTCTCTCTGTATCCTTCCATCCCGGAATACGATGTTTTTAGTCATAAACCGTGCAATGTCGGCTTCGTGAGTAACAAAAACGATGGTTTTTCCTTTTTCGTTCAGTTTCTGGAACAAATCCATAATTTCGTAAGAGGTGCGGGTGTCAAGATTCCCGGTAGCTTCGTCGGCGAGGATTACCACGGGGTCGTTCACCAGCGAACGTGCGATGGCAACCCTTTGTTGTTGCCCTCCGGAAAGCTGGTTGGGCATGTGATGAAACCTGTCGGAGAGACCCACCTGATCGAGTGCGTGCATTGCCCTTTCCCGGCGCTCTTTCGCCCTGATTTGTGTATTGTAGTAAAGCGGAAGTTCCACATTTTCGAGAGCCGTTGTCCGTGGCAACAGGTTGTACGACTGGAAAACAAACCCCAGTTTGTCGTTTCGGAGCCGAGCCAACTGGTTTTTGTTTAGTTCTCCCATATTTACGTTATCGAGAAGATATTCGCCGTCGGTAGGTTTATCGAGGCATCCGAGTATATTGAGCATGGTCGATTTTCCTGACCCGCTGGTTCCCATGATAGCGACAAACTCGCCTTCCATAATATCCATGTCAACCTTTCTCAGTGCGTGAACGGTAACTTCCCCAACGTGGTAATCTTTTCGTAGTTGCCTGACTGATATAATTGTCTTTTTCATTGTTACTTTCCTTTCATAAAAATTGTTTTCCGGCTGTTTTATTCACTGCAGACTTTGCCGCAGTCTCCTAATTGTTGGCGGGAGGAGTGCTGCCGCTGGTTTTGCTGGCGCTGCTGTTTTTCTTTGCTCCCGGAGGTTGTGGCATAAACGGATTACTTGCGGTCTGTTTTTTTACGGTTTCCGTTTTTTGTTCTTCCATACTTAAAATCACTTCATCGCCAAGATTCAGGCCCGAAAGTATTTGTACCTGGATGTCGTCGTCGAGGCCGGTTTCTACATGAACAGGATGGATGACCGAATCTTTTTTAATCCAGATTATTTTTAAATTTTGATTATTCTCTGCTGCAGAGTTTGACGGATTACCCACTGCCGGCGTCCCTTCCGGTTTTCCCTGTTCTTTCATGTACGAAATCAGCAGCTTTTCGTCCATATTAAACCGCAGTGCCTTGCTGGGCACCACCAGTAAATCTTTCGCTTCCTGAACATAAATGTCGATGGTTGCGGTCATTCCAGGCATCAGTATCCGATCGGGGTTTGGCGCCGAAATGATTACAGTGTAAGTAACCACGTTGTTCGAAATACTTGGACTTAACCTGATTTGGGTAACTTCGCCATTGAATTTCATATCGGGAAAAGCATCAACCGTAAATTCAACGCGCTGTCCGTCTTTAACCTGGCCGATGTCAGCTTCGTCAACATTAGCCTTTACCTGCATTTGGGTAAGGTCGGCAGCAATAACAAAAAGGGTAGGTGTATTAAAACTTGCCGCAACAGTTTGTCCTTCCTGTACCGAACGGGTAGTTACAATTCCGTCAATCGGCGAATAAATAAAGGCATAATCGAGGTTGATCCGGTTTTTTTTGTGCGATGCCACAGCACTGCTGTAGTTGGCTTTTGCCACACTTAAACTGTAAACAACCTGGTCGAAATCGGACTGTGAAATCAGGTTTTTTTCGATTAACGGTTGCAGCCGGTTGTAGTTGGCCTGCTGGTAATCCAGTTCGGCTTTGGCATTGGCCAGCGAAGCCTTACTTTGTTCGAGCGTGGCCGCCAGGTTGGTCGTGTCGATTTTTGCAATCAACTGGCCTTTTTTTACGGGCGAATTGAAGTCAACATAAATTTTATCGACAATGCCTGAAACCTGTGTGCCAACTTCCACCGTATCGATAACCTGTAATGTGCCGGTTGCCGATACCAGTTTACTGATGGTTCCTTTTTCAACTTTGGCCGTTTCAATTTTAATGTCACCGGCAGCGACGGTACTTCTTCCAAAAACAAAATAGGCGGCTATCAACAGCGCAACGGCTGCAATAATCAGGATGACTGTTTTTCTTTTCATGGTATTTTTTATTTTATTGTTTTTATGTTTTATAAACTAAGAGGTATTCCGGCGTAAAAATCAAGGATTTTATAGCTGAAAATGATGTTGTATTTTGATTGTAACAAGTCGCTTTCGGCTTCAATTAAATTGGTTTTTTCAATTAAAAAATCGACGGAATTGATAAGCCCGTTTTTAAATTTTTCTTCGGCCAGGGCGTACGATTCTTCAGTCGCCTCATATTTTTCCTTGCTCGCTTCGAATTGGGTTTGCGCTGAAGTAACATCGACACACGCTTGTTCGATACTTTTACGTAACTGATTTTTTACGTCGATTTCGTTTAACCCGGCATTCTCGATTCCAATCTTCGCCAGTTTAATGTTGTTTTTTACCTGGTTTTTCTGGAAAATGGGAATGGAGACGGAAAGCCCGAGCGAGGGATTAATGGAGTTATCCAACTGGCTGAAATAAGCCATATTCGACGACAAACTGGAATAACCTGTTCCGAGCCCGGCATTTGCCGAAACCGTAGGGTAAAAGCCGGCTTTTGCAATTTTTTCGTCATACATGGCACTTTGTGTGTTTAATTCTGCGCTTTTAACCTGTGGTTTAATACCCATTGCCAGTTGGTAAATGGAAGAAGCGTCGGGCTGGCGTAACTGGTTGAGTTCATCTTCCATCTCCGGAGTTACAATGTCGAAATTTTTATCGACCGGCAATTCCATCAACTGCATCAGCGAAATCCTGGCTATTTCGTAACTGCTTTTTGCATTGGCCAAAGTTAGTTTCTCGCTGGCCAGTTCCGATTTTACCTGTAAATAGTCGGAACGTGAAATGATACTTAAACTGAGGCGTTCTTCGGCGAGTTGAAGTTGTCCGGTAGTAGCCTCAATTTGTTTTTCGGTGTTTTTTACCAACTCATTGGTATATAAAACCTGGAGAAATGCGTCGAGTATCTGCAGGCTAATGTTTTCTTTAATCGTCTCTGAACTGTATTTCCCGCTTTCCAGGTTAATTTCGGCCTGCCTGATGTTGTTGTTCAGTTTTAATCCGTTGTACAACGTAACGCTGGAGCTGACCGAATAATTAGTGCTGTTGTTTCCCGAAAAACTGGTTGTTCCGGTAGCTGTCTCTTCCGAATTTTTCCAGTTGAAGTTTTGCGAAACCGAACCACTCACCGACGGATACTTGTTCCATTTGGCTTGATCGTAATAAACCTCGTTCGATTTATTGCCCAGCTCGCTCCCTCGTACCTCGATATTTTGCTGCAGCGCATAATTGATACAATCGGAAAGGCTCCACAACGTGGTGTCGGTTTGCTGCGAATACAAAACATACGGAAGGTTTAGCGAAATCAAAAGAATGATTGTTTTGAACTGAAGAATTGTTTTTGTTTTCATATCCATGTTTAATTGTATGGGTCAAATCTATTTCGGATGGCGATGAAAAGGAAACAGAATAGAAGAACAGGCACTTTTTACCGACAGAAATTCGTTTTATCGGGCCGGGGACAAAAAGTATTTAATCAACATATTTTTGGAAAGATTGGTAGGGAATATTTTTTTACTCCTGTATTTAAAAGCGTAAACAATTTCAATAGGTTTGGTTACAGAGTTAGATTAAGTGAAAAGAGGGCAATATTGATTGCCCTCTTTTGTTTATAGTTGTTAATCCCTAAGTTTTTATGGTTGTTTGATAAAAAAATGATGTTTTATGGTTTGCATCCGTAACAATTCAAAAAAAACAGAGTCTTTTTTTGAATAAACGTAAATTATAAATTAGACGCAAATCAATGAAAAATATTCTCCTGATGAAGGCAGCCGTGAGTGTGATGCTGATTCCTCTGTTTTCCAGCAGCTTTTCGCAACCCACCGGGAAAAAGATATATACCACTGCTTTTGCCGAAAATGAGCCCGAAATCGACGGGCTGATGAATGATTCGTGCTGGGAACTTGTGGAATGGGAAGGTGGTTTTATCCAGACACAACCCGATGAAAACAAACCGCCTTCGCAGCAAACATCATTTAAAATACTTTTTGACGATAACAACCTGTATGTGTTTATCCGCGCTTTTGATACGGAGCCGGATAAAATAAGCCGCAGAATGTCGCGAAGGGATCATTTTGACGGCGACATGGTGGGGATTACCATCGACAGTTACTACGACCAGCAAACCGCTTTTTCTTTTACAGCCATGGCTTCGGGAGCCAAAGGAGATGAGTCGGTGACACAGAACGGGAACTACTGGGACGACAGTTGGAACCCGGTATGGTACGTCAAAACCTCCATCGACGATAAAGGATGGTGCGCCGAAATGAAAATACCGTTCAGTCAGCTCAGGTTTGGGAAAAAGGCAGCACACATCTGGGGAATCCAGTTGATGCGGCACATTTTCCGTTCGGAGGAACGTTCAACGTGGCAGTTTATTCCCAAAGGTTCGCCGGGAATGGTTCATCTTTTTGGAGAGCTGCACGGCATCAACGGTATTCAGCCCAAACGCCAGTTGGAGTTACTTCCCTACGCCGTTGCCCGTATAGAGCGGTTTGAAAAAGAGGAGGAAAATCCATTTTTAGACGGGAAAAAAAGTTCCTTCTCCGCCGGTCTCGACGGCAAAGCGGCCATCACCAGCGACCTGACGCTCGACTTTTCTTTCAACCCCGATTTTGGGCAGGTAGAAGCCGACCCTTCGGAAGTGAACCTTACCGCTTTCGAAACCTATTTCTCCGAGCGCCGTCCCTTTTTTATCGAAGGGAAAAACATCTATCAGTTTGAACCGTCCAGCTCTATTGTCATCCACAATATGGGCGCCGACAATCTCTTTTATTCCCGCCGGATTGGAAGATTCCCGCACCATTCTCCGGAACTTTCCGATAACGAATATGCCGACATACCGCAGTCTTCGACCATTTTAGGGGCGATGAAACTATCGGGCAAAACAAAAAAAGGGTTGTCAATCGGGGTTTTAGAGAGTGTAACTGCCAACGAAAAAGCCATCATCGACAACGGTGGAAACCGCAGGAAAGAATCAGTTGAACCGCTGACCAATTATTTTGTCGGGCGTGTGCAAAAGGATTTCAACAAAGGCGAAACCGTGCTTGGCGGAATTATTACCGCCGTCAACCGCGACATTACCAACCCAGCGCTCGGCTATCTGCCCGCAGCCGCATACACCGGCGGTATCGACTTCGCCCGCAACTGGAACGAACGGACATGGTATCTCACCGGAAACGCCGAATTCAGCTATCTAAAAGGAGAGGAGGAAGCGCTTGTTGCCCTCCAGGAATCATCAGCGCGGTATTTTCAGCGGCCCGACGCCGGTTACGTCTCGGTCGATTCGTCGCTGACCTCGTTGTCGGGCTATGGCGGTACAATCAAGTTCGGGCGGTCGAGTCAAAAAAGGGTACAGTTCGAAACCAGCGTTATGCTCCGTTCTCCCGGCCTCGAATTCAACGACATCGGTTACATGCGTTACTCTGATGTTATTTACCACGGCTCCTGGCTTGCCTATTACATCCGCAATCCTTTTTCCATCTTTAACAACTTTCACCTGAACACCAACTACTGGATGTACTGGAACTTCTCGGGCAAACGACTTTCGTTTTTTACGAATATGAATTTCTATTCGCAGTTCAAAAACCGCTGGCGTATTAACGGTTCGTTTACCCGCGGGGGAGAAAGTACATCGACCAACCTCCTGCGGGGCGGCCCGTCGTTTCTGATGCCGGGTTTTTTCGAAATGAATCTGAATCTCTCTACCGACCAGTCGAAAAAGGCGTCGTTCTACGCCGGGAACTACCAACGTCCGGGCGATTTGAAAAGCTCGTGGTACAGCGAGTACTGGTTGGGTGTGAACGTCCGGCCCGTAAATGCCTTGTCGGTATCGTTCGACCCGGCCTTCAGCATTACCAACCATACGTTACAGTATGCGGGCACTTTTCAGGTTGCAAGTGACTCCCGATATGTATTTGCCGAACTCGACCAAAAGACCCTCAGTTTTACTTTTAGATTGAATTATACGTTTAACCCCGAACTCTCGCTGGAGTATTACGGGCAACCCTTTGTTTCGGCCGGAAAGTTTACCAATTTCAAACGGATCACCTCGCCTGCGGCCGACCGGTTTGCCGACCGGTACCGCATTTTCGCCGCCAGCGAGATAAGTTACCTCCCCGGCGATAACAGTTATACATTCGACGAGAACGGCGACGGCGCTGCGGAGTACTCGCTCTCAAACCCCGACTTCAACTTCCGGCAGTTCCGCTCCAACCTGGTCGTCAGGTGGGAATACTCCCCGGGATCGACGCTTTTCCTGGTCTGGTCGCAGGGGCGGACGGGCTCGGCCACCGACGGGGCGTTTCGGTACGGCAACGATATGAAGGAATTGTTTGACACACATCCGCACAACGTTTTCCTCATAAAGTTTTCTTACTGGTTCTCGTTGTAGGCGAACAAAACATTGGTTTTGGGGATGAATGTAAAAAGGTCGGGCAGTTAAGCGACTGTTTTGATTTTTATATTTTGCTTTTTAAGTATTCAACCATGTAAACGCTGAAAGGTCTGAAAAACGCTGCCAGGTTTCCGTGACCCAGACCTTTCATCGTTTTTTTTAACCTGGAAGTGTCTGATTTAAATCAAAGAGATAACATCGAAATATCATTTCAGATTGCGGGAATAAAATGTCAAAATAGTCTTTAGGTTACTGCAACTTATTTTTAAACTGATAAGACCCTTTTTTAACGGGTCAGCCGTATAAAAATTCCCGCAAAACGGTTTGACAAAAAAAGTAACGTTATACTTTTTCCGAAGTATAACGTTACTTTGGGGAAAGTATAACGTTACTTTTGAAAAAGCCACATAATCTGTCATAAATCCGAATAGTCGGTCGGATGCAGCAACTGAATAACCGAATGCGAAACCGTGTGTTTGTATTCTTCCATTCCCGACAATTTTTTCCAGTCGGGGTGGTTTCTGAAGGTATTCCAGTGCTCGTCGTGCGATTTCATATTGGCGAAAGTGGTCATGTACATCAGGTTGGGCATGGTGCTTCCTGAAAGGACTTCGCCATAAAATACGGCCTGAAACCCCAGCTTTTTGAACAGCGCCACTTCGCCTCCTTCATTAAACATTTCCACTTTTTTGCGGTAGAGTTTTTCGGTGGGCCCTTCGTAACTCCGCAATTCATAAACCCGTTCCGACGCCGGTGTTTTATGACTGGGTCTGACAAATTCAGGCATTTCGGCAAACGCTTTCAGCAGGATCGACTCCATCCGCACATAGGGCGGGTTCTCCCACGAGGCATTGATGTATTCCGCGCCGTCTTTCTGATACTGGCTGTCGTTTGCCAGCGCCGCCTCCATGGCTTCCACCTGGCCGATTTCCTTCAGGGGAATCAGTACAAATACTTTGGAAGCGGTATCGTTTTCAACAGGTTTAAACACCCCCACCTGTTTGATCCCGGCCCGGTGAAGTGCCGGCAGATAGGCATTTTTCAGGTATTTTTCGACCTGCGCTTCCTGCGTTTTGTCTTTCAGATTATAAACTTTTATCTGGTAATAGTCGCGCGCCGAAACCGCAGAAACAAAAGTAAACAGCAACGCCAAAAGGAGAAGTGAGATTTTTTTACCCGTGTGGGTTTTGATTGTCTTCATATGTATTGATTTTAGATTTACTGGTTTAAAACCGGCATGAAAATAAATAAATTTTGTGGTAGTGCTTGCGGAAAAACAGCCGGTGCGATGAAATTCGTTACATTTACTTTTATCAAAACAACAGGAGGAGGTTAAATGATCAAAATGGTACAACAATTCGCCCTGGTTTCGCTCTTTCTTTTCACCGGTCTGACGGCGGAAGCGGGCTTTTTTCAAAACAGTCAACCGGATTCAGCGAAAGTAAAAATACGTTATCTCGACCCTGTTTTTGAAAAGATTACTGTTCAGAAGGACCTGGTTTATGGCGCTTCGGTAACGGAAAACGGGGTGAGTGAGAACCTTTTGCTTGATGTTTATCTGCCGGAAGGCGACAGGCAGAAAAAACGCCCTGTCATTGTATGGATTCATGGGGGCGGGTTTACCTTTGGGAACGACAAATCGCAAAAGTACATTACGGAAATGGCCAGCCGCTTCGCCCGCAAGGGATATGTTTGCCTTTCCATTGATTACCGCGTCAGAAAAAGCCCGCGGGATGATATGAAAGGTACCATTTCGGATGCGATGGAAGACGTACGGCAAGGGCTTGAATGGCTACGCAAAAACCGCAGGTGGCTTAGGGTTGACGTTTCGAAAGTTATTGTTGGCGGTGGATCGGCCGGTGGAATTCTGGGCAGTCATCTTTGCTTGGGCACCAGGCCCGGTGGTAAAAACGACAAAGCCGGGATGATCGGTTTTGTAAACCTGTGGGGAAGCCCCGGCAAAGACTGGGGAGAAATCAGCGTTGACCGCAGTTCGCCGCCCACCATTATGGTACACGGAACCGAGGATCGGCTGGTGGCTTATAAAAATGCAGTGGATTTGGCTGAAAGACTTAATGCCGCCGGTGTTAAAAACGAACTGGTAACTATTAAGGGAGCCGGGCATACCCCTTTCGGGCATGTCGATGATTTCGAAAAAAATATTACCCGTTTTCTTTTTGAAGTGGTAAATGAATGATGTTTTTTCCATTGGCAAAAGGCATTGAAATTTTGTCTCAATGCCTTTTGCTGAACAGGAATATCTTCTATTTTTTCCCCGGATAAACAGGGCTCATCCACTCTTCTTTGGCGGCATACTTGCTTTCGGCGGCCCAGCGGATGCCACGGGTTAGTATCTCCCAGGCTTCGGGGATGTCGAAATCGGCCGGCGTGTGGCCTACCGAAATATAAAATACCCGGCCTTTGCCGTAGGTTTTTTTCCAGACGACCGGAATCACCGCTTTGTCGATCCATTCGGCATGTTCGGCATTAAAAGTAGTGGTTGCCAGCACTTTTACATTCGGGTCAACGTGCATGTAATACTGTTCCGACTTGATTTTGAAATTGCCGACGCCCTTGGTGAGCGGGTCCTTTTTGTCGGTAATCTCAACAGTATAATCGATTACTCCGCCGGGATGGGCCACCCACTGTCCGCCCACCATAAACTGATATTCGGTATTGTTTCGGAACGAGTCGCCAAGGCCGCCGTGTGTGCCAGCCAGTCCTGCGCCGTTTTTAACGGCTGCCAGCAACCCTTTTTCCTGGTCGCCGGTAATCTGCCCCATCGTGTGCGACTGGAAAATCAGGTCGGTGTTGTCCATAATTTCCTTGTTGGTGTAAACGCCCAGCGAGTCGGACACGGTAACGATGGCTCCCTGCTCTTCGAGGTAAGGCACTATTTTTTCGGTCAGTTCTTTGGGGAAATGGCCTTTCCAGCCGCCCCAAACCATCAGTATCTTTTTCCCTTTCAGCGAAGGTAACCCGTCGGCGGAGCCGGCTTTTGACTGTGCGTTTCCATCAACGGCAAAAAAAGAAAAAACGAGCAGCCAAACGATGGTGAAAAACTTTGGTGTTGGTTTGAATTGTAATGTCATTGTATCAGGTTTAAATTGATTTATTAATGGAAACAAATTTAAAAATTGTTTTGAATGATTTAAGCATGGTTTGTACGAATCTAATGACGGAAAACCATCGTCGTTGAGAATTGATACAAATTGAAAAGACAGGAGATGTACATACAACAAAAAGAGTTTTGAACTTATACAAAAAAAGAGGCTGCCTTTTCAGACAGCCCCTGTATATCAATTTTATTTAAAGTATTACACTGTATACGTCGAAGAAGCGGTGTCTCCGCCGCGGCCGGTCCAGTTGGTGTGGAAGAACTGTCCGCGTGGTTTGTCGGTACGTTCGTAGGTGTGTGCGCCAAAGTAATCGCGTTGTGCCTGCAACAGGTTGGCCGGTAAACGTTCGCTGCGGAACCCGTCGAAATAGCAGAGCGCCGAGGTAAGCGCCGGAACCGGGATTCCGTTCGACAATGCCGATGCGCAAACCCGCCTCCATCCGGCCTGGGCCGCTTCCACTTTTTCTTTAAAGAACGGGGCTAACAGCAGGTTGGCCAGCGCCGGGTTTTTGTCGAATGCCTTTTTGATGTCGCCCAAAAATACCGAACGGATGATACAACCACCGCGCCACATCAGCGCAATACCGCCGTAATTCAGGTTCCATCCGTACTCTTTGGCAGCTTCCATCATCAGGTTGTAACCTTGTGCGTATGAAATAATTTTTGCGCCCAGTAGTGCACTTTCAATGTCGTCGATAAACTGTTTTTTATCGCCTTTAAATTCAGGTTTTGGGCCTTCTAAAAACTTCGAAGCCTGGACACGCAAATCTTTTTGAGCAGACAGACAGCGTGCAAAAACCGACTCGCCAATCAGGGTCAGCGGAATACCGAGGTCGAGCGCAGAAATCCCGGTCCATTTTCCGGTTCCTTTCTGACCTGCGGTATCGAGGATAAATTCTACCGTTTCTTCACCGTTTTCATCTTTGTAGCCCAGAATATCGCGGGTAATTTCAACCAGGTAACTGTCGAGAATACCTTCGTTCCATTTTTTGAATACCTCGTGCATCTCGTCGTTGCTCATTCCCAGCAATTCCTTCATTAACTGGTAAGCTTCGGTAATAATCTGCATATCGCCATATTCAATTCCGTTGTGGACCATTTTTACAAAATGGCCTGCGCCACCTTCGCCCACCCAGTCGCAGCAGGGAGAACCATCTTCCACTTTGGCAGCCACGGCCTGGAAAATTTCTTTTACATGAGGCCATGCGGCAGGTGAACCGCCCGGCATCATCGACGGGCCTAACAATGCGCCTTCTTCTCCTCCCGAAACACCGGTTCCGATGTAAAGGAAACCTTTACTTTCAACATATTGGGTACGACGGATGGTATCGGGGAAATGAGAGTTTCCGCCATCGATGATAATGTCGCCCGGTTCGAGATGCGGCATAATCAGTTCGATAAAATCATCGACCGGTTTACCGGCTTTTACCAGCATCATCACTTTGCGCGGGCGTTCGAGCGATGCGCACAGTTCTTCGATGGAATGCGCCCCGATGAATTTTTTACCGGCGCCACGGCCACTCATAAAACTGTCCACTTTTTCGACAGTACGGTTAAAAACGGCTACTGTAAAACCTTTACTCTCCATGTTTAACACCAGGTTTTCGCCCATCACGGCCAACCCGATTAATCCAATGTCAGCTAACTTTTTCATTTTTATTTATTTATTGTAATTCATTGTAACTTATTGTAATTCATTGTGATTTACTGTAATTCACTCAATCAATCTCTATCAATCAACGTTTACACTAAATCTGAGTTTTTTCAGTTTTTCTAAAGTTTGGTTTTCTATATTTTTTGCTTTGATGGTGTAAGAATCAAATTCGCGCCGGACGGGGTAGTCGCCACGGAGTTTCTCAAAAAGATGGGGCGCTTCACGCAAGGCTTCATCATCTGTTTCGATATCGTAGGTTGACAATACGGCTTCGGCGAGAACAGAGTACTCCCGGCGCTGGTTGCCATCTATTCCGATAACCGGATTCTCCGGCGGTTCAATACCCGAAGGTTGCCAGTGGTCGAGTCCCAGGTTAAAAAAACGGCTCACTGCCTGAACACTCATTTTAGTGCCGTTGGCTTTTCCGTCTTTTGAATAGCCTGCAATGTGCGGAGTCCCGAATTCAGCGAGGTTGAGCAGTTCCAAATCCAGTTCGGGTTCGTTCTCCCAGCAGTCGATAATTGCCCCTGAAATATCACCGGCTTCGAGGGCATCATAAACCGCATTGGTGTCAAAAACTTCGCCGCGGCAGGAGTTGATAAGGAGCGATTTTTTACCAAGGTTGTAAAGAAAATCTT
>CAYWBV010000084.1:0-7959 GCA_964455785.1 uncultured Maribellus sp.
GGAAACCTGGATTTGGGGAAGTTGCCGTTTTGAATTACTCACCCTGATTGCATCTACGATACAATCGTCCCTCTCTACGAGTAGAGAGGGAGAAGAGGGAGAGTCAAAATTGTACTATAATTCTGTGACTTGTATTTTTTTCACAGTCTTTCAGAATATTTTTAAAACATTTGGTTATAAAAATAAGGAAATGATTTAATAACTTTTGGCAAATCAGGAGATGAAGTATTAACACTAACTCACCCCGATCTGTCAGTTGACGGCTCACCCCTCTCTACGCGTAGAGAGGGGCCGGGGGAGAGTAATAAAAATCACGAAAATGAGCGACAACCATACACCCATCAGTCGTGCCCGAAACCTCCGGAAAAATATGACCCCGGAGGAAAAATTATTGTGGGCAAACTTGCGCAACCGAAGATTATTGGGGTTAAAATTTTTAAGACAACACCCCATTGTTTATGAAACGATTAATTACAAACCGCTTTATTTTATTGCTGATTTTTATTGTGCAGAGAAAAGATTGATCATTGAAGTTGATGGAAAAATTCATGATTTTCAAAAAGATTACGATGAAAGAAGAGATGAAATATTATCGAATGCCGGGTTGAAGGTATTAAGAATTAAAAATGAAGAGCTGGAAGAAGTGAGTTTAGTTTTACAGAAAATCAGGAACTTCGTTCGATAATTTCTTTTTGCATAACCCTGATTGCATCTGTGACACAATCGCCCGTCACTTCGGGAAGAGACGGAAAAAAGCTTTACAGCATCGGGCTCACAATATGTGCCAGCGACTCACGTAATTTCCGGTGCCACGGACGTTTTCGCCATTCGCGTAATTTGATTTCCCGGCTGTGCTGTAAATCGGCCAGAAATGTCCGTTCCAGTTCGCGGGTGAATTTTTCATCATAAATAAAAGCGTTGACCTCAAAATTGGTTTCCAAGCTTCTGAAGTCTAAGTTTGTAGTACCTACCGATGAAAAAAAGTTATCGGAAATGATGTATTTGCTGTGGACAAACCCGGCCTGGTAAAAGTAAATTTTCACACCGGCTTCCAGCAGCTCCTCCACATATGAAAACGAACTCCATTTAGGAATCCTCGCATCCGACTTTTCAGGAATCAATATCCTCACATCGATATGGCTGAGCGCGGCAATTTTAATAGCCTGTATAATATGCGGAGGAGGCATCAGATAAGGGGTAACCATGTAAACTTTTTGTTTGGCCCGTGTTATGGCGGCAAAAAAGGCCTGCCCGATACTTTCCCAATCCGAATCGGGGCCGCTGGCAGAAATTTGCACTGGCGGGCCATCTCCTTCCGAAAAAGCAGGAAAATAATCGCTCCCGCCAAGATTTTCGTTAATTACAAAAAACCAGTCGGCTGCAAAAACCACCTGTAAACATGCCACAGCGTCGCCTTTCATTTGTAGGTGTGTGTCGCGCCACGGACCAATTTTTTTAAGCCCTTCAACGTAACGATCGGCAAAATTTATACCGCCGGTGAACCCAATTCTGCCATCGACGATAAGAATTTTGCGGTGGTTGCGAAAATTTACCCTCGAAGTTAAACGGGGAAACCGCACTTCCATAAACGAATAAATCTCGATGCCGTTTTCTTTTAATTCAGTTATAAATTTTTTCTTTAAACCCCAGCTTCCCACATCGTCGATAATTATCCTTACCTCCACTCCTTCATTGCCTTTTTCTATCAGCAAATCTTTTAGCCGGTTCCCGATTTTATCATCCGAAAAAATGTAGTATTCGAGATGAATATGGTGACGGGCGTTTTTTATCGCTTCAAAAATGGCATCGAATGTCTCCTTCCCGTTGTTCAGGATTTTGAGCTGGTTGCCCGTGGTTAAAAGTGCGTCGGAATTATTTAGCAGCAACCTGACAATATTCTGGTAATCATTCATTTTACCCTTCAAAATAGGATGGGTTTGTCCAATTTCGCGAAGTTGTTTGGTTGAAAGGCTCCTGATTTTTCCGAGGCTTTTGATTCCCTTTCTCGAAAACAATTTCTGCTTTCGGTATTCCTGTCCGAAAACCAGGTAAAAAACGACCCCGAAAACCGGTAATAAAATCAACGACAAAATCCACGCAATCGTTTTGTATGGCGACCGTTTTTCGAGCACGATAATAATGGCGACTGGAATAGCTGTGACTAAAAACACGAAGGAAAATATTTTCCAAAACAGGCTCCATTCCATAATTTTCAGTTTTTTTGTTGCACTAAATTTCAATAATTTTAAATTCAAAAACAATTTTACAGAAACATTCGTAATTAGATTTGCCATGAAAATTAAATGTAAGCATATGAAACAGATATTATTTTGGATGGGAGTGATTGTTTTTGTGGTTGCCTGTTCAACTCAAAAAGGGATTGTTAAAGTCAACAGTATTCAGGGAACAGAAATGACTGAAGACAGCCTGGAGTACCAGTTGGAAACCTTCGATTCGAAATTCGAAACCTGGTATCAACTGCATAAAAGCCCGGCGTTGTACCGCTCGCAGGAATATTACGAAAGTTGGAACAAACAATATGTAACTGCCTGGAACACGAACGCGACGGACCCGAAAAAGAGCTGGTTTTTCGAAACGATAATCGGTTACGAACCCAACGTGGATTATGGTTTTGAACTAAACCATGAATTGTTTTACTACTTTCAGTATGTTGAAAATGTATTAAAAATCCAGATTATGCCGGGCGGGCCGAATGCGGTAAGACTCTAACTTCTGTTTCGGATTACAAACAACCGATCAGAGTCCAGTATTTCAGAAGAAACTAATTCTCCCCCGATCTGCGGCGCATGGACTCCTCCGCCGAAAAATTTTGGCCCGGTAAAAATATGCGCCTCATCCCAAAGATTTTCACTGATAAAACTATCCAGAAGTTGTTTGCCTCCTTCAACAATCACCGAAAGGATTTCCCGCGTATAAAGTTCGTGAAGGATTTGAGGAACGATATTTTCAGAGAAATCAATCCTTACATAAACCATATTTTTATCCACCTCATTTTTAATAGAATTAAAAACCAGCGTTTGTGCGGCGCCGTCAAACAGATGGAGGTTTTTGCTGAGCCGCAAATGGTTGTCGGTTACCAAACGTACCGGATTTTTGCCGCTCCAGTGCCGAACGGTAAGTGTCGGGTTGTCTTTTTCTGCGGTGTTGGTCCCAACCAAAATTGCACTTTCTTCCGAACGGATTTTATGCACCAACCTGAGCGCCAGGTCGCCGGTAATCCACGTCGGCTGACCAAAATCGTGGCTGCTGCGTTCCACATCGATAAACCCGTCAACCGTTTGTGCCCACTTTAAAATAATATATGGCCGTTGTTTTTCGTGGAATGTAAAAAAACGTTTATTCAACTCCCTGCACTCGTTTTCCAACATACCAACTTCCACCTCAATCCCTGCCTTTTTCAACTTTTCGATTCCCTTTCCGGCCACTTCCGAAAACGGATCGACCGTCCCGATAACTACTCCCTGGATTTGTTTTTCAACAATCAAATCGGAACATGGCGGCGTTTTCCCGTGATGGGCACAAGGTTCGAGAGTTACATATAAGGTACTTTCCTTTAATAAGTTGTGGTCAGAGACCGAACGAACAGCATTCACTTCTGCATGTGCTTCTCCGTAGTTTTGATGAAACCCTTCTCCGATAATTTTCCCCTGGTGAACAATCACACAGCCGACCATCGGGTTTGGCGCAACATTACCTGCACCCAGCCGGGCCAGTTCAAGGCAGCGAAACATATAATATGGTTTGTTCATTTCCATTTTAAGCGGAAAAATTATATTTGTCGGGTCAAAAGTAACACAATGAAAGCGGTTATTCAATACATTGAAAAAGAATTGGACGGGTTATATCCAGAGACTGAAATCCAGGGATTTACCCGTTTAATCATGGAAAACGTTTTTCGTTTAAATTACACCGGGCTTTTACTTCGGAAAGATGACCCCGTTCTTTCGGCTGAAATAAAGCAGATAGAGAAAATAGTACAAAGGCTGAAAAATTTTGAGCCTGTTCAGTATGTACTGGGTGAAACAGAATTTTACGGGTTAAAAATCAGTGTGAACCCGTCGGTTTTAATCCCGCGCCCCGAAACCGAGGAACTGGTCAATTGGATTGTGGAGACCGGGTTGCCCGGAAACCCGAAAATTGCAGATATCGGCACCGGAAGCGGGTGTATTGCACTGGCCCTAAAAAAACAGATGGACAATGCCAGTGCTTTGGCGGTGGATATTTCGGAAAAAGCGATTCAAACAGCAGAAATAAATTCAAATTTGAACCGGTTGGATGTCGAATTTTTTCAGGCCGATATTTTAAACTGGGAAAAATACAAGTGGGACAGTTTTGATTTGATTGTCAGCAACCCACCCTATGTCAGAGAAATGGAAAAAGTGAAAATGCAACCCAACGTTTTGAACTATGAACCACAAATGGCGCTTTTTGTTCCCGACGATGATCCTCTGATATTTTACAGGAAAATTGCTTCTTTTGCCAAAAAATATTTACAAAAAAACGGCTGGCTTTATTTCGAGATCAACGAAAATCTGGGAAAAGAAATGACTTTGCTGATACAAAATCTGGGGTTCAGAAAAGCAGAATTAAAAAAGGACATCAATGGGAAAGACCGGATGCTGAGATGTGTCCGTTAAACTCAAATTTATCTTTGTTACAAAACAAACTGAAATTGACCGTATTTATGCAGGATTATAAAAATTTTGAAACCGTTTTCTTTTACCGTATTTATCCTTTCCGGTTTTTTTCTATCTTTCCAGTTTAACCGGAACAATTAACAACGTGCGAAAAAGCCTGTTATCCATAGTATTTGTTTTTAACCTTGTGGCAGTATTGACACTTCTGATGTCGTATCTGTCGGTGTTTGTTCCGCCCGATAAATGGTGGATTCCTTCGTTGTTCGGGCTGGCCTACCCATTTATTTTATTTACAAATTTGTTATTTGTTATTTTTTGGCTGCTTTTTAAACCGCGCTATTTTTTGGTTTCACTCGTTACTGTTTTTCTGGGCTGGAGTTTTCTTTCGCGTTACATGCAGTTCAGTTCGAAAAACGGGGAAACAGGCGAAATAAAGGTTGTTTCGTATAATGTGCAGCACTTTAGCGGAGAAGGCGGGCCGGGCCAGAAAGAGAGCGCCGGCGAGATTGTAAGTTTCCTGGAGAAACAGAAAGCCGATATCATTTGTCTTCAGGAAGTGCGGTTGAGGAAAAATTCCATTTTTAACCTGGAGCAAACGGTAAAATCGATCAGCACCATCAACCATTACCAATATGCGCGGTCGAGTACAACATTCGGTTCGGTAACCATGACCCGCTATCCGATTGTAAACATGGGAGAAATCAGGTTTAAAAACAGCCGGAATATCACCATTTACACTGATGTGCTGATTCAGCACGACACGGTCCGGATTTTTAATATACACCTGCAGTCGTACCAAATCGATCCAAAACTATATTCGGTGATTGAATCGCCGGATATTACGGAAGAAAAGGATTTGCGCGAAATGCGTGAAATCAGCCTGAAATTTAAAACGGCGGTTCAAATGAGGGCGGAACAGGCGCGCGAAATAAGAAAACACATCGACAGGTCGCCTCACCCTGTGATTGTATGCGGCGATTTTAACGACACACCAGCGTCGTTCTCATACCAGAAAACAAGGGGTAAACTAATGGACGCCTTTGTCGGCTCGGGCAAAGGAATTGGCCGTACCTATATCGGGAAACTCCCCTCCTTCCGCATCGATTATATTTTTCACAGTAAAGATTTCGAGTCGCTCAACTTTCAAACCCTGGAATTCCGTCTTTCCGACCATTTGCCGGTTTCCTGTGAACTGATAAAAAAACGAGACTGACGTGTAAATCGGAGGGAACTGGCGCAAAATTATTTTCCTGAAAGAATGCTCAGCGCACTTTTTTTATCATTTTTGAGTTGTTCCACCAGCGCTTCAACACCGCTAAACTTTTGTTCGTCGCGAATTTTATCGGCAAAAATCAATGTAACTTCCTGGTTGTAAATATCCTCTTCAAAATCAAAAATATGAACTTCGATACTTCTGTTATCGGCATTCTGGTTGAAGGTGGGGCGCGTCCCGATGTTCAGCATTCCCGAAAACAGACGATCGCCCACCTTAATTTGTACGGCGTAAACGCCATATCCCGGAATAATTTTGTGTGGGTCAGAAGCTTCGATATTTGCCGTGGGAAACCCAATTTTTCTCCCCACCTGTTTTCCAAGCACCACTTTCCCGTGTAGCGTAAACGGGTAACCCAGATACCGGTTGGCCTTTTTTATATCTCCTTCCTGCAGGGCATCCCTTATTTTTGTCGAACTCACATGGTCCTCGTCGAGGGAAAGCGCCCCCAGTTGTTCGATGTCGAAATTGTGTTTTAGCGCACATTGTTGTAAATATTCAAAACCTCCTTCACGGTTTTTCCCAAATTTATGATCGTAACCCACCACCAGGCAGCGTGTTTTTATTTGCCCGACCAAAATATCCTGCACAAAATCGGAATACGAAAGTTGCGAAAATTCTTTGGTAAAAGGATAAATGATAAGGTGATCAATCCCAAACGCTTCAAAAAGCAGTTTTTTTTCCTCCAGGGTTGTCAGTAGTCTCAGGTTGGTCTCATCAGGCGAAGTTACCAGGCGTGGATGGGGATAAAATGTAAAAACCACCGTTTCGCCATCGTATTTTTCCGCCAGTTTTTTTAACCGATCGACAACAATCTGGTGCCCCAGATGTACGCCGTCGAAAGTTCCAATGGTAACTACCGGGTTACGGGCCTCAAAATTTGAAATATCCTGATGTATTTTCACCTTGTTCTTTTGATTGTCGGCGAACATAAAATTTTTTCACGAAAAAATGATAAAGTTAGCCTATAAATTGTGCTGCGTGCCAAATTCTTTAAAATATGTTATTTTCCTTTTTTTGATCGAAATGATATATTGGAAATTGTTAATTTTACGGGCTTTAATAAAAAACTATGAATGTGACCAGATTAACAGGGATATTTTTAATATTGGCTGTAACAATTATTGGCTGCAAAAAAGGCAACCAGTTCACCATTAACGGAAAGGTTAGCCATGCAGAAGGTAAAACGTTGTATCTCGAAGAATTATTGGTATCATCTACAAAACCAGTTGATTCTGTGCGAATCAATAAAAATGGAGAATTTAAAATTAAAGGTGAAAGTAAAATTCCAACTTATTATTTGCTGAAGTTCTCTCCCGATAAAATGATTACCCTGCTGGTTGATTCAGCAGAAAATGTTGTAATCGAGGCCGACTATGCCAACTTCTCCAACCAGTATCATGTGGAAGGTTCTTTGGGGTCGGTGCTGGTAAAACAGTTGGTTGATAAACTAAACACGACTAAACTAAAACTCGATTCGCTTGAATCGTTGTATAACATTTACCGGGAAGATCCCGGATACGAAAGTATGAAGGCAAAATGGGAAGAACAATACGATGCCATCGTAAAAGAACAGGTTGACTTTTCTACCGGTTTTGTGATGAACAATCCATTTTCTATGGCAAGTGTATTGGCTTTATACCAGGAATTTGACCAGCAGAACTTTGTCATCAAAGATTTTCATACGATGCGCGTGGCTGCTTCGGCGCTCAATTCCATTTATCCAAATTCTGAACACGTAAAAGCGCTCTACGCCAATACCGTCCAATTGTTAAAAGAAGAAAAAAGTGCAAAAATACAGCAACTTATTGAACAAGAGGGGCAAAATAGCCCCGAAATAATCCTGCCCGATGCCAACGGTAAAGAAATCGCCCTCTCATCACTAAAAGGGAAAGTTGTTCTTTTACAGTTCTGGGCCGCTGTCGATCGCAATTCGAGGGTATTAAACCCGGCGCTGGCAGAAGCTTATCAGAAATACAAAAACAAAGGTTTTGAAATTTACCAGGTAAGCCTCGATGAAAACCGAAT
>CAYWBV010000084.1:8059-11865 GCA_964455785.1 uncultured Maribellus sp.
GTGGGCGATATTTTCGATTTCTGGTTTGAATACAAAAAAGTGGCGCCACGAGGATTTACCAGGGTTTTGGGACGAATTGCCGATTTTACAGACAACGGCGTACCCGTACATTTTTTTACCGGAAACCACGACCTTTGGGTCTTCGACTACCTTCCCGCTGAAACAGGCATACTGTTGCACCGAAATGAATTCATAACCGAACTCGACGGGAAAAAGTTTTTTTTGGCACATGGCGACGGGCTCGATCCCGATGATAAAGGTTACAACCTTCTCAAAAAAATATTTGTCAGCAAAAGTTTACAATGGTGGTTTTCGAGAATACATCCGAATTTGGCGCTTTGGCTGGCTCATAAGTGGTCAAAATCAAGCCGTTTGTCAAAATTATTACCCGAAGAAGAATTTAAGGTTAAGAATGAAGCGATGTATAAATTCGCCGAAACAATTTTGAAGAAGGAGAGGATAGATTATTTTATCTTTGGCCACCGGCACCAAATGGCAGATGCAGAAATTGGAAACCAGGCCCGTTTTATTTTACTGGGCGACTGGATTACCAATTTTTCGTACGGCGTATTTGACGGTGCGACATTTCAGTTAAAACGATATAAAGAACAGCAGCAAGAGAAGAAGCAGGAGATATGATGGCAAAAAAAATTTATACGCGAATTATCGGGACAGGCAGTTGCCTCCCGCCAAAAATAATTAAAAACAGTCATTTTTTGGACTACAAATTTTATGAACCCTCCACGATGAAATTGTTCGATAAAACGAACGAAGAAATCATACAAAAATTCAGGGATATTACCAACATTGAAGAGAGACGTTATGTGTCAGAAGATCAGGTGACTTCCGACATTGCGGCTTTGGCAGTAAAAGACGCCTGCAAATCGGCCGGGATTTCTGAAGAGAGTCTTGATTTTATTATCGTAGCCCACAACTTTGGAGATATTAACGAAGGAAATTTGCGTACCGATATTTTGCCCGCACTGGCCAACAAGGTGAAAATGAAACTGCACATCAAAAACCCGTATTGTATTTGTCACGATGTAATTTCGGGCTGCCCGGGTTGGACCCAGGCCATGATTGTTGCCGATGCCTTTGTCAAAAGTGGTTTTATGAAACGCGGTGTTGTAGTTGGCGCCGACGTCCTCTCCCGTATTTCCGACCCGCACGACAGGGATACCATGATTTATGCCGACGGTGCTGGCGCTACGGTGGTGGAAGCTGTCGAAAGCGAAATCCCTACCGGAATTCTTTCCCATTCCAGCCGTTCCGATTCGGTACAATACGCCAACCTGCTCACCTTAGGCAAATCAGGTAATCCCGAATTTGAAGGCGATGAACTGTTTATAAAAATGTCGGGGCACAAACTTTACATTTATGCCATCAATACCGTGCCGGGTGTGGTAAAAGACAGTATCGAAAAAGCTGGCCTCTACCTGAGTGATATAAAAAAAATATTCATTCACCAGGCAAACGAAAAAATGGACGAGGCAATTTTGAGCGGGGTGTTCAAACTCTACCGCGAAAAACATATTCCGGAAGGATTGATGCCAATGAGCATCAAAAAACTGGGAAATTCATCTACAGCAACCGTTCCCACCCTGGTCGATTTGGTGGTCAAAGGAAAACTGGAAGGGCATGAAGTAAATCCCGGAGATAATACTATTTTTTGCTCGGTTGGCGCCGGAATGAACATCAATTCTATCGTTTACAAGTGGTAAACTTCTGCCAAAAAAATAATTGAAACTGGTACGTTTTGGTTAAATTGTACCGGTTTTTTTATGAATTAAAACTATGCCCTGATGGAAATGATATATCTCTTCTCTGGTATTGTAATTGGCGCTTTTACAGCATTCCTGTTTTTTAGTTTAAAGAACCGGAAAAATATCGAAGTAATAAAAAATCAGTTTGTTGAACATGAAAGACAAATTGAAGCTCAAAAAACAGAAGCAGAAAAACAAAGCCTGGTTTGGGAAGATCGTTACCATTCGTTAAAAACAGGATCGGATTTATGGCTGACCGAACTGCAAAAAATCCGTGAAGAAAATACCGCACTGGTTGGCCGGCTCGAAAAAGCCAAAGTAGAGTACTTCAACCTTCAGGAAAAATTGCAGGTACAAAAGGCCGAACTTGAAGAGATTCAAAAAAAATTCACTACCGAATTTGAAAATATTGCCAACAAAATTTTAAAGAAAAACAGCGAGGAATTTACCGCTGCCAACCAGAAAAACATCGGCGAGGTATTAAATCCGCTAAAAGAAAAGATCTATCTTTTTGAAAAGAAAGTGGAAGATACCTATCAAAAGGGATTAAAAGACCAGACCGATTTGCGGGCCGAATTAAAAAAACTGTACGACCTCAATTCAAAAATCAGCGAAGAAGCCAGTAACCTTACGAAGGCGTTGAAAGGCGATGTAAAAAAACAGGGTAACTGGGGAGAAGTGGTACTGGAACGGATTCTCGAACGGTCGGGATTAAACGAAGGAGAACAGGGCTACCAAAAGCAGTTTAGTGATATTTCGGAAGACGGGAAACGAATTCAGCCCGACATCGTAATCAACCTGCCCGACAACAAGCACATTATTATTGACTCAAAAGTTTCGCTGATTGCCTACGAACGGGCTGTAAACGCTACCACCGAAGAAGAACGTGTCGTTCACGTAAAAGAGCATCTTTTAAGTTTAAAAACGCATATTAAAGGGTTGAGCGAAAAACATTACCAAAGCGCCCGGCACCTCAATTCGCCCGACTTTGTGCTCCTGTTTATTCCCATCGAGGCTTCGTTTAGTGTGGCTGTGCAGGAAGACCAGGAACTGTTTTCATACGCCTGGGACCAGAAAATTGTGATTGTAAGTCCTTCTACCTTGCTGGCAACACTTCGTACTATTTCTTCCATCTGGCAGCAGGAAAACCAAACCCGCAATGCGATGGAAATTGCGCGGCAAGGCGGCGCGTTGTACGATAAGTTTGTCGGGTTTATTTCCGATATGGAAAAGATCGGAAAGAATTTAACACTCACGCAGGCCAGTTACGGCGAGGCCATGAACAAACTGCATTCAGGCAGCGGCAACCTTGTTAAACGTGCCGAAAGTATTAAAAAACTGGGGGCAAAAACCACCAAAGAATTACCGCTCAACTTAATCGATTAATCAGAAAACTATTAAAAATTAACGATTCCGATATTCGGTTTGTTAAAAATCCCAACCCACAGGCAGTTCATTTCCGGCGCCGTTAACATGGTAAACAAATTTTAAATTGCCACTGCGTGTCAACACCGCCATCTCGTCGGTGATGGTTTCGATGATGCCGTCTCCGTCGATATCTGCTCTCATGTTGACAGCAAAAATGTAAACCGGATTGGCAAGTTTCACCAGTTCATGCGATTTATCCAGTTTAAATGTTACTATCCTCAGATAGTTCCCGGCAGGCGTAACTTTTATGTCTTCCACCCCCGATAAAATATAGGTAGCAGATTTTTTCGTAATGGAAATTGTTATTTCTGCCTTCCGGGTCATCTCTGTCTGCGCTTTTATTAAAACGGGGAAGAAAAATACAGCGACAAACAGCATTACACAACGAATTTTTATCTTTCTCATTGATTTGGTTTTTTAGCGACGCTAACTTAATAAAAACTATCTGTTGTTTTTTATAAAACTCAAAACTTCTTCCGTGTCTTTCGAGGCTTCAACCTGTTCGTTTTTATAAACTATCTTCCCTTGTTTGTCGATAATAAAAGTCCAGCGGCTTGCTGTCGTCCCTCTTACCAAATCGAAACTCTTTCCGTCGATTTCCCGGGTTATGGTTCC
>CAYWBV010000084.1:11965-13880 GCA_964455785.1 uncultured Maribellus sp.
TTTAAAGTACTGTATAAAATACAGTGGAAGAAGAAAATTGTTTCGTTTACCTCCTTTTTTCTGCCAAAGGCCCGCTAAAGAGGAGGTTTCTGCGCAGGATTTCTTCATTGGCTGGCATTTTTCATTTTTGTTTTTCAGCACAAATCTGTTGCTTTTCACCTCATATAACATAAAAGTGCTGTTGTTGATAAAGTTGATAAAATCTGTATTCATTGGGCGCAAAGTATTAAAAATCAATACCGAAAAATGGCTACCTTTAATCAATTCCAAAAAATGATGGGGCAAACCTATACATATCGTTGCGGGCACTGTGGTTACGAAGAGTTTTTTAACCAAGGGCATGGTTTTCTGGTGCATTCGCAACCGCTGGCAGTTTACCTCGAACAACATACAAAACTGTTTCATTACAAAACCCATCATTTGCTGAAGGCATTGGCAAAACAAAACGACAATCTATTTCTGAAAGCCGGGTTCCAGGTCTATAAATGCCCCAAATGTAAAGTGCTTTACGACAAAACCGAAGTGGTTATTTTTAGTGAAGCCGAAGAGGTGGTACACAAAAGCGAGTTCAGGTGCAGCCATTGCCGCAGCCGGTTAAAGCTGACCAACATCCATCGGCTGAAAAAAGCAACCTGCCCCAAATGCGGGAAAAAAACATTTCGGATCGACCATTCGCAACACCATTTATGGGCATAGCCGGTTCGGGTTACACAGCCTCTTTTTCAAACAACACCCCGAAAAACAAAATTCAGGTTCTGTATTCAAATCAAAAAAACAAACTCGCCAGGAGTGTAAAGGCCAGTCCGCACAAGGCAATGATGGTTTCCATCACTGTCCACGACTGCAGGGTTTGTTTTTCGTTCATGCCGAGGTATTTCCCCACCAGCCAAAACCCGCTGTCGTTGACGTGCGAAAGCAGTGTGGCTCCCGAGGCGATAGCCAGGACCACCAGCGCCCGCTGCGGATCGTTGAGCGCAAATTCTTCGAGAACCGGGGCGATAATTCCGGCAGCGGTTATCATGGCCACGGTTGCCGATCCCTGGGTTACCCGCACTACCGCGGCCAGTATCCAGGCCAGTAAAATGGGAGGTAACGCCGAACCTGCCATCGATTCAGCCATCATTTTTCCCATGCCGCTGTCAACCAGAATTTGTTTTAAAACCCCTCCTGCTCCGGTTATCAGAATAATAATTCCGGCAGGGCCAAGCGCTTTGGTACTAAGGTCGAGTATTTTTTGTTTGCCCATGCCCCGCTTAACACACAAAAAGTAAATAGCAATTAATGTGGCAATAATCAAGGCCGAAAAAGGATGCCCGATAAATTCGAGGATATCAGTCGCGATCGACTTTGGAAGAATTTCTTTAGTTACGGCAAGCCCGGTAAATGTATTCACCAAAATTAAAAGCAGGGGAATAGCCACAATAAAAACAATCAGCCGGAACGAAGGCAGGTTGTTTTCGTCGTAATCTTTGTTTTGCGGGAGGTTCATTTCTGCCGGTGGTTCAACATAAATTTTCCGTGAAATGTATTTTCCCCAGATTGGCCCGGCGATGACGGCGATGGGGAACCCGATAACTACGCCGAGTAAAATAACCCATCCCAATTGCGCATTGATAATATCGGCAACGGCAACAGGCCCTGGTGTTGGCGGGATAAAACTATGGGTTACGGCGAGCCCTGCCAGAAGCGGGATTCCGTAATAAAGCAGCGAGCGTTTGGTGTCGCGTGCGAGCGCATAAATAATCGGTACGAGGATGATAAACCCCACATCGAGAAAAACCGGGATGGCGACCACAAAACCGGTAATAACCATCGCCCACGAGGCGCGGTCGGTGCCAAATTTTTTGATGAGGTACCGTGCCAGCGACTCGGCGCCGCCCGAACTTTCGAGCATCTGCCCGAAAATGGCGCCCAG
>CAYWBV010000085.1:0-13646 GCA_964455785.1 uncultured Maribellus sp.
AACCGGCAAACTCTCCGAAGAAATTGGAAAATGTATGTTTTGCGGAAAATGTACGTTGGTTTGCCCGCGCGACGTCAACATCCGCAATGTGATTTTGCTGATCAAAAAACGAATTTCGATGCTGAAAACCGAAAACGAAAAAGCGTCATGGAAAAGCTGATCATTCTTCCTTTTTCCCTCGGTGTGATTTACCTGCTGGGAATCCTGGTTTTCCGTTTTACAAAATGGATTCGCGGGCTGTCGAAACTCGATAAACTCCGGTTGATGCAGTCGTTCAAATCAAGGCGGATACTCCGTTCAGCAAAAGAAGTGTTTTACGAAGGGCTGCTGCATCGTAAAATATTCATGAAAAACCCCGTTTTGGGCTACATGCACATGAGCCTCGCTTTCGGTTGGTTTCTGCTTATCGTGGTTGGCCACATCGAAGCGATGGTTGCCCGGCAGTCGCTGGTTGTCCCGTTTCACCTGCCCGTCTTTTTCCGCTTTTTCGAAACCGGAAAAACATTTGCCGGCTCCGGAATCTTTTCGCTTCTGATGGATTTTCTGCTGCTGTTTGTCCTTTCGGGGGTGAGCCTGGCCATGTTAAAACGGTTCAAAAAACAACTGTTCGGGATGAAAAAAACCACCCGGCTGAAAACCGGCGACCGGATTGCACTCACTTCACTCTGGCTGATTTTTCCGCTGCGGCTGGCAGCCGAAAGTATGTCGGCAAATTTATACGGAAACGGCAGCTTTTTAACTTCAACCCTCGGAAGTTTTATCGGAAACTCAGGCTCCGAAACGGCCAATCTTTCGCTTTGGATTGTTTATTCACTGGCGCTGGGTTTCTTTTTCGTTGCGCTTCCCAATTCGCGCTACATGCACATTCCTACCGAAATTTTATTGATTTTTGTACGCAATGCCGGGATTAAACTAAAAAAACGAAACAACACCTACACCGACATCCAGGTATATTCCTGCTCGCGCTGCGGCCTCTGCCTCGACAACTGCCAGATGTCGGCGGCCGGGATCAACAACACGCAGTCGGTTTATATTTTGAAAAACATCAGGAACAACAATCTTTCCGACGAACAACTTTTTAATTGCCTGCTGTGCGGAAAGTGCCAGGTGGACTGCCCGGTCGGAATCAACACCATTGATTTGCGGATTACACAGCGTATTGAATCGACCCTGCAATACAACTCGTCGTACAGTTACCTCGAAAACCTGCCCGCGCAAAAGGCCGGCACGGTTTATTTTGCCGGATGTATGACGCACCTCACGCCGGGAATTATCGCTTCGATGAAAACCCTTTTCCAAATGGCGGGCGAAAACGTATGGTTTATGGACGAGGAAAAAGCGCCCTGCTGCGGCCGCCCGCTCATGCAGGCCGGACAATACGAGGCAGCCTCGAAACTTATTGCCAACAACACGCAAAAGATATTAGGGTCGGGCGCAAAAAAATTAGTGGTCTCCTGCCCTATTTGCTACAAGGTTTTTAAAGAAGACTACGATTTGGGAAATATGGAAGTAGTGTTTCATGCTGAATACATTTTGCGGCTGATCCGCGAAAAAATCATCACCCTGCACCCATCATCGAAACGAATTGTTTACCACGACCCCTGCGAGCTGGGGCGCGGGATGGGCATGTTCGAACAGCCGCGCGAAGTGCTGAGTGCGACCGGGAAAGTAGTTCCGGTCAAAAAAGAAAAACAAAAAGCGTATTGTTGCGGCGGAAGCCTTGGCAACCTGAAAATTTCGCAGCAGGAACGCGCCGTCCTGCGCAACCAGGCCGTGGACGATTATCTGCAATACCTGCCCGACGTGCTGGCCACCGCCTGCCCCATGTGCAAAAAAACATTCGCCCGCCACAAAGGGATCAAGGTTTTGGATATTGCAGAAATCGTAGTTAACGCTATCCCGAAACCGAAAATACCGGAACCCGAGGAAGTAAAAATACGGGAAGAATATCCGGAAGAGGTATTGGTGTAAAGTGTTTTGATTTTAATTCCCGTGAGGAAAGAGAAAATCCCCAAAGTAACAATGGTTGTACCCGTGGTTAACAAGATAATTTCCCTGGGTAAAAAAACAATTCTCGAGGGTAATTGAATACTACCCTTGAGTAAAGGAACAATCCCCAGGGGTAACGGGATAATCCCCCTGGTAATAATGTTTATCCCCTTGGGGAGTGACTTTCCCGCTGGCGCGGGTGACTTGCTTTGCAAAAGCAAAATTCTTAAAGGCTCCGATTACAAGCAATTTAACCGCGTGGTTTATAAAAGTAATTTCTTAATTTTATCCATTCCTGAAAATACAATATTTTAAAAGGTATGATTACAGAATTCAAAAAAATGGAGGTGTATTGTGATGTGCCACACGATGTTCGTCAATTGACAGATGCGCCAGCGGGGTGCAATAGAAAAAATGTAAAAAAGCAAATTAACTTAATGCTATTAATTAATTAGTTAGGTGCAAGCCAAACGCCGCTCTTATGACACATTTTCGCTAACTTGACAATGACTGCATATAAAAAGACAGACCAGATTATTGCTTTTAGAAACCTCTCTGCAAGGGTTTTATTTTTTTTTGCCCCACGCGCTTTACGCCTTTTGGGCGCATTAGGAATGGGTCAATCAACAGCACATTTGCAAACCGCACAAATCGACACACGACTAAAGTTTGCAAAAGAGCTGTTTTCTTGCCCTCACCCCCACAGATAATTGTATCTTTGGTTTTCTAATTAACATGTACAAAACCAAATAATTGCTTTTCGATCATTTCAAAATGCAGCATAGCACAGCATAAAAAAAAAATCAAAATAACTAATGGCCATGGCAGATAACAATAAACCACATTTATACTTTCGTAATCCTCAAGAAGGATTAGTTGATTATATACCTCGAATTGGCGGAGGAAATGGTAATAATGATGAAGATCAGGAAGAAGAACCGGATTACACCTACATGGCAGAGGTTTTTGCAGAAAGCAGAAGACAATTCAATATTGATATCGAATTAAGGCGTTCAAATAGGACAATTGAGTTGCCAGTTCATTTTGATCTCATTGAACTTGAGTTTTTTGCAGCATTTGACCAACCCAAATATGAAATCTATTATCTCGAAAAATTTGGACTGGCACTCCTTCACCTATCAAACTTCAACAAAAGTGCATTATTTGCAATTGAAAATCAGGAAAGATATAGATTCTTTGACAGACAAATCCTTGCCTTTATTGATAATAAACTGAGAAATATTAACTCTGATTTTGATGGGAAAATATTGTTTATAAAGAGTTTTAGGTTATTCTCATCAAACGACATGCTTAACACTATAGACAACTATCAAAATATTCACTTTACATTTATGGGAAAAGGATTAATGGAAAGGAAACTCATTGATCCCCAAAAAGCAGCATTTAGGGAATACCTGGAAAAAAACAACTTAAGCCATAAACTAAACGAAGATAATGCCGAGCTCTTTGATACTTCATTTGAAACTGTAATTGAAATAGTGAACAACTTTGATTTTATCTATGCTACATGCTCCGGTTCTGGAGCAGTAATATTACCTGGCAGATATAGTTTACCTTCACGAGAGTTTGGTTTTGAAATAATCAATGCAAACGAAGATTTACCTATTATTGGGATTATTGATACTGGTATTTCAGATCAAACACCATTAAAAAGCATCTTAATTGGAGTTAATGGAGAATTTGACACAACAGGAACAGGTTCCTTTGTCGATGAAAGCGATCACGGAACAGGAGTAGCTGCCTTTGCTGCCTTTGGAAATAAACTTATTCCAGATTATAAAGGAGAAGTAATAGCGGATGCTAAATTACTTTCTTTAAAAATACTCAATGGAAGACGAGGTGCAATTTCTCAAAGTGCGACAATAGATTTAATAAAAAAAGCTCATGAAGAATATAATGTTAGAATTTTTACTTTAACCATTGGCTATGCCCATTTCCCATTAAAAGACAATCAGGAATTTTCAACTTATGCAAAACTGTTAGACAAAGTTTCTTCAGAATTAGACATTCTCATTTTTGTCTCCACAACGAATCATATTTTTCAAATTCAAGGAGTTCAAGATTATCCTGTAAAATTTCTGTCACAAAATGCCAATATTGCTCCACCAGCTGAAAGCATGAATAACATAACCATTGGAGCAATTGCTGATAATTTCGAAAATAGTGAATTGCAAAACTTTGCACTTTCGAAAACATTTCCTGCAATCTACTCAAGAAAACTGCATTATAACTTTGATGACGAGGACACTTTTAATGCTCAAACAGCAAATCATTATTTCCGAAAACCCGACATTCTAACCCCTGGGGGTGATTATACTGAAGTTCGAATGTTGGGAGAAATTGGTTATGATAATGGAAGTGAAGCTGGAATAGAAATTTTGTCATCTGACTTACATGAAAGAACATTTAAACAAATAGGCACGAGTTATGCAACACCAATAGCTGCAAACATTGCAGCAAAATTGGTTTCAAAATACCCTAATCTCGACATGCAAACAATAAAGGCCTTGTTGATAAATGGTTCCAATGAGATCGAAACAGGTTCTGAATTTCAGGGTTTTTCCAACAATCAGAAGAAACGAATAATGGGATATGGAATCCCGGATCTTGCTACAACTCTTTTTTCAGATGATGATAAAGCGACGTTAATAATAGAAGATGAAATCTATCCCGGATATATTAAATCCTTTCCAGTATTTCTCCCGGAATATTTAAATGCAGCAATAAGAAAAATTGGACTATTAAAAATCACCGCGACACTTTGTTTTAAATTTCCACCAAAGCAAGATAATCAGTTGTTGTATTGTCCTTATCATGTCACTTTCGCCATAAGTAAAAATTTAGAATTAAATAAAAATCACATTGAAACAAGAATTTCAAAAGAAGGAAACATTAGAGAAGTTTTTGTTCCTGACGGGTTAAATGGAAATTCGAGCAAAAATATAACACTTAACTCTAGTTCTTTTGGTTGGGTTCAGGATTATTTCATAAAAAGAAAATTGGTTAGCAACGTTCAGAAAATTAGCTTCAATGTCAAGAAAGAGAATATAATAAATGAAAAGAATTGCTTTAAAATAGCCATTAATGCGGCATTTAACAAACTACTAACAGAAGCTGAAAAAGAACCATTTCAACAAGCAATCCCTTATAGTTTAGTAATTACAATTGAGCAGATACCTGCAAAAAATGAAACTCTTAATTCTCTTTACAATGAGTTACAGTTAATTAATAATTTGGTAGCAATAGCAGAAGCAGACCTTGAAGCCGAAGTTTAGATTTTTTCTTTTAAGATTAACTCTTTCAAGATGTTAAAGTCTATCTGCAACTTTGTATTCTCATTGTCGTTCATTTTAAACAATGTACGTTTAATCGCAGTAATAATTGCACGCTGAATTAAGTAAAAAGATAAACCTTCTGACAACTTAATAATTTCAGACATTTCCTTTTTAGTGTGAAATTTAAAAGGTGATTTGTCTAAGGTTTTTTCAATCAACTCTTGAATTTGAGCATTGGTAGGTAAGCCCAAATTAATTTTCATATCAAACCGACGGAGCAATGCCTCATCAATCATTTGCATTTGATTCGTTGCAGCAATAACAATACTATCCTGTGGTAAATAATCAAACAATTGAAGGATGGTATTTACTACACGTTTCATTTCACCATGATCTTGGCTATAATCACGCACTTTTCCAATAGAATCAAATTCATCAAAGAAGATAATGCAATTCTCACTTGACGCCTGCTTAAAGAGTTTTGACAGATTCTTACTGGTTTCCCCAAGCTTTGATGAAACAATTGCACCCAGATTCACCACATACATCATCTTATCCAATTCACCGGCTAAAACATACGAAGCCAGTGTTTTTCCACAACCAGATGGCCCATGAAAAAGAATACGGTTAGACACAGGTAAATCAAATTTATTTAATAATTTAATATCCCTGTGTTCCTGAACGAAATAAGTCAGTTCTTCTTTAATATTGGGAGAACAAACCAAATTGTCAAAAGAATAATCTGATGTAAGTTTCTCAATAATCAATTCATTCAACAACCGATCATCTTCTTTTAAATAATACTTTTGAGAACCAACAGCTGCTAATCCTTTAGTTTGTTGTGCACGCAAACCTTCCTTAAGAATTGATTGTAACTGTAAAGCAAAATTCACTTTTTTAGTTTGCCGCGAATGCTCTATCAATTTACTCAACACCTCAAGAAGCTGATCCTGATCATTCTCAAGACCAAACCTTGCAATATCCTTTATGTAATCAGATTGACTCATTTTGTTCTTCTACCAGCGAATTTACTCAATTATCTTAATTCTGGAAATCCTAATCAAATAAAACTATAATATTAACATCGGCATGGAAAAATAGGTTTTGTACCGTTGGGAAAGTTGTATATGACCCCGCTGGCGCAGGTCTGTGACCATGAGTGTTCGGAAGAATTCCCAGAGTACGCATGATTGCAAATCGGCGCCAGTGAGGGTCGGTTTCCTGACCCCCCGCTGGCGCCGGAGATTATTGATTATTGGTTATCTCTGTTAACAAATTCTTTCTTCCGCCCCGTTTTCCCGTAAAGCCAAAACTGAATAGTGCCGGTTTCAGAAAACCTTTTTAACTTAGCCCCGATATTTAGCAATGGGGTGTCCCGTTTACCCGGGACTGAGATTATACTCAATGAACCTGATCCGGTTAGTACCGGCGTAGGGAGTGCGAAAAGGAAATTTTCCTGCCTCATTGGTTAGTTCTAACCAATAATTTCGTAAAAATGAAAAAGTTAGTTTTTTTACTGCTCTTGCAGTATGTGTCGGTGCTTGCTTTCGGGCAGTACAGTTTAAAGGGAGTTGTAACCGGAAATGGGGAAAAACTTGCAGGCGCCAGCGTGGTGGTTGAAAATACGTTTTACGGTGTTTCAACCGGCAGCGATGGAAAGTTTGAGTTCAGAAACCTGAAAAAAGGCAATTACAAACTGAAGGTTTCCTTTATCGGTTTTGAAACAAAATCGATGCAGGTTAACCTTGGCGAATCTCAGGAAATCAGGGTCGAACTTCAGCCCGATGTAGTGTTGACCGACGAAGTCCTGGTGTCGGCAACGAGGGCCAAAACAAAAACCCCGATGGCTTACAGTAACGTTTCGAAAGAGGAGATGGAAAGCAAAAACTTCGGGCAGGATATTCCCTATTTGCTGCAACTTTCTCCTTCGTTTGTGGCCACATCCGATGCCGGGGCCGGTGTGGGTTATACCAATTTTCGCATCCGCGGAACCGATTTAAACCGGATAAACGTGAGTATCGACGGAATACCCATTTCGGAAGCGGAGTCGCACGGAACCTGGTTTGTTGACATTCCAGATTTAGCTTCTTCATTGGAAAATGTACAAATTCAGCGTGGCGTGGGTACGTCGGCAAACGGCGCCGCAGCTTTCGGCGGAACCATCGATTTACAAACCAACACCCTGGAAAAAGATGCATTTGCCGAATACCGTACCGCTTTCGGTTCTTTCAACACAATGAAAAACACCGTTTCTGTTGGAACAGGTTTGATGGACGGTAAATTCACTTTTGATGCCCGACTGTCGAAAGTAAAATCCGACGGGTTTATTGACCGCGCAACTTCCGATTTAAAGTCGGTTTTTGTTTCAGGAGGATATTATACAAAAAATTCAGTGTTAAAGATTAACATTTTTTCAGGACTGGAAGAGACATACCAGTCGTGGTGGGGCGTACCTTCGGTAAGGCTGAACAACGATTTGGAAGGAATGCAGGAATATGAAACCAACTGGCTGTACACACCGCAGGAAACGGAAGAAATGATTAACTCAGACAGCCGCACATACAATTATTACACCTACGGAAATCAGATTGACCATTACCAGCAGGATTATTATCATCTTCATTTTTCGCACCAGTTCAGCGAATACCTGCACCTGAATACCGGGTTACATTACCGGCGCGGACGCGGGTATTACGAGAATTATAAAAGCGGTGAAGATTTTGCCGATTACCAGCTCGAATACCCGGTAGTCGGGAACGACACTGTTTTTTCAACCGATTTGGTAAACCGGAAATGGCTCGACAACGATTTTTACGGAGTTGTTTTTGCGTTGAACCATAAAAAAGGGAAAACCGATTTTACACTCGGCGGAGGCTGGAATACCTACGACGGCGACCATTTTGGAAATGTAATCTGGGCGCAGTATTTGGGAAACACAACCCCAAACCATGAGTGGTACCGCGGAACCGGCCTGAAAAAAGATTTTAATATTTACGGGAAACTGAGTTACCAGCTTTTGGAAAAACTTAACTTTTTTACCGATTTGCAATACCGACGGATTGACTATAAAATTGAAGGAATTGACGACGATTTGCGAAACATCGCCCAGCAACACCACTTCAATTTTTTCAACCCTAAATTTGGCCTGTTCTTTCAGCCCGAAGCCAACCAGAAACTTTATCTTTCGTTTGCCGTTGCCAACCGCGAACCCAACCGCGACAACTATGTGGATGCAAATCCAAACGAAAAACAACCGGTCCACGAAACCCTGTACGACTGGGAAATGGGCTATTCCTGGCTTTCGTCGCGGTTTACCTTCGGTGCCAATTTCTATTACATGAACTACAAAAACCAACTGGTATTAACCGGGCAAATCAACGACGTGGGCGCACCGGTGATGGTTAACGTGGATAAAAGTTACCGGACCGGACTGGAATTGCAAACAGGACTGAAGATTTTACAAAAATTACAGTGGAATGTAAACGCCACTCTCAGCCAAAATAAAATAAAAGATTTCACTGAATATGTTGACAACTGGGATGCTGATGAACAAAATGTGTTTGAGTTGGGTACAACCAACCTGGCTTTTTCGCCCAATTTTACTGGAAACAGCCAGCTTGTTTTCGAACTGGTTAGAAACCTGAATTTCAGTTTAATTTCATCGTACGTTGGCAAACAGTTCATCGACAATACATCGGACAACAACCGTGTTTTGGATGCTTATTTTGTGAATAACCTGAAAGCTGATTATACTTTCAACACCAATTTGTTCAGCGAAATTACACTACACCTTCAGGTAAACAATTTACTGAATGAAGAGTACGAATCGAACGCGTGGGTGTATTCCTATTTTTTGGGTGGCGAACGCTACAAACAGGATGGCTATTTTCCGCAGGCCGGCACTCATTTTATGGTGGGGATTGATTTTAGCTTCTGAAGCGGTTCGTAAAAAAAATAAAACCGGGATGTACATTTTACGATGTGTATCCCGGTTTTAAAAACAACCGCCAGACTCACTTTTTCCTATTCTGCAACAGGAAGCGAAACCTGGAAACTGCTTCCGGCATTTACTTCGCTGGTTACGCTGATTTTTCCTCCGTTCAGTTCCGTAAAATCCTTACATAAAAACAGCCCCAGTCCTGTCCCCGGTTCCTGGTTGGTTCCCGGCCTCGATCGGGTGGCTTCAATACGAAACAGCGATTTTAATATTTCCGGAGGAATGCCAATCCCGGTATCTTTTATTTGGATGTGGATAAACCCATCCGATAAATCGCTGGAAA
This sequence comes from uncultured Maribellus sp., assembly GCA_964455785.1. Classification (GTDB taxonomy): domain Bacteria; phylum Bacteroidota; class Bacteroidia; order Bacteroidales; family Prolixibacteraceae; genus Draconibacterium. Next base: position 9,566 of record CAYWBV010000085.1, read on the forward strand.
TGGTAACTTTCCCTTTGGGCGGGGTAAATTTTATGGCGTTATTAATCAAATTATTAAACGTAACCAGAATCGATTTTTTATCAACAAATGCCTTCTCCCCGTTTAATATCTGGTTATCGATGGTAATTTCCTTTTGCGAAGCCAGGCTCTGGTGGATATTTACCGACTCCTGAATTAGCGGCGCGATGTCGCAATAGTCTTTTTCCAGATTAATTCCACCTCGCTGAATGGTTGACCAATCCAGCAGATTTGAAAGTAAATTGTTGGTTGCCTGCGCCGATTTGCGGGTAAGTTGTATCAGTTGCAACCGATCCGTTTCATCCAAACGATGGTATTCATTACTTAAAATCTCCAATGATCCCAAAATCGAATTGAATGGATTACGAAGGTCGTGGGCGAGGATGGAAAAAAATTTATCTTTCGACCAATTTAGCTTTTCGAGTTCCTGCGATTTTAGATTAATCTCTTCATTTTTAGCTGTGAGCAGCACATTAATCTCACGGTTCTTTTTCAACCGGCGTAATACGATTACAATCGTTCCAAAAACAATCAAAAGAATAATAAAAAGTAAAATCTGCCTGTTTTTCTGTCTTTCAATGGTCAGCGATTTTATTTCATTTTCCTTTTTCAGCAGAACATTTTCGTTTTCGGCGACATCAAAATCGTATTTTGACTGTATTTCAGCAATTTTCTCGGTACTCTGCATGTTAAAAAGCGAATCGCTGAACGTTTGATAAAGTTTTTGGTTGGCCAGCGCCGTTTTATAATCCTGAACTTTTTCGTAGGCCAAAGCCAGAAGTTTGTAGAGTTCAACATTATGGAGGGATATGTTGTACTGTTTTGCCAGTTCCAGCGCTTCCTCAGCAAACTGAATGGTTTTTCTGAACTCGTCCATCTGAAAATAGAGGCTGGCAATGTTGTGCAGAGTGTAAATTTCCTGATCAGGCATTCCTTTAATTGCCGGATTGCCAAGCCCGGCCTGGTAATACTCCATCGCCTTTGCGAACTGTTTTTCCTGCTGGTAAAGTTCACCGAGGTTGACGGTTATCCCGCAAATGGTACGTTCGTCTTTAAGCTGCGTGGCAATTTTTAACGCCTCTTCCAAATAATATTTTGATTTCGAATTGTCGCCCTCTGCAAAATAGATGGCCGCCAGATTGTTAAAAAGGGTACTTTTTGTGTACTCGTGATTTGTTCTTTCTGCAATACCCACCGCTTTCAAAAAATATTCGATGGCCTTTTCGTTTTGATTGATTCTTCCGTACAACGCTCCGACGTTGGAAATTTTAGTCAGCAATGTTTCATTCTCCCCGTATTTTTCCAGTATCCTCAAACTTTGAATATAATAATCAATCGATTTGGCCACGTCAGAAAAATAATAGTAGGCTCCATACGCATCGTAACATTCAGCGATAAGAAGCGAATCTCCCGATTGGGTCGCCCTTTCGAGCGTTGGCTCCAGAATCGGGAGCACTTTGGCAAACTCACTTCCGGCTATCTTTATTTTGGCATAAATGAGATTACTTACAACAATCAGGGAATCATCGTCGCTGTCAACCGAAAACTGAATGGCTTGTGCACAATGGTTTTCCGCCTTTTCCAGGTCCGCCCTTTTTACTTCAATCCTGCTGAGGTTCAGGTTATACATGGCAATATAACGCGTGACGTTTTGTTTTTCTGCCAACGCGAGAGCCTCTCCGTAATAGTAAGCGGCCAATTCCAAATCAGTAAACTCGTAATATTTTCCCAACTGAGCTGAAGATAACATCCGTTGCTGCGGATCTTTTAGGCGGGGAAGCTCTTTTTCGATACTGTCGATATTCTTACTGTTTTGCGCATTTACAGTAAATTCGCCCCGTCCAAACAGGACGAACGTTAAAACTGAAAACAAACGAAACAGAATAACACAATTTTTCATGTTTTAAAAGTATAAAAATTAATGGATTACGGTTCAGCCATAACGTTAAAATGCACAATGGTTTTACTAAAATCCTTTATTTGGAAAAAGTCTTTTTATCGATAAGATGGAACATACAACAGGGCAAAAAGTCAGGATTGCCCATCCACGTCCCTTTTATTCAAAAACCACCTTCCCTTCGATTTCCACCAACAGGTTTTCCCGGCAAATGTCGGCGAGGATATAAACCACGGGTAAATTTCCAAAATGGGTTTTGAATGTTTTTTTGATAACCGGAAAATCTCTCCTGTTTTTAATATAAACCCGGGCGTGGCCATATTTAGGCTCCGGTTTTTCTTTTGAAATTTTTTCAAGGACTTCTTCAGAATACAACCGTTGGATATTTTGAATGGTAATCCTGGTTTGTTCTTCCGGGTTTCCTGTTCCGATAGTTTGTTCGCCGAGAATGGATGCTGTCCCCGAAATAAATATGAGCTTTTTGTCAAACAATTCCAGATACCGTGCACGTTCGAATTTGGGCGTATTTTTTACAACACTGTTGTTTCCGATTAACACATTTTTACTGTAATGGTGCGCCGCAATCTGCCCGGGATTGTCCACCGGGACGGTTTTGACCACATCCGATTTTACAGCCACAAATTCGATAATTACTCCACCACGGTTCATCCCGATTCCAGTTGCGGCCGGGTAGCCGGTGTGTTCAAAAAAATCTCCATAAAACTGCGAACGCACATTGTTAAACTCCTGGTAATTTTGTTTTTCACCGTCAAAACCCAAAATATCTTCGAGATAATTCCATTGCCTGACTACGGAACGAATGGGTATGTTCAGGGCATGAAACATTTCTCCCATTCCGGCAAACGCCTGTTCTGCATTTTTTTTACAACCATCGCCAAAGTTGGCCTGGACATTTCCAACCAGCACTTCGGTGTTTTCACGTCTGAAAATCATGGCTGCCCCTAATTCACCAGCTATAAATTCAGACTTCCATAAAACATAATCGTAAAAGAAGGCTTCCACAATAATTTTACAGGTCAGCGGAGGTTGGGCAATGAAGCTCAGGACAATCTTATCCGAAAACATTTCCAATACCTGCTGCCCCACCATTTCCCGGAGTTTCACATATGAATCTTCGGAGTGGGTATCGACAAAAAAATTAAGTTTAAAGATTTTTTTTCCTGAATTAATATTTTTCAACTGAAACAAACAGCTCTGCAACTGGGCTTCAAAGTTGTGGCAACCATTTTCAGGTTTGATGTATATACGGTCTCCGTTTAAAAAATACATTCCATTTCTTTTTCAGAAGGAATACAAAGATGACTGAATTTTATAAAAATCCAAATGACAAATTACAATTCGCAGATTGCAGACTTCAATAATTTCCTTCTGCTTTTGCCCCGTTCAGAACGGCTTCGGTGGAGCCAATTCCCAGCCGGTCGGAGCCCTGTTCGAGAAAAGCCACGGCCTCGTCCCATGAGCGGATGCCTCCCGATGCTTTTATTTTCATTTTACTGCCCACGGTTTTTAGCATCACATCGATATACTCCGGTTTTGCCCCGCCCGGCCCGAAACCTGTAGAGGTTTTTACAAAATCGGCGCCCGCTTCGAGCGACAGTTCGCAGGCTTTAGCAATTTGTTCCAGAGTTAAAAATCCACTTTCCTGGATAACTTTCACTGGAATGTTGTGCGCGTGAGCCACTTCTGTCACCGCTTTTATATCGTTCACCACGTATTCGAAATCGCCTGAAAGGAATTTTCCGATGTTCATCACCATGTCGATTTCATCCACACCGTCTTCAATGGCCTGTCTGGCCTGGAAAGTTTTCACCGGCGTAGCATCGGCGCCGTGCGGAAAACTCAGCACGCACGAAACTTTTACACCGCTGCCTTTCAAAAGTTCAGCCGCCTTTTTAATATCGCACGGTTTCACACACATGCTGAAAACTTCTTTTTCGATACACATTTGGGCGTGTTTAACCAGGTCGGCATCGGTAAATTCGGGTTTTAACACTGCATGATCGATGGTTTTCGCTACCTGTTGTTTTGTGTACATTATTTTTTCTTTTTAGTCTTCCATTTCCTTTAAAATCTTCTCCACCTGATCATTAGTGTTTTGCAGTTTTTCCTTACACAGTTTCAGAAGAAATGCTACCCGTTTTACTT
>CAYWBV010000086.1:0-13437 GCA_964455785.1 uncultured Maribellus sp.
CCCTTCAATTCCCCCTTTTCGAAGGGGGACGCGCCCTGAAACAAAACCGGTAGCTGAACGGAGTGAGTCCTCCTTTTAAAAGCCTGCCTGGCGGACAGACAGGGAGGTGTCTCGCCTGAGGCGAGACGGAGGATTAAATTAATGTTTAACTTTTGACAACTTCATTACAGAACTATACCGGAAGATAACTCTGTCAATCCCATCAATCCCTTCAATCTTTTCAATCTCATCAATCTTTTCAATCTCATCCCTCCCTAAATATACTCCACGGTAACTTTTTTGAAAAATTTATAGGTTAACATTTTTACAATCCGTTTGACCACAAATTTGCGGAGTTCGAGTTCCAGCGGTTGTTCAGGGTCCTGGTGCGCCCAGTTGATACGTGTGCCCACAATAATATCGATACTGTCGTGCTGGAGCAGGAGTTTGACCACTTTTTCGGGCGGCGTGTCTTCCAGTTTGGTGTCGCTGTCGTAGTTTTCCAGAATATCTTCCACTCTGCCTAAGGTAATAATTCCTTCGGTAATCATTTCGAACCCTTTCATTTCGGCCGTTGGCGGCAACATACGGGCATCTTTGGCAACGTGCTGTATTTTTACGTCGAGGTTTAATTCGCGGGCGATAATTTCGGCAGTGGTTCCTCCGCAAATGATTTTTTTTCCGTCGAACCCCTGGATACGACCCACAAAGTCGTAGTCTTTGATTTTGTAAAAAGGCGGGCCGGTAATGAGCATAAATTTTCGGGGTTCTCTGAAATAAATCACGCCGCAGGTTGCATCGTCCTTCACCGAAAAGTTGTCGTTCATCACCGCCTGGTTGAGAATCTTCCGCGCCAGTTTGGTGGCCGAGATGTCGGGCATCCGGTTGATTTGGTTGATGGCAAAATCTTCTACCTTATCGATTCCCCAGCCCATCGGGAAGCGGCTGTTTCCCAACCCCGACTGTGGAACGCCATCAGACATAAATGCGATCCGGTCTTCTTTGTGAGCGTAAAATTCGCGGCAGCGGAGCAGTTTGCCAAAGTTTTCCTTCCCTCTGATGTTGAGTTCGTACTCTTTGGGTTCGAACGGTTTTCCGTTGCGGATGATCAATACCCGCGGATTATCGTAATTAATAATTCGCACTTTGCCGTCAGCTTCCAGTTCGATGATGGTAAAGGTGGCGTAGTTTTCCTTTCCGTCGCTGCTTTTGGGAAGCGCATTCATAATAATGCCCGCCGCCACCTCGGGTTTGGTGTGCAGTTTGGTGTATTTTAACGCCATGGTTGCGGTGAGGGTGGCCAAAACGCTGGCTTTTATCCCGTGGCCGATTCCGTCGCTGAGGACCAGAATGGTTCGCACTTCTTCCTTGGTTAAATCCGACTGAAAAACATCGCCGCAGGCTATTTCCCCGTTGGGCCGTTTTTGCTGAACATCAATTTCCACATGGTAGGAAGGGCTATTCATCGTCACCATATCTGTACGATTCAATGATTGAATTTAAAAGTTCTTCTGTTTCTGCAGCATTCTCCCCGAGCAGAAAAGCAATTTTCTGAACGGTTTCGATGTTCTGTTTTTTTATCCGCTGCGCCCGGTTGATAATCTCGTCACGTACGAGCAATGGCGCCGACATGTCGCGGATGACGGCACCAACCACTTTGTTTTGATACAACGTAACCACTGAAACATGCAGCAGTTTATTTTGGAATTTAATGTCCCGTTCCAGCAAATCCTCGCCCGAATTCAGAATCCCGGTGAGCATTTTGTAAATCACTTCGGGCACAATTACGCTGATGTCGGCTCCTTTCAGCCCCGGAATGGTTTCATACAACTCCATCGATTCGTCGCCCATCAGTTTGGCAAAACTTTCGTTGGAGTCCACCACCTTGTGGTTCTGGTCCATCATCACAATACCTACATTGATTTTGTGTAACATGTGCGACGAAACTTCCATCGATTCCTGAGCTTTTTTCAGCCGGCTTTCGGTTCGTTTGAGTTCCGAAATATCGTTGATCGAACCTACAATCCCGATAATTTTATCATTACTGTCTCTGATGACGGCTTTGTTAAAAACCATATTGTGCATGGTTCCGTCGGCGTGCCTGATCTGTGTTTCATACACCTGTTGATCGGGGTTGGCCAGCAGTTCCAAATCCCGCCGCGAATAAATATCGGCCACCTCTTTCGGATGAATTTCGTATATCGATTTCCCGATGTACTGCTCCTTCGACTTGCCGAGAAGTTTTTCGTGGGCTTTGTTGCAGGCATGGTAAACGCCGTTCAGGTCGCGGTAAAAAATAGGAATCGGCAGGGCGTCGATAATTTTTTGATGTAACTGCGGATTTTCCGGGTTTTCGTTTTGGAAAGACTTTTTGTCGTAGATCATAATATCGGTTTTTGTGGAAAGTATCGGATGCGAAAATTAGTGAATTTGCCTTGATATTCAAAATATTCAAAACGTAAATAAGTCTTGTTTCACCTCTTGTAAAACATGGAAAATAGTGGGGAAAAATCAGCAGATTGACAGCGGGTTCGTTTATCTTTGTTCTTAAAATCAATAAAATCTTACCGGAAAATCAACGATCGTGAAAATCAGTGAAATTGTAAAACATACCGAAGCCCGGGTGGCTACAAAAAACTATGACCCGGATAAAAACCTGGCAAAAGCTTTTAGTTCCGATTTAATGAGTGATGTGTTAACATTGGACGAAGACAATATTTTGCTGATAACCGGTTTGTCCAACGTTCAACTCGTAAGAACGGCAGAAATGGCCGACATCGGAGCAATTTTGCTTGCCCGCGACAAAAACGCGACTCCTGAAATGATTGAACTGGCAGAAGAAAACGGGATTGTTTTGCTGGAAACGCCGTTTTCGATTTTTAAAGCCAGCGGGCTCCTCTTTTCCAACGGATTAAAACCGGTGTATTGATGGCGGTAAAACTGTTTTTCGAGATAAAAGGCGGCGATTTTACGCAGGCGGGAAAAGCTTCGAGTAAAATAAAAAAAGTGCTCAAACAGCTTGGCCCCGACGCTAAAACCATCAAAAAAGTGGTAGTGGCTGTTTATGAAGCGGAAGTGAATGTAGTAGCCCACGCTTACCACGGCGAGGTTTTGGCTGAAATTGATGAACGGGGAATTACCGTGACCATAAAAGACAGAGGTCCGGGAATTGAAGACATTGACAAAGCAATGGAAATTGGATTCTCGACGGCCACAAAAGAGGTGCGGGAAATGGGTTTTGGCGCCGGGATGGGGTTGTCGAATATAAAAAAGAACACCGACGAACTGGAAATCACCAGCACTGTGGGCGAGGGGACAACGGTTATTTTCAGAAATTTTTTTTGATGGAAAGCACGCAAACATATCACGCCATAAAAGTGGATACCAACAAATGTTTTGGATGTACCCATTGTATGAAAGCCTGCCCGACAGAAGCCATCCGGGTGATCAACGGCGTGGCCTCCATCAATGCCGAACGTTGTGTCGATTGCGGGAACTGCCTGCGGGTTTGCCCGGCCGAAGCTTTTTATGTTGAACACGACGACCTTGCCAAAATTTACGATTTTAAATACCGCGCCATTCTTTTTCCTTCTGTTTTTATCGGGCAGTTTCCCGAAGCGTATTCTGAAAACCAGATTTACCAGGCGCTGCTAAACCTTGGGTTTACGCATGTTTACGAAGTGGAGCAGCCCATTGGTCTGCTTGCTGATTTGTTAAAAGCAAAGGTCCGAAAAAACGAAGACCGCCCGCTGATTTCTTCATTCTGCCCTGCCGTCGTGCGGCTCATCCAGTGTAAATATCCGTCGCTGGTCGATAATATTGTTTCGTTAAAAGCACCCCACGATTTGGTCGCCCATTACGCCATCGGACAGTTAAAAAACAAGGGCGCTGCCGAAAGCGAGATCGGGATTTTTTATGTTTCGCCCTGTTCGGCAAAAATGGTTGCTGTGAACCAGCCGCTTGGCGAGAAAAAATCGATCGTAAACGGGATCATTAATATGAAGGAGTTGTACAACCGGGTTATGAAAACGATTCCGAAGCAGGAACAAACCGACACTTCTCAGTTTAGGAACAACCTGAGCCGCGATGGAATTCTCTGGAGTTTGCCCCGCGGGGAAGCCCGGTTATTTAAAAAACGGGCCATGTCCATCGATGGAATTCACAACGTGGTAAAATTTCTGGAAAGGATGGAAAATGAAGAAGTCCCCGATCTCGAATTTTTGGAATTAAAATCGTGCAACCAAGGTTGTGCCGGTGGTATTTTACTTACCGGGAACCGTTTTCTCACCGTCGAACGTTTGCAGAAAAGAGCTTTACGTTACCCGAAAGTGGCCGACCCCGATATTCCGGATCTGGATGTGGCAAAACTGAAAAAGAAATTGGTTACCGATAAAATTGAACCTAAAAATGTTTTTGTTTTGGACAAAGACCGGACAAAAGCCCTCGAAAAAATGAGAAAGGCGTCGGAAATCCTTTGTCAGTTGCCGGGAATCGATTGCGGAGCTTGCGGCGCTCCCAATTGCCATGCCCTGGCCGAAGACATGGTTCAGGGAAAGGCAAAAATGACCGACTGCGTGTTTTTACAAAAAAGATACATCAGCGAAAATAAAACTACGGCGGAGAGAGCGGATAAAAGCCTGGAAAAAATCTGGGGGAAAAACCGTTTCGATGCCGATTGTAATAAAAAAGGAGGACGAAATGAAGGTTTCTGATTTGGCCGATAAATTCGGACTAACCGTATTTTCGGGAGAAAATGGTCTCGGGAGGGAAGTTACCGGCGGGTATGTTTCCGATTTGCTAAGCGATGTAATGGGAAATGCCGGTGAAAACGAAGTCTGGATTACCCTGCAAACCCACCAGAATGTGCTGGCCATTGCAGCGTTGAAAGATTTGGCGGCGGTTATCCTTGTCAAAGGGTTTAAACCTGAACCCGAAATGCTGGAACACAGCACCGAAGAGGGAATTCCGGTGTTGGGAACCGGGTGGGGCACATTTGAAATGGCCGGAAAACTATATGCGGAACTGGAGAAACAGGGAATACTGAATAATAATCCATGAAAAAATTCAGGGCCGATTTACACATCCACACTGTATTGTCGCCCTGTGCCGACCTGGAGATGTCGCCGAAAAATATCGTTGCCCGGGTCAAAGAAACCGGATTGGAAATTATGGGCATCACCGATCATAATTCAACAAAACACGCGAAACTGGTGAGGAAACTGGCCGAAAAGGAAGGGATTTTTGTTTTAACAGGCGCAGAAGTTACCACCCGCGAAGAAGTTCATTGCCTTGTTTTTTTTGAAAAAGAATTTCAGTTGGACGCTTTTCAGCATTTTATCGACAAAAACCTCACCATCATTCCGAATCCCGACGGTTATTTCGGTTACCAGCCGATTGTCGATGAAGATGAAAATATAATGGAAATGGTTCCTTACTACCTTCCGGCTGCGTTGAAAACGGGAATTAACGAAATTCAAAAAGCAGTGGAAACTCTGGATGGAATCTTTATTCCTGCGCATATCGACCGGCCCGCCAACGGAATAATCAGTCAATTGGGTTTTATTCCAGAAGGTCTGAAATACGATGCACTGGGAATTTCGAAACATAGTTCGGAAAACTATGTTCGAAAACATTATGTTTTAGGAAATAAAACCACTCTGATACGCAATTCCGATGCACATTATTTGCAACAAATTGGCGAAATTTATACCCTGTTTTCGATAGAGGAGCCAACGTTTGCAGAAGTGAAAATGGCGCTCAACCGGAAAAACGGCCGATTTACAGAAACAAATGAGGAATATAACCGATCATATTCTTGATATTGTACAGAATTCAATCAGGGCGAAGGCAACATTGATTGAAATCATAGTTGAAGAAAATAAAAAGGATGACTTTTATATCCTGACAATAAAAGACAACGGTTGCGGGATGAATATGGAAACCTTAAGAAAAGCAGCCGATCCGTTCTTTACATCGCGGAAAACAAGAGGAGTGGGTTTGGGATTGTCGTTGCTCAAACAAAAGGCCGAAACTACCGGAGGCTCGTTTTCCATCCGTTCGAAAGAGGGGGAAGGTACCGAAGTAGAAGCGGTTTTCCGGTTATCGGATGTTGACCGGCCTCCGCTGGGCGATATTGCGGAAATGTTTTATCTGATGATGGTTAGTAACGAACAGATCGATTTTTATTATCGGCATTTTACCCAAAAGGGTACTTTCGAAATCCGCTCCGAAGAAATTAAAAATGAATTGGAAGGCGTTTCGTTTAAAGAAAGGGAAATAAAAGAGGCGATACTGGAACTGATAAAAAACAACCTAAAAGATATTGAAGCAACCAATTAAAACAATCAATTTAACTATGACCAAAATAAAATCGCTGGCTGATCTCCGCAAAATCAGGGACGAAGTTCAGTCGAAAATCAAACTGAGAGAAAACAGCAACCACCCTGAACAAACCGTTCAGGTAAAAGTGGGAATGGCCACCTGCGGAATTGCTTCCGGAGCAAAAGAAATTATGAAATATTTTATGGAAGAACTTGAACAGCAGGCCATCGATGCGGTAATTACTCAAACCGGTTGTATGGGTTTTTGTTATGCCGAACCCACAGTTGAAATAACCTTGCCTGGCAAAGAACCCGTGGTTTTTGGCTACGTTAACAAAACAAAAGCCGAAGAAATTATCGAAGTATATATAAAAAGGGGCGAACTTGTGGATGGGATTATTCCTCTGAGTTTTAAAACCATTGACGATTAAAAAACTTCAAACTAATTTTTATGACCGATTATAAAATGCACCTGCTCGTTTGTGGCGGGACCGGGTGCAAATCATCAGAGAGCGACGAAATTATTAATTCATTTAACCAGTGGATTGATGAATTCGGCCTGGAAGACGACGTTCAGGTTGTTCGTACCGGGTGTTTTGGTTTTTGCGAAAAAGGGCCCATTGTAAAAGTTTTGCCCGACAATACATTTTATGTCAGGGTAACTCCGGCCGACACTGAAGAAATTATGAAAGAACATATGGTAAAAGGAAGACAGGTACAGCGGCTGTTGTACAAAGATCCTGTTACCAACGAAAATGTAAGTGACTCGAAGGGAATTCATTTTTATAAAAAGCAGATTAGGATTGCTTTGCGTAACTGCGGGTTTATCAATCCCGAAAATATTGAGGAATATATCGCCCGCGACGGTTATCTGGCCTTGGGAAAATGTTTGACGGAGTTAAAGCCTGAAGAAGTAATTAAGGAAATAAAAGATTCTGGCCTTCGCGGGCGTGGCGGCGGCGGTTTTCCTACCGGATTAAAATGGGAGATCACCCGGAAATCGGTAGCCGATCAAAAGTATGTGGTTTGTAATGCCGATGAGGGCGACCCCGGGGCTTTTATGGATCGGTCTATCCTCGAAGGCGATCCGCATTCAGTCATCGAAGCGATGGAAATCTGCGGTTACTGTATTGGAGCCGACAAAGGACTGGTTTATATCCGCGCCGAATATCCGCTGGCCATCGAACGGTTGAAAACAGCGATAGGTCATGCGCGCGAATGGGGATTGCTCGGTGAAGATATTCTTGGCACAGGTTTTCATTTTGATATTGAAATCCGCTATGGGGCCGGAGCGTTTGTTTGCGGCGAAGAAACGGCGTTGATTCATTCCATGGAAGGGTTACGCGGAGAGCCTACTTTTAAACCGCCATTTCCCTCGGTGGCCGGTTACATGGGCAAACCCACCAATGTGAACAATGTGGAAACTTTTGCCAACATTCCGGTTATCCTTAACAAGGGGGCCAACTGGTTTAATAAAATTGGTACCGAAAAATCGAAAGGCACGAAAGTTTTCGCCCTTGCCGGAAAAATAAACAATGTAGGGTTAATTGAGGTTCCGATGGGAACAACCTTACGCGAAGTGATTTATGATATTGGCGGAGGTATCAGAAACGGGAAAGAGTTTAAATCGGTGCAAACCGGCGGACCTTCCGGTGGTTGCCTTACCAAAGGTTTTCTCGATACTCCGATCGACTATGAAAACCTTCTCGCTGCCGGATCGATGATGGGATCGGGGGGTATGATTGTGATGGACGAGGACGACTGTATGGTTTCCATTGCCCGGTTTTATTTGGAATTTACCCTGGAAGAATCATGCGGAAAATGCGCTCCCTGCCGGATTGGCAATAAACGGCTGCACGAAATCCTCGATAAAATAACAAAAGGAAAAGGTGAAATAGAAGATATTGAACGGTTGAAAGTCCTCAGCCATGTTATAAAAGACACATCGCTTTGCGGCCTTGGCCAGTCATCGCCAAATCCCGTTCTTTCAACCATCAGTAATTTCGAACATGAATATCTGGCGCATGTAAAAGACAAAAAATGTCCTGCCGGACAATGTAAAGCATTACTGAAATACGAAATAGTGGAAGATTTGTGTACCGGTTGTACCCTCTGTTTCAGAAACTGCCCGGTGGGTGCGATTACCGGCGAACGTCGGTTGCCTCATTTTATCGACCAGTCGATTTGTATCAAATGCGGGGTATGTTTTGAAAAATGTAAGTTTGATGCCATTATCCTCACCTAATCCTGAAAATATTTCAAAATGGAAACTGTAAATCTGACAATTGATAAAAAACCTGTAGTTGTAAAAAAGGGCACTACCATTTTAGAGGCAGCCTCAGGAATCGGAATACATGTGCCAACGTTGTGCCACATGAAACTCGATGACTTGAATATTGAAAATAAACCCGGCGGCTGCAGGGTGTGTGTGGTCGAAGTGGAAGGCCGGCGTAACCTGGCCCCGGCCTGTTGTACCGAAGCTACCGAGGGAATGGTCATTCATTCACATTCCATCCGGGCCATCAATGCAAGAAGGACGGTTTTGGAACTTATCCTTTCCGACCATCCTTCCGACTGTTTAATTTGTGCAAAATCGGGTAACTGCGAACTGCAGGACCTCGCACATCAGCTCGGAATCAGGGAGATTCATTACAAAGGGGAACAATCGACGTATCGTGAAGATACTTCTCCCGCCATTATCCGCGATGTGGATAAATGTATCATGTGCCGGCGTTGCGAAATGATGTGCAACGAGGTTCAAACGGTAGGTGTCCTTTCTGCCATCAACCGTGGTTTTTATTCGGTGGTTTCGCCCGCTTTCGAAATGAACCTCGACCACTCGGTTTGCACCTACTGCGGACAGTGTGTAGCTGTTTGTCCAACCGGCGCTTTAACCGAAGTGGATGAAACCGGGAAAGTGATTCGGGCGTTGTCCGATCCTTCCAAAACAGTTATTGTTCAAACTGCGCCTGCCGTGCGGGCCGCTCTTGGCGAAGAGTTTGGAATGGATCCCGGGACACTGGTTACCGGGAAATTAGTGGCAGCTTTGCGCAGGCTCGGATTCGACTATGTTTTCGACACCGATTTTGCCGCCGACCTCACCATAATGGAAGAAGGTACCGAACTGCTAAACCGGCTTTCAAAACACCTTGCAGGCGATAAAAATGTAAAACTTCCGATATTGACATCGTGCTGTCCGGCCTGGGTGAAATTTTTTGAACATCAGTTCCCCGAAATGAAGGATATTCCATCAACGGCGCGCTCGCCGCAACAGATGTTTGGTTCGGTGGCGAAAACTTATTTTGCTCAGAAACTGAATATTAAACGCGAAGATTTGGTGGTTGTTTCTATTATGCCTTGTGTTGCAAAAAAATACGAATGTGGCCGCGACGAGTTTAAAGTGAACGGAAACCCTGATGTGGATTATGCCATCACAACTCGCGAACTGGCTGCATTGATTAAAATTTCAAATGTCGATTTCCGAACGTTGCCCAACGAAGAATTTGATAACCCGCTGGGAGAATCGACCGGCGCCGGGGTAATTTTCGGAACGACCGGAGGGGTGATTGAAGCAGCCGTAAGAACAGCTTACGAGTTGTTTACAAAGAAGGAACTTCCCCGTCTCGATTTTGATGAATTGCGCGGAATGGAAGGAATCAGAAAGGCTACCATCGATTTTAACGGACTTCCGATAAATATTGGTATTGCGCATGGTTTGGGAAATGCCCGACGGTTACTGGAAGATATTCAGGCCGGGAAAAGCGAGTTCCATGCCATTGAAATTATGAGCTGCCCGGGTGGATGTATTGGCGGGGGCGGACAACCATATCATCACGGAAATGCCGAGATTCTGAAAAAACGGCAAATGGCCCTTTACCAGGAAGACAAAAATAAAAAGCTGCGTAAGTCGCACGAAAATCCATACATTATCGAACTGTACAAAGAATTTTTTGGACATCCGATGAGCGAGAAAGCCCATCATTTGCTACATACCGAATATTTCGACAGAACCGAGCAATAAGATGCTGGTCATTAGTTACTGGTCACTGGTGGATCGGAACAAAAGCGAGAGTAGTGTATATTATTGAAAGCCGGAGATATGAAATTAGAAGACTTAAAAGTTTATCGATTGGCAATGGAAATTGGAGATGAAATATATTTCCTCGTTGAAAAATGGGATAGTTTTCACAAATGGACTACAGGTAAACAGTTGGTTGAGGCTGCCGACTCGATTGCTGCAAATATAAATGAAGGTTACGGAAGGTATTTTTATAAGGAAAATCGTCAATTCCAATTTTATTCACGCGGCTCGCAATCGGAAACAAGAACATGGCTGACCAAAGCCCGGAATAGAAAACAAATTGATGAGGAAAGTTACAATACATTAATTTGTAAACTTGACGAATTGGGAAAAAGACATAACAGTTTCATAAAATCCATCGGAAAAACATCAAATGACCAATGACCAATGACCAATGACTAATATGATTAAAGCAATTTTTGAAATAGGAATACAATTAAATTTACTGCCATGCCAAAAATAAAATTAGCAGAACATACCATACAACTGATAAAAGATGTCTGTGCCCAGTTTGGGAATAAGGAAACAGAGTTAATCAATGTGCTACACCAGGTGCAGGGCCGGTTAGGATACTTACCCGCCGAGGTGCAGGAAGTGATTGCCAAAGAATTAAAAACTTCGGTGGCAAAAGTTTACGGAGTCGTTACCTTTTACAGCTTTTTTACCATGATTCCGCACGGCGAGTTTCCGATTTCCATTTGTATGGGAACTGCATGTTACGTGCGGGGAGCAGAGCAGGTTTTAGCTGAATTTAAACGTCAGTTGAAAGTGGAAGTGGGAGAATCGACCAGCGACGGGCGGTTTTCGATAAACTGTCTTCGGTGTGTGGGCGCCTGTGGTCTGGCGCCTGTTGTTACTGTGGGCGAAAAAGTTTTCGGGCGTGTGGCGCCAAGCCAGGTGAAAGAAATTATTGCCGAATACCGGGAGGGGAGAGCTACTGATGATCTGAAAACTGCATAACTGATTTTTATAAATATTTTCCCCAGCGTTTTAATAAATCGTTCCGGCAGCTTTCGGCGATAAAAACATCATTTACCGCCTGGCCGACGGCTTCTTTACGAAACGTTGGAGAATAGAGCAACTCAAAAACGTTCATAACCGAAAGCGAAACTTTTTTTTCAACCAAAACCATTTCGTCGTTAGTGCGAACAAAACCTTTTTCCAAAACCCTGACATAAACGCCTGCAAAACCCGAATCGACAAATTGTTTTACCATTTTTTGGTCGCCAAAGCGGATTCCGAGTTTATAACAGGGCTGGCGTGGTTGTGTGGCCTGAACCACCGCTTCCCCGATTTTGAAAATATCGCCGATGTTTATCTCTGCCTCGTGTAACCCTTCTACGGTAAGGTTTTCGCCAAACATTCCCCAGGGCATTTCCAAATCAGGGTAAAATTTTTTCCAGTACGAGTAGTGATCGGCGGAATAAAGGTAGCACGCCTTGTCAATACCTCCGTGGTAACGGCGGTCGATAACATGGTCGTTCTCCACATCTTCCAAACCCAGAAAAATGGGTTTTTCAACCGGGTATTTGTAAATTCCGGTCTGAACCATTTTCCCGTTCCATTCAATGGTTTTGGGTTCTCCAATATTGGTTGAAATGATTTTCATTCTTTGTAAGTTTATGAATCACAAGACAGGTGCAATTCGCTGGCCGCGCATCGCTTTTTATACCATTTTTCTTTCTTTTTTGATATTCTCGTACGCCTGGTTTACCTTCTGGAATTTTTCTTTGGCGGCATGTTGAAATTCTTCACCCAGGTGGCTTACTTTATCCGGATGATATTTCATGGCCATACGACGGTAAGCTTTTTTCACTTCTTCGTCGGTTGCGGCGCGTTCAATTTCCAGGATTTTGTAGTCGCCCTCGGTATTGGGTACAAACATGGCCTGAATGGATTCGAAATCGCTGTTCCCAATTCCCATTTGCTGGCTGATGTTGGCTATAATTTGTTGTTCAGCAGGGGCAGCATGTCCGTCGGCCAGCGAAATTCCGAACAGAAAATGCAGAAGCTGCAAACGTGCCGAGTAGTTCATGTTCTGTTGAATCTGCCGGCATACTTCGTTTACCGGAATGGTTTGGTTCAGCAGGTCGCGTAACATTTTTATGGCTTCCACAGCCGAGGGTTCCCCAAAATTCTGGACCATAAATTTTTTTACATAATCGAGTTCCGATTTTAACACTTTCCCATCGGCTTTCATCACGGCGGCCACCAAAACCAAAAGGCTCATTACATAACCGCCGGTTGTAGTGCGGCCCGAATATCCGGTGGTACCTGTGTAACCGGGCGCGCTTTCCTGGATAGCGCCCGAAGTTCCGTCGAAAATAGAACCAACTACAAATCCAAAAATAGCTCCAATAGGACCACCAACGGCCCATCCCAATCCTCCGCCAATCCATTTACCAAATTTTGCCATACTCTTTTAGTCTTTTGTCAATTTCAATTATCTGAGGTATTATCAGATGTTTATTATCGTTTTTTATTTCAATGCCGGCCAGTTTTCGTTTTTCGTCGTCGGGCCATTGTTTTGTAATTCTCTCTTTCACCTGTTCGGCCGAAATCCCGTTTCGTTTAACAACTCTTGCTATCCGTTGGTTTTCGGGCGCCGTAACCAAAATGGTAAAATCCATCATTTTATAAAATCCGCTTTCAAATAAAATGGCTGCCTCGTGAATAACATAGGGCGTATTTTGCAATTCGGCCCATTTTCTGAATTCGTTTCTAACCACCGGATGAACCAGCTCATTTATTTTGGCGAGGTGAAAATCATTGTTAAAGACGATGCCCGCAAGTTTTTTTCGGTCAATACCCCCATCTTCAGTATAAATTTCCTTTCCAAAAAGGCGAATGAGGCCCGATTTTATTTCCGGGTTGGTATCGGTAAGGCGTTTTGCCACTTCGTCGGCTTCAAAAACCGGCGCCCCCAACAACCGGAAAACCCGGCAAACGGTCGATTTTCCGCTTCCTATTCCTCCTGTTATTCCTACCCGGATGCTCATTTTTCAGATCAAATATTTATTCTGTTTCGGTAAGGTATTCAACCGATTGTGGAAATAT
>CAYWBV010000087.1:0-13410 GCA_964455785.1 uncultured Maribellus sp.
TGGGATATGGAAATGACATTACAAGCGGAAGCCTCTCTACCGGTTCCCAGTTCAGAGATTTTCGGTGGATGTCTTCAACTTTTTTCTGACATTCAGTGCTTAATTTATCTTCAAGGATAATTAGAAGGTTATGCAATAATTTATTCATTTCGTCATTTTATCGAATTCCTCCAGTTTGAATTGGGTTGAAACGACAGAATAGTTTTCCCCCGGGCGGTAACCGACGGAGGTAGTGGCGACAAATGTTCCGTCGGGAAGTACTTCCAGTCCGGGATATTCTGTTGTTTTATAGGAATGAAGAAGTTTAACCCGGTATTGTCCTTCGCGGCCTTCCACCAAATCATGATACGTTCCAACCCAGGCAGCAAAATGTCCTTTCGAAGGACTGATTTCGGCTACATCTCTGCCAACAATAACAAGACGGCCGTCGGGGGAATAATGCGCCTGATGCCTGTCCATTGTTACACTTGCTGTAGCCTGATATGGTTCCGACCAGGTTTTCCCTTCATTGTCGGATAACATTATCCAGGAATTAAAATCTCTGTTGTTTTCCCTGATTAACATCAGTAGCTGTTTTCCGTCGGGAGATCGGACAATTTCCGGTTCACAGGGAACGTGCGGATGCCCAAGGTCAAGAATAATCCGCCAGTGGCTCCAGGTAAATCCGCCATCGTTCGAATAACTTTGCACCAGAATATTTGTCCTACCCCCTTCGTAAGGACGACGGATGTTGGTAACCCCGAGAAGTTTTTGCCCGTTTTCAATTGGAACAATCGCCGTAAAAGGCATAACATCAGCAATCAAGGTATCGCTGCTGCTTTCAACCAAGACCGGCTCAAAGGGTGACCAGGTATTTCCAGCGTCTTCCGAAACGGAACGGTACATTTTATAACCATAAGGGCCACGATTGACAAATGTGAATAGCCTTTCGTTTCCCTGTTTATCGGGAAGAAGATAAAGCGGCGGGCAGTTGGCATATTGTTTCCAGTTGTCGGGTACTTCCAGCATTTCGCTCCAGGTTTTGCCCCCGTCAGAACTTTTCTTTAATTGCCCGCATGGCCCCCCGTGCCCAACTGTCCAGATAGCGAATATGGTTTCCCCATCGGGCATTAATATTGTGTGGGGATGTCCCTGACGTATTTCCGGAGTTCCCTGGGCAATGATTACCTGGCGACCTGAATCTGACGAAATATCGAGCGTTGGGATAGTTATGTTTTTATTCGGCATAATATTGTCTTTATAAGTGGTAGGCGGGCTCCCGGCCTTTTTACATCCTGATAAACAGAAAAGGAGTATAGCCACAAATAAAACTTTTAAATTTTCAAAATTTTTCATATCGCTTATTTTTAATTATTTATGTCAATGCAAATTTTCTACAAAGCGTTGCCCAGTGCTATTGATCTGACTATAATATTGTTTATTCAAATTCTATTTTGTCACGGTCAGAATCTCTTCGTTAACAACGTATGAGCGAATATAAGGCATCGGATCAGGCGTTTTACCATTTCCTCCAACGGTATAATCCACAATTACAATGGTCCCATCCTTTTGTTGTGTAAAACCGGAGTACCCGCAATGTGATGCAGTAGCGGCTATGATATCGAGAGCAATAATTCTGTCTCTTTTGAATTGATCTGGGTATCCTTTTGATGTATCCCATTGCCAATCAATGTCATAGTCTTTTTCATTGTCCACAAAAACATGAAGCCTGCGCCAGTGTGTAGTAGATTTAGTATGTAAGCCAGATGATTTGTCATTTTCAATACTATTAAAATTAAATCCTTTTACCATACGATTTCCAACTTGTACCAGCTTATTCTCCAACCCATCAACAGATGCCTTTAGTTTTAATTTACCATCCACATAGATAGAGATTATGCCGGTACTCCTTACTATTTTATAAACATGCCATTCTTTAGCATTTATATCAAAACCTGTTTCCGGCTGATCGGCGAGGCAGACTCGATCTGCAAGAAAGCGAATCCAACATCCGGCACTAATATTACAACCATCTAAATCGGCTTCTTCAACTTTCAATTCCGCTTCAATGACTACTTTTGAATGCGGAGACTGAGCTGGATAAAAACCAAATATTACGAGGCTCGTAATATTTTCCCCTGTGTTTATTGTTAGAAAGTCCTTGTTTAACCTGCATCTGCTTTCATCATATAAGAAGGTTGCAGGCTGATATTCGAATTTTTCATCCGGGCTGAAAAGAAAAGCGTAAGTGCCGGGGGTTCCCCACGAATTTCTGTAAACAGCGAGCAGCTTCCCGGATTGAAGTTTGTGAACAATAGGTCGCTGACCGTAAACTGGCGAAAGAACGGGATTAGTCCACGATTTTCCTCCGTCATTGCTGTAAACAAAACGACTTGGTTGAATAAACTGGCCTCCTCCATGACCGATACGTGTGACCGCGAGTAATTTCTCCGGGGCATATTCAACAATACCAACTTCACAATCGCCGTGAAACGGACTGTCGGCCAGCGTTACAGCTTCTTTCCAGCTTTCCCCGCCATCTTCGGAATGGATCGACTCGCTTTTATAGTAGATGTTTCCCCAGGGTTGGGGAGGACTCCAAAGTTTATTTGTTTTATCCGATATCGTCCTGGTATAGATTAGCGTTTCATCATCAAGTTCGGTTATATAACCAGGTTCGCCTCCTACGTCGTCAGCTTTGACCGGCCCGGTCCAGGTCTTTCCGTCATCTTCGCTCCAAAATAAATAATTGAACATTCCGCGATTCGATTTTTGCCAATCTGAAAGCATGGGCCAATCCTGGCCTGAAGTTCTTTTACCAAAATCACAAATGATAACTAAACGGCCGTCACCTAATTTTGTTAGTTGCGGGGCAACCCATACCCCCTGTTCGTTCCAAACATCTGCGTGGGCAATACTATGATGACCTGACCACATTTTCCCGTCAGGCGAATAGGCCACCATTATGTCAGTTATATTGGCTGTGTGAAAATCTGACCTTCTGAAGCAAGCAACATATCCTGTTGGTGTAGCGACAACGCCAGCCTGTGAGTAATACCATCCTTTTTTATTTGGAGAAGAAGGATCGGGTTCTTTATCACGAATAACATTGTATTTATAAACATCGGACAAAATGCTCATTTCGTGCCTTAATTCCTGGCTATAAATTTTATATGACCAAAAGAATACAATAGAAACAATAAGTATCTTTTTCATAGCATTGATTAAGTTTGGTCAACTCTCGGATGTATTTCCGGCAACTGTTCCTTATCGATAATAGCGCCTGCATTTTTCAGCTTTTCCCGCAGTTTTTCGATATTAATTTCAGCGAAAGAAACATCATTCTTTACAACCTGCCCGGCAGCAATCCCTGCAGCTTCGCCCATAGCCATACATGGCGCCATAACCCTGACAGGTCCCAAGACCTGTCCTTCGACACTTACAGCCCTCCCCGGACATATTAGATTTTCAATTGGTTTAGGTAACATAATCCGGTAAGGCAGAGGAGTACTTAGTCCCTTTTTGATTTTGTATTTGTATCCGGAGACATCGTCGTTGGCGAAAGGTTGTATGCTTGGCTTGTCGGGGTCGGGAAGGTCCCATCCGTACATACTGAACCCGATACAATCGCCGAATGTTTTGTCCTGGGCCAGGTCGTTAACCGAAAGCACAAAGTCGCCAACAATACGGCGCGTTTCGCGGACTCCCATCTGCGGGGCTATAGTTTTTATCCGCGCGTTTTCAAAACCCGGAATATTTTTTTTGAAAATTTCCATTAACCGGTGGATTTCCTTTCTCCCGAGTTTCATTCCTTCCGAAAGAGAAACTCCATTTGTCCCGTCCACCCCGGTAAGGCGGTTGGTATTAATATAAAACTCGCCGTCCTGAACCAGCTTTGTAGCGATAAAGATGTCATACGGAAAATTCCATTCACCTTTTTCCCGCAATTCATTTATCAGTTTCCGTAATTTTGGATCTTTTTCGTTTTCAATATATTTTGTAAGCGCCTCCTCATCTATGTTATAAACATGAAAAATCAGGGAAGCCGGGGTCATTTTCCCATCCTCTTTTCTACCTTTTATCGTTTCACAGCCTGATTTAAAGGTAACTTCAGCGTTTCCGGTTGCGTCGATCACAGCTTTGGCCTTGACAGCCTGAATCCCGCTGCGATTATAAATTACTACGTGGGTAATCCTATTCCCTGAAACAATTACGTCAATCACCTGAGTGTGCAATAAAACATCAACTCCGACATCTTCCATTTTTTCATCAAGGAACAAATCGACTGCAAACGGGTCAAGCGGGACCCCATGAATAAACCAGTTGTACCAACCATAAGGATGATATTTTTCACCTTCCTTTAATTTTGGCAAAACCGTATAACCTCTTTCTGTGGCCTCTTCAGCAAAAAATCTAAACAATCCACCAACTACCCATTCGCCTTCCTGTGTCCGTCCTCCCAACCAATGGGAAACATGGCCTGTAACAGCCATTCCACCCAGTTGTCCCATTCCTTCAACAAGCAGAGTCTTTAAGCCTTCTCTTTTTGCTGCTAAAGCTGCTGTACAACCGGAAGGTCCTCCCCCGCATACCACTAGATCGTATTCGCTATATACAGGTATTTTTTGCCTATAATTTATTTGATTGTTATTACTCATTATCTGATTCTTTTTTTAATACACTGTAAATTGTTAAACCTTCTGTGCTTTTTGTTGAGCTAAAAAAGAAACTTCCAAAATATCCTATAAATACACAACTTATTATCCCTATTCCACTATAAAGGAAAAAGTGTAATGGAGTATAATTTTTTACAAGAAGCAGGATTACAGCGCTTGCAATTGTTCCTATTACAGCTCCCTTTCCATTGGCTCGATTGCTAAAAATGCCGAGAATAAAAACACCTGTCATAGCTCCGGTAAACAAGCCGGCAAATTCGAGCACAATGTCCCACACCGATGTTATATCGAAAAAGGTCATCACAATAGCAATAGCTGTTCCAAGTACCCCTAAACCAGCAGTTATCCAGCGTGCCACCGAAACTTTTCTAAGTTCCGATTTAGAATCAACCCGCCGGTGCAAAAAATCGCGCATCAGCACCGTGGTAGAACTGTGTATGGAACTGTCGACACTCGACATGGACGCCGCAAAAATGCCGGCTATAATTATCCCGCTTATTCCCTGCGGCAGGTTTTGTCCGATAAAAAACGGCACGATTTCGTCGTTCGCAATGGCCGGATCAATTAATCCGGGATTGGATTTGTAAAAAACGTAAAGCGCTGTTCCAAGTCCGAATACTGCCATAGCCCAGGGGATGGAAACCGCCACATCCGTCCATAAGGCTTTTGCAGTTTCTTTTTCGTTACGTGTGGTAAGGTACCTTTGCACTACCGACTGGTCGGTTGACATGGTTCCCAGCCGGTTAAAAATATTCCCGATAAGAATAACCCAAAACACTGCAGAGGTAAGGTTAATATCAAAACTCCCAAAACTAAATTTATGATCATCCCACGCGATATTGGTAAACTCGTTAATCCCTCCATCAACATTAAACAGGATATAGATAAAGATAAGAAAAATGGAGCCAAACATCACTATTGCCTGGATTACATCAATCCAAATAACAGCATGCATTCCCCCTAAGACAGTATAAACGGTAGAAAGCCCTCCGATAATGAGGATACAAATGATGGCATCCATTCCGGTTACTGCCGACAAAGCGATGGCAGGCAGAAAAATGATTGCCCCCAGCCTTCCGATAAGCTGAAATAAAAGATAAAGCGCTGCTATGAACTTACGGATAAAGGAATTAAACCTCTTTTCGAGGTACTCATACGCGCTGGTTACATTCAGTCGGCGGTAAAAAGGCACAAAGGCGTAAATTACCACCGGAACGACAACAAACCAGGTAAGTATGCCTGCAAAATAGCTCCAGTTGGTCGCAAACGATTTGGCTGGGATCGACATAAAACCGATGGAACTTACCTGGGCCGCCATCATACTAAGACCTGCAGCCCAAAACGGAATCTTCTGTCCACCCAGAAAAAAATCTTTTGACGACTTGTTTTTTGACGAGAAGTAATACCCAAGAAAAGCTATCAACCCGAGGTAAATAAATAACATGGCATAGTCGAGAACGGAAAAATTATCACGGTTTCCGGAATTGACAGATGCCGTAATAACCTTTGAAGATCGGATTCCTGGCCTTAGCTCTCCACCCGGGATTACGATTTGTCCATCCCACATAAATGCAGTTGTATTAACTACACCGCAGGATAATTCGCCTGCTTTATGCCAAACATTAGTAATTGTATTATAAGAGAGAATCTCGTTTGTAAAATGATAATCTTCCCTTATTTCAAAAATTTTGTCCACATCGTGCCCATCGGAGCCGCTGAAAACAAAAACCTGCGAACCACCGATAGCCAGTGCAGGCGCAGCCATCGCCGGCCTCGGCATATCGTCCAGTTTTTTCCACTGACCGGATTTTCCTTCATTTTTCGGATTAAACAGATACGCATCAGAAAGATATCCCTTGTCTGATTTTCCACCAAACAGGAACAAACAATCGTATTCTCCATCGGATTGTTTAACAACCGAAGCGCTAAACCTGGCTCCGCCGGGACAAGATTCCAGCGCCTGCCACCCTTTGACCATTGTATCGCTCAGATCCAGTTTTAGGAAATTATTGGAGATGACTTCTGTTCCATTTGATTGAACTTTACCGCCAATGGCATAAACCGTATTGCCAATTGCCGATGCGGAAAGATATGAAGAGGCCTCGGGCAGGGATGGAAGGTTATCGCTTATTACTACTTCCTGCTTCTCCGGATCCCAGCATAGCAAAAAAACATTATCGTATTTCTGACTACTGCTCTCACCACCAATACACAACAATCCTTTGTCGGTTGCAACAGCTGCGCCATGAGCGACAGGGTAAGGTAAATTTCCGGCAAATCTCCACTGATAATTTTTCCCGTCTTTTATACAGACAAAAATGGAATCAAGATAAATCTTATGGCCACTTTCCCACAGCGGTTTATCGAAATAAGACCCTCCAGCAACAATTAAAACATCGTTGTTGATGCCGGTAAACGAACCGGCTAAACCTCTACGAACAGGAATGTCAGGTATAGAAGAGGCAATGTTGAGCCATTTTGTTGATTTTTGATTGTCTGCATTTACAGATGAGCATCTTAAGATGGATAAGATAAGTATCAAATAAAAACTATACTTTATTATCATAAGTTTTTGTATAAAATAGAAACAATGTTATTTATTTTGTTTCAGCTAGTGATTGTTTTTTAACCATTCAAGATTAAATCTGACACAATAAACAGGACTCTTTTTACCTGTTTCGTAAATCAAAAGAATTGAATTATCAGGTAAAACAGCAAGATCACTGTACAGAGCAGGCCCTTCATCAACGATTTTTGATATTAGCCAACTCTTCCCACTGTCGGAACTTAGCCGTATTACAAGATTCTTTCTTCCTTCAGGTGATTCATTCTTACTATATAAAAGCAAAGTTTTATCTTGTTTCTTATCCTTTAAGACAATCAGACCGGCATCGCATGTATTTGATAGCGGAAAGTTCCAATCGATTCGGATATCTCTCCAGGTTATCCCTTTATCATAACTATATGCAATCATCCTGTGACTGTTTTGTTCCTTCACGTACCTTGTGTTTAAATAGATATCTCCGTTTTGTAGTTCAGCAATCCTCGACTCGCTACCATTCAGCCCGTTATGAGCGAAAGAAGATCCATATTTCCAGATTTTACCATGATCGTCACTGTAAATGGTACAAATTCCATATCTCCGTTCATCCAAAGAGGTTTCACCTTTTTTAAATGTTCCAAGCGCTGTCCGATTCCAAACCTGTAATAATAAACGTCCGTTGGAGAGTTGGATTCCGTGACCGGGACCAGGCATATGAAAGGCCCTTCCAAGATAATCACACGGAAATTTGTTAAAATCGGTTATCCAATTTCCGTCTTTATCTTTATTTTGAAAGCCATCTTCCCTGGAATTTAAGATGTCCGTTACTTCAAACCGATTCGACCAATTTAACCCTTCATCATCACTGAATTTATAAAATACTTTTGTATACCTTTGAAGATTCTCCCCATTGACCAGTCCTTCACTTAAAGCATAAAAAATAAAAATTCTTCCGGTTTGTATATCAACCAAAGGAGCAGGATTAGTCCATACTTCCTTTTTATCCGGAACATCATATTTGTCAATTTTTTCAGCATGTTCCAACCAATATTCTCCGTCGCAATTTTCAATGTAGGTGTTTTGTGACCACGTCACTCCTTCATCTTCGCTTCGCTTTACTACAATTGATTTTGGATCGGCATCACCATAAATCGGCCGTTCTTCTGAAAATGCCAGTATCGTTCCTTTTGGGGTCACTACAATCCCTGGTATTCGATATCCGTCCACATTATTCTCATCTGCTCGCCAAACAATAATTTTTTGAAATAATTCCTTTTTATCGCTGTATTTAGTATTTGGTACACTAGAGTAACAATTAAATACAAAAAATAAAAAGGAAAGGAAAGTTACGTATGCTGTATTTTTTTTTTGCATCATTTTATAGTCACTTAATTCGATACAATACTTTACAGGGCTGTCATTAAAAATGACAGCCCTGTAAAATTATTCATAACCAGGAGTCTGAGTTATATTTCCATTTCGGTTCATAGAATCGTATGATACCGGCCACAACAAAATATTTTGTTGATTTTCTTTACCCTGTAAAGAGGCAATCCGTTCAAAAGCTTTACCAAACCTGATGATATCAAACCATGCTTTACCTTCTGTAGAGAATTCTTTAATCCTTTCATCTAAAATTAGGTTATCAACTTCAGCTTTTGTAAAAGCCGAAGAGTAATAATTATCGATTCCATAAGCTCTTTTGGCAATTTTATTTAACTCTTGTATAGCTTGTTCGGTCTGTCCTGTTTCATTCAAGATTTCCGCTTTAAAAAGAATTGCCTCGGCAAACCTGTAAACTCTATAATCTGAATCAAAAATTCTTGTACCCGAGACCAAACTGCCTTTATATTTATCAACCCAGAGATAGTATTTAACTTCTCCTCCCGCCTCATAATTAAAATCGAGAGCATTGACTTTTGCCCGGGAATCATTCGGGTCTTCCTGTAAAAAGTCGCGGTATGATTCAATGAGATTGTACCAATTTGTTCCGCTTTGAACCGCAACCGGGTTATTTTGTATAACAGCAGGAACATTTGCCGTAGGTTGGATAAATCCCTCGTTTCTTGTTGTTTCATTCAGATCATAGATAACAGATAACATCAATTCACCATTATTGTCATCCGTAAATACATTTTGATAACTGTCGGACAATGAATATTTAGTGGTTCCAAGAACATAATCGATGGCCTCACTGGCTTTGCTCAGAACATCTTTCCCGTTAACTTTTGCTCTCCATAAATAAATGTCGGTTTTCAGCATGTTGGCAGTCTCTTTAGATGCTGTTCCTTTCCCTTTAATATATCCTCCTGGTATCAAACTAACGGCTTGTTCGATATCTTCTTCTGCTTGGGTAAAGACTTCCTCTGCGGGATTTCTGGCCGGAAACATTCCTTCCTGTGCCGCCGATTCATGCGGATTAATTAAAACTGGTGCATCTCCCCAAATTCTCGCAATATTGAAATAAGCAAAAGCACGTAAAAAATAGGCGTTTCCGAGTATGAAATTTTTATCATTTGAATTGGTAAATTCAATTTCGGGGACATATTTTAATATCAGATTACAATCATTAATTAGAGTATAAATCGAACCCCAATCGCAACCATCATCATCCGGAACTAACGTATTATTCCAAAGATTTGCTTTGTAAAACGATCCCGGTTGGACACCATCTCCATAAAACCCTGTACGATAATCGCCCCAGTTATGATAATTGGATCCATATGCCGAACGGAACTGGTTATATGCGCCATACATGGCTCCCATAGCATCTTCCGGACTTTCCCACATCGATGCAACAGTGATACTACTTTTGGGAGAAACATCAAGCAAATCATTGCAGGCGATTCCAGAAAATATAATTACTATTATCCATAAAAAATTACTGATCTTTTTCATTTCTGTCAAAATTTAAATCTTTAGAAATTTACTTTTAACCCCAATGTGATTTTTCTGATTGGAGGATATCCAACATCAGAACCATTAACTTCGGACGAGTAGTCTGGAGGAGTTGCAAGTACTTCCGTAAAATAATGTAGGTTATTACCGGAAAGATATACATTCACATCCTTTATTCCCCACTTGTCGATTAATTTGTTTGGAATCTCGTAATTTAACGATACTTCTCTGATACACAGGAAATCATTTTTAAAGAGTCTGGCATCGCTCACGCGTCTGTAATTTCTTCCTTCGTTTGTATCGTGTGGAGCAAATCTCGCCCACTTGGTTTTTGCAGCATCTCCCGGTTCTTTCCATGCACCCAGAATTTGGATTGGCATCGCCACATTATTATTAAATGTGCTCATCATACTATACCCAAATTGTTCATCCAATTGTGAATGCCCCAATGCATAATCCATATAAATCCGTAAGGTGAAATTTTTATAGGTCAGGGTGTTTCCAATACCTCCAACAGTATGAGGTACCGACCTTCCCAATTCGAACTGGTCATATTCCGTAATTTTACCATCTCCGTCCCTGTCACACCATTCATAATCTCCGGGGAATTTTTTCCCCAATGTTTTCGTTTTGGTCTCGTAATCCCATCCCTGGGCCCAGTAGTCCCAACGGGCGTTAGCGGCCTGTTCCTCATTGTCAATTATATAGTCGATTTTAAATCCCCAGATACGATATAATGGTTCTCCTTCTGCGATACCTCCAAAATCCTCGCCATCAGGTACGACCCATCCTCCGATTCTGTTTTTATCTCGTCCGTTATCCGGCAACTTCAGAACAACATTTTTATTCCCGCTTATTGTAAAGCTTGTTGTCCAACTAAAATGATTTGTTTTAATATTAATGGTTGAAAGTTCCAGATCATAACCGTAGAATCTGACTGTTCCAATATTGGATTCAATACTACCAAATCCGGAAGTGTTGGGAAGAGGAACACTAAACAAGAGATCCCTCGTTCTCTTATCGTAAAAATCAGTAACTAACTTGATCCGGTTGTCGAACAATCCTATGTCAATTCCAGCATCCCATTGGGTTGTTGTTTCCCAAGTTAGCCCTCTGTTAGGCATAGTTGTATTCCTGATTCCCGCATTCCCTTCATATACATAGGAAAGAGAATAAGCTCCCTGAGCTGTGTACAGACCTATGGAATTGTTTCCAGTCTGTCCGATGCTTGATCTGATTTTTAAATTAGAGAAGGGGCCCTGATTATTAAAAAATCCTTCATCCGAAATGTTCCATGCGGCAGAGAAACTTGGAAATACACCCCATTTGTTATCCGCTCCAAAACGTGATGAACCATCTCTTCTGACCGACGCCGAAAACAAATATTTTTGCTTGTAGTTATAGGTTATCCTTCCAAACATCCCGATTAATACTTCATCACTCAAACTCGAACTGGCTTCTGTTTTTTCTGGCGACACATTTAATGTCATTACTTTATCCGAAGCTGCTCCCTGTGCCCCTGCTGAAAGACTTTTGTTGTTTACTTCACGGTAAGACATCCCTCCGAGTATAGTAAAATTGTGATTCTTTACCGTTTGATTATATTTCAGTAATCCTTCAACCTGGTCAATAACCACTTCGTTGAAGGTACTCGTCGCCGGACGTAGGGTATTAAAAACATTGGCTCTCTGGAAACCATCAAACTGACTGTTCCTAATAAAATGTTTTCCCGAGACAGAGGCATTCAGATGGTCTGTAACATTGTAATCAATTGTGGATCCGACACTAAAACTTCTCACCACCTGATCCCTGTAATAGATATAATCCCAGAACAATGGAGCAGTAGATGATGCATTATATCCTCTGGCAGGAGTACCGTCTTCCATATATATCTTTTGGGTTGGTGCTCCCATAGCTTGGCGTGATATTCCATTATTCTGGCTGGAATAATCCTGTGGATGTGTTTCAATAAAATCAAAATCAGTTGATACGGTTAATTTCTCGGAAACCTTAATATCAGTGTTGGCGCGTGCCGTAATCCGCTTCCATCCGGTAGAAAGAGCAACTCCCTGATCGTCTGTATATCCTATCCCACCTGAATATTTAATACTTTGCGAGCCACCTGATGCCCCAAGATAATAATTCTGCCTCAATGCCGGATTAAAAATAACATCCGCAAGATCATTATCTACAAACACTAATGTTTTAGATGGATCCAATGGATCAGGCATTGTTTTCCATCCTTCTGGAGGAGTTTCTCCCGAATTTAAAAAACGTAGTCCAATAAAAGAATCTTCAGCATTATTCGTACTTGCCGCATATCCTTTGGTTGTCAACCATCCTGGATTAGGGCTTCTTGCCAATGCTGGCCTTGACAAAGAAAGAAACTGTTCCCCATTTACTCTTTCATAGTACCTTTCAATATTTTGATGACTCAGATTTGCTTCAAATGTAATTTGAGGCTTCGCATCAAGACTACCGCGTTTTGTCGTTACCAAAACTACACCATTAGAACCTCGTGCACCATAGATAGCAGTTGCTGCTGCATCTTTTAATGCCTCAATAGACTCAATATCCTGAGGATTTATGTCAGCCAAACTCCTCTCAAATCCGTCAATTAAAACCAGCGGTTCGTTACTTTTCTGAATAGATGAACCTCCTCTGATACGAATATCAGGTGATTCACCGGGCTGTCCCGAACGACTGTACACATGAACTCCTGAGATTTTTCCCTTTAATCCGTCCCCAACAGTGTTAATCGGAATATTGGACAACTCTCCAGGTTCGTATTTTGAAATTGCGGTGGTTAATGTTTTACGAGATTGTGTACCATACCCAATTGCAACCACTTCTTCCAAACCAATACTTTCTTCTTCGAATTTAATATCAATTTTTGTTCTTAAGTTCACAGTAACACGTTGAGTTTTCATTCCCACAAACGAGAAAATCAGTGTGGCATTTCCTTGTACGGTAATCGTATAAACACCGTCAGTATTGGTGATAGTGCCGTTCGTAGTCCCCTCTTCTACCACTGTGGCCCCGGGCAATGCCTGTCCCTGTGTATCGGTAACTGTTCCACTAACCGTTACAACCTGCTGGCCAGATACATTCAGCATAAAAAGCAACTGAATACCAAATAAAACTGCAACAAGAAGCCTACTCGTCCTGACCAGTTTCCATTTTTTCCATTTTCGCCATTCATCAAAATTTTTCATAAATTTGTCAACTTTTAAAAGATTAATTCAATTCGTTTTATTGGTTGGGTTAGTTCCAAAGGTCCCGCGTTCCAACCGCAGGACCTTTTTTACCTAACCT